>NZ_JCACKI010000009.1:0-120964 GCF_059505325.1 Tildeniella sp.
TGAGCTTTAGACTCAGACGAGTGAGCTTTAGACTCAGACGAGTGAGCTTTAGACTTGGACAGTTGAGCTTAGAGGTCGGACAGCCAAGCTTGGAGAGAGTACCTTTATCTTTTACTTTCTGCCCTCTACCTCTTCGCGGAAGTGAGGTGTGAGGTGTGAGGTGTATTAGCTTCTGCCTTCTGCCCTCCGCCTTCTGCCCTCTGCCTTCTGCCCTCCGCCTTCTGCCCTCCGCCTCCTCTCTTAAAGCGCCCCCGCCGCCGTCTTGTCGAAAATACTGCCCGACAGGTGAACGGTAATATTCATCGCCATCAGAACAGGCTGGATAGCAGACGTTTGGGCATAGTCGATGACGCTCACGGCTCCGTTGCCCTGCTTGAAGTTCCAGAAATGCTCTGCTCCAAGACCGAGGACATAGCAGAGAATTGCCTTATTCACTGCGTCGTGGGCAACGACCAGAGTGGTTCCTGGGTCGGGGCGGCTGGCAGCGGTTTGCACAATGCTGTCCCACGCTGCGATCGCACGATCCCATACTTGTTGGAGGTTTTCGCCATCAGGCATCTGCACCGTTTCGGGCGATCGTTGCCATTGGTGCAGCGTACCGGGATACCCCGCTTCAATCTCTGCTTCTAGCTTGCCTTCCCAAAGCCCATGGCTGATCTCTTTCAGGTTGTCCTCCAACGCCAACGGCACATTGGGATGGTGTTGGAGAATAATCTCAGCAGTTTCTTTCGGACGCAGCATCGGGCTAGTGACGGCGTAATGAATGGGGATCGCTTTGAGAAACTCAGCCGCCTGTAGCGACTGTGCGCGTCCATTTTCGTTCAGCGGTACGTCGATTTGACCCTGAAACCGCTTTTCACGATTCCAATCCGTTTCGCCGTGACGCACCAGCAGAAAGCGCGCTCCCTGCTGTCCTTTTCTAGGCTTTGGTAACGGCTCGTCCAAATGAGCAGTCAGGTTGAGC
The DNA here is from genome assembly GCF_059505325.1 of Tildeniella sp. Classification (NCBI taxonomy): domain Bacteria; kingdom Bacillati; phylum Cyanobacteriota; class Cyanophyceae; order Oculatellales; family Oculatellaceae; genus Tildeniella; species Tildeniella sp. Next base: position 965 of record NZ_JCACKI010000009.1, read on the forward strand.
GACTCGATTTGTACCGCTTCCCCAAAGCCGCCTGCAAAGTTCAAAACGCTGATGCCGCAGTTGGACTGATGCACCGACTGGTAGCGATCGCTCGACAGCCCGATCGCGGTGCTAATCAACGCCCGATTAATGCCGCTGTGGGCAACCAACAGAACAGTTTGCCCTACATGATGCGGTAGAATTTCTCGCCAAAAGGTAGCGGCTTGCTCAAACAGCGCTGGCACCGGGTAATAGTCCGCCGCTCCAGCCACTTCAGACATGGGCATCTTGAGCTTGTGCGGCTGGGTTTGCCAGTCACGGTAGCCCTCTGGGTCTTGCTCGGCAATGTCCTTAAACAGTCTGCCTTCCCACGCGGTCAGGTTGATTTCCTTCAGGTTGTCCGTGGTTTGCAGGGGTTTTGCAGGTGGTTGCTTCAAGCGAACCAAAATGCGATCGGCAGTATCCTTTGCCCGTCGTAGCGGACTGCAATACACCGCATCAAAGGCAAGATCGCTCAGGGCGATGCCCACGCGATCGGCAGACAGTTGCCCAGTTTCGGTGAGGGTAGATTTGTCGCCGTGACCCTGCACTCGTCGTTCAACGTTAAAGCTACTCTCGCCGTGGCGGACGAGGATGATGCGGGTAGTCAGAGGTTTGTCCTCCAGTGAGTGCTCCTGAAGAATTTTACCCCGTCTGGCGCACAGCCTTTGCCCTATCTAAGCGACAATCGTTCTACGGGATCTATGATTCTTGTTTACAGTGCAGTGGTTCTAGTCGTGCTGTAGCTGCTGGCTGATAGCTGACGGCTGATAGCTATGTTTGGAGAGTTCATGACCATTAAGCGGGTAGTGTTGGTGATCTTGACGATCTTGGCGATCGCCCTCATCGGTCAAGATTTGCTGGCAAGCTGGAGTCAACCCCAGTTCCAGAGTCGGCTAGAGCTGTACCAAACCAACCTGGTGCTACAGGCAACGGAATGGCAGGGCGATGATCCAGGTTTGGTGTCAGTTCGGAAGGGGATCATTGGCGGTGAACCCGTCAAGGGTGCGACGAAGCAGTACGAAGAGCTGCGGCAGGCTACACAAAAAAATCTGGAACGGACTCAGGTGTTGCTTGCCTCGCCGACTGCCGATCCTTCACTAAAGGCATCGGTGCCGACACTAGAGCGCTTGAGGACTGAACTCGATCTAAGGCTGGGTGTCCTTCAGGTGGAGCAGGGGCAGGTTGCCAACGCACAAAAAAAATGGGCAGATGCCATTCAGCAAACCGACGGTAACGCCAGTCTGGAACCCTTAAGCAAAACGGCTGGTGTGCTGGTAGGACTCTGGAGCGATCCCCCACAACTCTTGCCTGATGCAGAACCGTCACTGAAGCAAAATCTGGATAGCTGGTTTCGCTATCGATCGCTCGTCAAGCTTTACCAACTCCAACAACGACCAGAGGCGCTGACAGAACTGCGGGCAGCACAACAGGAGACGGCAGAACGGGCATTAACCAATCTGGCGATCGTGGGCGGCATTCCTACCGTTAGTGGCTTTATTGGTGTGATCATCCTGCTCTTCCTCGCCGGTCAGTGGGTAGTGCGCCGTAAGCAATCCCTCCTTGCACCAGAGAGCATCGCACCCTGGACAGTGCCCTGGGATGGGGAAATCGTCTGGCAGGTCTTAATTTTCGGCTTTTTCCTGGTCGGACAAATTCTACTGCCGCTGGTGCTGGGCATATTGCAGCAGGCATCGGGCTTTAACCCTGCCGGGTTAAGTGAACGTGCCAGAGCCTTCTACATCCTGGCGAACTACTTGCTGCTGGCTGCTGGTGGCTTGATGGTGCTGTACGTTTCGATCAGAGCATTCTTACCGCTTCCCGAGGGCTGGTTTCAGGTCAAGCTGCGGAGCAGATGGGTGCTGTGGGGCATCGGTGGCTATTTCGCAGCGCTGCCACTGGTGATTTTGATCTCGTTGCTGAACCAAAAAATTTGGCAGGGGCAAGGCGGCAGCAATCCCATCTTGCCGATCGCCCTGGAAGGTAAAGATCAGGTCGCTTTTGCGATCTTTTGCGTGACCGCCGCGATCGCCGCGCCCATTTTTGAAGAAATTCTGTTTCGTGGCTTTTTGCTGCCTTCTCTGACCCGCTACATGCCCGTTTGGGGCGCAATTACCCTCAGCAGCTTTATTTTTGCCCTGGCACACCTCAGCCTTTCAGAAGTGTTGCCACTCATGGTATTGGGGATGGTGCTGGGCTTTGTCTACTCGCGATCGCGCAATCTTCTCTCGTCCATGCTGCTACACAGCTTATGGAACAGTGGCACATTGCTGAGCCTGTATGTGTTGGGCAGCAGCTCACAGTAGCCACAAAATTTGAGGTAAAGATAAACTTTTGTTAACTACAGGCATTCTACTGTTGGTTACGTCAGCAATGGGTGATTACTAAGTGCATCCAGCAGGCGCAGATGGCTCAACTTGCGTCATCTGGCTCACCTGGTGCCGCTGATGTTGCAACCGTTAGTCCATTTGGCACTCAATACTGAGTGGATTGTCCTGATTGCTCCTTGCAGGTGCTGAACTACTGTTCAAGCTTGTTATGGCGTGACAATAGCTGCGATCGACAAAAGAGGCGATCGAATCACTCCATCTCAGCTTTTGTAGGATGTGTTAAGCGACAGCGGTAACCATCACAACCCCTGAAAGCTCCATCTCAGTGACGACAGGACACGCTCCTGCCTTTCACTAGCTTGAGAGCTGCCTTCGACATCAGTTGTCTCTAAAAGTTGTTTCTGACGAACATTAATTGAGTTAAGTTTTCTGGGAATTCCTCCATTTAACAATTTCGACGAGTAAATTAATGATGGATTTAAGCTAGTTTGCGTTAGCTTGCTTGGAAACTGACGTGTACAACATTCTAAAAGCTATTTTTAGTGTTGGTTGAAAAAGAGCATCACTTGTACATTTTGGAGATATCAGCAATGGAGAGCTACGGATCAAATAGTCTGGAAGGTCTGCTTCAAAAAAGCTACACAGTCAAGATTGGAGAGTACGTTGGCAGCGGTTGGGAAACCTTCAAAAAGAATGCTGGCGGCTTTGTTGGCTTTACGATCGTCTTATTTCTCATCAACATCGCACTGGCAAAAATCAATGAATCTGCCTCTCCCGTTGGCTCGCTGATTAGTCTCTTAATCTCTGGTCCTCTGAACGCAGGCTTTTTGATTGTTGCATTCAAAGTATTGCGTCACCGCGAAACAGCGTTTGGTGATTTCTTTAGAGGCTTTAACAATTACCTGCCGTTGTTTCTGGTAAGCCTGGTTTCTGGAGTGCTGATCGGTCTGGGTTTCCTGCTGTTGATTATTCCTGGCATTTATCTGGCGGTTGCCTACACCTTTGCACTGCCGCTGGTGCTCGAAAAAAAGATGAACTTCTGGGATGCAATGGAGTTTAGCCGCAAGCTGATTTCCAAAAATTGGTTTTCCTTCTTCGGCTTTGCGTTTGTCCTGGTATTAATCAACTTTGCTGGTGCTTTGCTTTTAGGGGTTGGCTTGCTGGTCACCATTCCACTTTCGGTGGGCGCGATCGCGGCAGCCTACGCGGATATTGTCGGCTTACCGTCTACTAGCTCTGATCTTTAGAGGCTGATGACAATCTAGAACCTATGCAAACCTCGGAGGTTTTAACCAGGCATCGTCACCAAGCCAGTCGCTTAAACCTCCGAGGGTTTGGTCAAAATGCGTCAGTTGGCTTAAAGAAAGTTGATGTTTTTTGACCAATCACCTTCCACTTCATCTACTCTCAAGAAAGAACCCTGTAGATCCTTGTGGAAGTCCCATTGGTTTTAGACGCTACGAAACTAACCCTGTCAGCGATCGATCGCCCAACCCAAGCGATCGCTGCACCCACTCTAGAAAATGCCACCCTTGATGTCACTGGGATGCAATGCGCTGGCTGCGTGCGAACCGTCGAGCAGGCATTGAAACAGTGTCAAGGAGTCGTGACGGCAACGGTAAACCTGGCAACAGAAGTGGCAACCGTTGAGTATGAGAGCGACACCCTCGAACCATCGGTTTTAGCAGCGGCATTAACCGAAGCAGGCTTTCCGGCTCAGCTTCGCTTGTCTGCGCGTGATCTTGATGAGGTGGACTCACAAACAAGCGATCGCCTGGATCTTCAAACACTGCGGCGTGTAGAGGCGCAGCGTCAGCTTTGGCGGTTGGCGATCGCAACACTGCTCCTCCTTCTCTCTGGCATCGGACACCTCGACCAGATGAGTGGATTCAGTGTTCCCGGTCTAACGAGCCTGGGTTTAACGAACATTTGGTTCCACTGCGGTCTGGCAACGGTTGCACTTTTGGTACCGGGGCGATCGATGCTCGTTGATGGCTGGCGCGGACTGCGACGCAACGCCCCTAACATGAATACGCTGGTCAGCATGGGGACGCTGACTGCCTACCTCACCAGCCTGATCGCCTTACTCGTGCCGCAATTGGGTTGGGAGTGCTTCTTTGATGAACCTGTCATGCTCGTTGGCTTCATCTTGCTCGGTCGCACCCTGGAACAGCAAGCGAAAAATCGTGCTGCCAGCGCGTTTCAAACGTTGCTAGCGCTCCAACCAACCGTGGCGCGGTTGATGAAGGTGAGGGGGGAGCAGGGGGAGCAGGGGGAGAACGTTCACAAGCCCCACACCCCACACCCCACACCCCACACCCCACACCCCACACCCCACACCTCAGACTGCATCGAAATTCCTGCCGATCGCGTCCGTTTAGGCGAATGGCTGCAAGTGTTGCCAGGAGACAAAATTCCCGTTGATGGCGAAGTGGTGATCGGGCAAACGACTGTGGACGAGTCGATGCTAACGGGTGAGCCGCTGCCCGTTTTGAAGCAGCCTGGAGATTTGGTCACAGCAGGAACGTTGAACCAGACGGGCACGATCGCCCTCCGTGCGACCCGTACTGGCAACGAAACCACGCTGGCACAAATTATTGCCCTGGTAGAAGCCGCTCAAACCCGCAAGGCACCCATTCAAAACCTGGCAGATACCGTCGCTGGCTACTTCACTTATGGAGTGATGGCGATCGCGGCGCTTACCTTCCTGTTCTGGTACTTCATCGGCAGTCACCTTTGGGGCGACGCTCTGATGCAGACTGGGCACTGGGCAATGAGCGCTGGGCACACAATGGCTCACTCCTCACCCCTCACCCCTCACTCCTCACCCTTAGTTCTCAGCCTCAAACTCGCGATCGCGGTTCTCGTCGTGGCTTGCCCTTGCGCCCTTGGTCTTGCTACACCTACCGCCATTCTCGTTGGCTCCGGCATTGGTGCAGAACGGGGATTACTCATTCGCGGTGGCGATATCTTAGAGCGCGTCCACCAGCTAGACACGATTATTTTTGACAAAACGGGTACGCTCACTACAGGTAAGCCCGTTGTGACAGACTGTATTTTGCTTGAAAGCGATGGGTCAGCGGTCAGCGGTCAGCGGTCAGCAGTCAGCGGTCAGGATCAACTCGAAATCGCTCATCACCCCCTCACCCCCTCACCCCCTCACCCCCTCCCTTCCTCCCTCACCCCCTCACTCCTCCTCCAACTGGCTGCCAGCGTCGAGAGCGGCACACGCCATCCGCTGGCGATCGCAATTCAGCAGCAGGCACAGCAGGAAGCGCTTTCGTTATTGCCTGCGAGAGACTTTGTTACCGCACCAGGGTTGGGTGTTGCAGCGATCGTGACCGTGCCAACAGAGGCAGCTACGGAGACGGTATCCGTTGCGATCGGCACTCAAGAGTGGCTGGCACAGAACGGTGTGTTGGCTAACGATGCGGCAGGAATGCAAGACTTACTTGACGTTGGCAAGACAGTTGTGTATGTAGCCGTGAATGGTCGTCTGGTAGGGCTAATCGCGGTGACAGATACCCTTCGACTGGATGCTGTCGAAGCCATTGCCGCCTTGAAGCAGATGGGTCTTAAGGTCATGCTGCTGACGGGCGATCGACCTGAGACAGCCGCTGCGATCACTCAACCGCTGCAACTCGAGCCAGAGAACATTCTGGCGAACAGGCTACCTGATGGCAAAGCACAGGCGATCGCTCAACTGCAAGCGCAGGGGCACAAGATTGCGATGGTTGGCGATGGCATCAACGACTCGCCAGCCCTGGCTCAAGCAGATGTTGGGATTGCCATGCACTCTGGCACTGATGTCGCTGTGGAAACGGCAGGCATTATCCTCATGCGCGATCGGCTGACTGATGTGGTGGAGTCCATGCGGTTGAGCAAGGCAACGTTCAACAAAATCCGTCAGAACCTTTTCTGGGCGTTCGTTTACAATATTTTGGGTATCCCTCTGGCAGCGGGATTGTTATTGCCAACGGCTAATTTTTTGCTCAGTCCGGCGGCGGCAGGCGCTATGATGGCATTTAGTTCCGTTAGTGTCGTGACCAATTCCCTGTTGCTGTATCTCACCTTTCCTGCATTGAAGCGACCTGGAACCGCCAGGTAGTTTGTTGTAGCCTCGGTAAAGCTTGTGTCTGCATTGTCTGTATCAAGTAAACCAACAGCTTTCTAGGGTCTCATGTCCTCAGAACCTCACCAAAGCCACTTGCTGATCGTTGAAGACGATAATGGACGGCGCAGCGTCGTGCTGGAAGAGTCCGAGTACGCGATCGGCAGAGATCCAACCTGCGATATTTGCCTGGAGTCTTTGTTTGTCTCCCGCCGCCATGCTACTTTGTTGCGTTTGCCAAATGGCGATGGCACTTTCAGCTACCGCATTGTTGACGGCGATTTGGAAGGCAGACGAAGCTCAAACGGGTTTCTAGTGAATGGGTATCGTCTTCGCAAGCACAACTTGCAAAATGAAGACGAGGTTGTCTTTGGACCGCAAGTACGCGCTATTTACTATCTGTGTCAGCGTGATGCCGTTGTCACTGTGCCCTGTGACGAATTTGACATTACGTTGATTAGCCCAGGGATGATCAGTGACACTGATGCAAGCAGGCAGAAGCGCCGATCGCTGAACTTACCCGCTTCTTTGCAGAGGCAACAGCCACGTCGATCCCTCTTGAAGTTAAGACGCAAGCGCCTCCCCGACTGATTGCTGGGCATAGGCAATAGCAAGCCTTGATGAAACCTTCGTAGAGGCTAGACTAAACGCGTTTAGTCTTTTGCTTGACAATTGGGGCATACTCTGATTGGCGGCTGCTTGTCATGAGTTTTACTGCAGACGTTATGATGGCAAAATCAGGTCTGTCAAGTTTGTTACGAACTGCTGATTATCGCCTTGCATCGACTAAGCTGGCTGGAAGTAGAGTGAATTTGCTTAACGGTCAGTGATCCGACTCAACCACCACTTCGACTCAATCACGTCACGTATTGTTCAATGCCTTCAGAACCGCATCAAAACCATTTGCTGATTATTGAAGACGACAAAGGACGGCGCGAATTTGTCCTGGATGGTCCCGTCTATTCGATCGGCAGAGACCCAAAATGCGATATTCGCCTCGTTTCTCAATTTGTTTCACGCCGTCATGCCACACTGGTACAGCTTCTTAACGATAATGGCACCTACTATTACCGCATCGTGGACGGTAATCTTAAAGGCAAGTCCAGCGCCAATGGTCTGCTAGTGAATGGGCGCAAGCTTCAAGCGCACGATCTGCAAAATGAGGATGAGGTTGTCTTTGGACCGCAAGTGCGTGCGATCTATTATTTGCTGAAACGAGACGCGATTATGACAGTGCCTCCCGATGAATTTGACATCACGCTGATTAGCCCCAACATGATCGGCGATCCAGAGGATTAGCCAATCGACCTTAACTGATTGAGTCAATCGGTCGATCGCTACGCAGACTGTACTTCAAACGCCAGCTTTTACCATACTGATATGGCTGCGTTGGGCGATCGCGCTGAGCCGAAAATTTTGAGACGGGACAAAGGTAATGCCGCGCCGTGATGGTTTAACGGTTCCCTGCGTTGTCGCCACCAGGTCATAGCAGGACAGAACGGTTGCCAGCACTAGCTTCATCTCATACAGCGAAAATGCCGCACCAATGCAACTCCGTGCCCCGCCGCCAAAGGGCATAAACTCGGAGGGAGAAAATTTTTGGTGGAGAAAACGGTCTGGCTGAAACTGCTCTGGGTTGGGATAAGTTTGAGCGCGACGATGTGCCAGATAGATGCAAGGAATCAGAATTGTGCCAGGGTTGAAGGTGTGGTTCCCAATTTCTATCGCTTCTTTAACCTTGCGCGGTTGGGAAATCAGGGCGATCGGGTAAATCCGCAGCGACTCTTTGCAAACGGCAGTGAGGTAGGGCAGTTGTGCCAGGCGATCGGGGTCTGCTTCGGTGCCCACTGTTTCTAGCTCGTGCCGCAGTTGCTCTAGCACCGATCGCTCTTCATGCACCCAATAAAATGCCCATGACAGAGCTGATGCGGTCGTTTCGTGCCCTAACAGTAACAGCGTCATCAACTGATCGCGCAATTCCTCATCGGTCATTCCTTGCCCCACTTCATCACGGGCAGATAGCAGCAGCGTCAGCACATCCTCACGGGATGGATCAAACTTTGCCCGACGCTCTTGAATTTCGGCATAGACCAGCGCATCAATTTGCTGCTGCTGTCGCAAAAACGCGCCCCACGGACTCCAACGCCCCAAATTTTGCTGCAACAACGGGAAGAAAAATTGACTGGAGTAAAGGGACGAGGTAATGGATTCTAATAGGGAATGCAGCAGTTGCTTGAGCTGCTGATACCGACTCCCCGGAGTCATGCCGAAGACAACGCGCAAGATCACCTGAAGGGAGATTTCGGACGTGGAGACTCGAATGGAGAACGGTTGATGCAGCGTCCAGTCGGCTATGACCTGGCGGGTAATGTCACAGATGAGTTGACCGTAGGTTCGCATTCGATCGCCATGTAGCGGTGGCATCAAAAGCTGCCGTTGCCGCTGGTGTCGATCGCCATCCAGCATAATAAGAGACCGATCGCCTGTAAGCGGTCGAAACACGTGGGTTACTTTGCCCAACTCAAACCGACCACTGGGAGCCGTAAAAATCTGCGCGATCGCGGCTGGATCGCCAAAAAAGACGACAGGTGGCGACTGCCAACCCAACACACGCGTCGTAAACGTATCACCATAGCGCTGGGCGCAGCGATCCAAAAAACCGATCGGGTCTGAAACCAGCGCCAGCGTTTGCAGGAGTGAGGGCGTAGACGAACCCTCTGGTAGGTGGATCAAACTCATCGCGATCGAAGGTAAGAGGCTAAGGACTAAAGGCTAAAGGTAAGAACGAATAATGGGGTATCAGTTTCATTATGTTTCTCACGGCAGTCGTGAGTTGCCAGTGGTGCTATTTTTGCATGGTTTTCTGGGCAGTGGTGCCGATTTTGACAGGGCGATCGCCCACCTGGTCAACCAATTTTGCTGTCTCGCCGTTGATTTGCCTGGTCATGGGCAGACGGTGGTGAACGGTGAAGCTGATCTCTACACCATGCCTCAAACTGCCAGCGCGATCGTGTCCTGGCTGGATGAATTGCAGCTTTCTCGCTGCTTTCTCGTCGGCTACTCAATGGGTGGGCGCTTGGCACTCTATCTGGCACTGCACTTTCCCCAACGTTTTCCTAAAGTGGTGCTAGAGTCCGCGTCCCCTGGTTTGCGAACCGAGGCGGAACGGAGGGCACGACTACAGCACGATCGCAACCTGGCAGAGCAGCTTGAAGCCGATTTTTCCTCCTTTCTGTCCGATTGGTACAGCCAACCGTTATTTCAGACGTTGCGACACCATTCTGCTTTTCTTCAAATCCAAGAGCAGCGATCGCGCAATCGTCCGTCGGAGCTAGCAAAAGCACTGCGCTTTCTGAGTACAGGCTTGCAACCCTCACTTTGGGAACCGCTGCAACGGCACGCGCAACCGCTTTTACTACTGGTGGGAGGGGACGATCGCAAGTTTTGCACACTTAATCAAGCGATGACTGCTGTCTGCTCAGCGGCTCAACTACACGTCATTCCTGGCTGCGGTCACGCCATCCATCTTGAGGACGCAGCAGCATTTGCACAAGCTGTACAAGCATTCTTGCGGTGATTGACTTGCATGGTGAATAGTACCGCTTTATGAAGTTTACTTACAGATAAATCTAGCCTTGAGCAAGCTTCTTAAGAATTTTGCGTTAGCGCCGATCCAGCCAGTCTCATCTTCGAGTACAACGGTAAACAGATCAGGGTGTCTCCGGACGAACAGACTATCCTGGTAGCATGAGGCAGAGCGCAAACGCATGAAGAAAGTTCTGTTCATCCTGGGCGAACTGGATGACGATGACATTGACTGGGTAATTGAAACAGCCGTTCGACAAGACGTTCTTGCCGGAACAGTGCTGATTCACGAAGGGCAACCGATCGACACTCTCTATATTTTGCTGGAAGGGACGCTAAGCGTTTCAGTTGCGGCAATGGGCGATCGTGAAATTGCCAAACTGACCAGTGGTGATGTCGTTGGCGAAATGTCGTTCATCGACACGCGTCCGCCCTCTGCAACCGTTACTGCGACCCAACTATCACTCGTCCTCTCTCTCCCAAGAGAACAGCTTGCGACCAAACTTCGTCAAGATGTCGGCTTTGCTTCCCGGTTTTATCGCGCGCTCGCTATTTTTCTTTCCAATCGACTGCGTGTAACCGTCAATCAACTCGGCTATGGCAGCAACAACCAGTTTGAAATGACCGACCTGACGAGAGATGACCTGACGCGGGATGCAAAAGACAACGTGGCTCTGGCGGAAACTCGGCTTGACTGGCTGCTGAGACGGCTGAAGGGACGGTAGAAGGAGGCTAAAGGCTAAAGTGGATATCACAAACCTTACATCTTCTACTTCACTCCCCACTCCCCACTCCCTACTCCCTACTCCCCACTCCCCTCTGGAACCTTTTAATTTCTCACCGAGTCTAGAAAGCATCCGGCACACATATTTTGGGGTGATCCCTTATGGTTAACTTTAGTCGATGGCAGTCTAAGACGGCTCTTGTACTTGCTTTGGGTATGGGTTCAAGCGCGATCGCACCGCTGACGATCGCCACTAGCGCCACTGCTAACCCGGCTCCTTATACCGTGGCGCAGCTCTTTCCTTCGCAACAGTCTCCCCGTCGGGTTGAGATTCCAGCGGGCACAAGGCTGCCGATTCGCTACGATGGCGCTGAAAAGGTCGTGGTCTCGCCCACCGAAACCAGCCCTCTAACGCTGCTGCTTGCTAGAAATATTCGTTCTTCTTCTGGTGAAATCCTGGTGCGATCGGGTAGCCAGATTAGAGGCGAACTCAGACCTGTAGATGGTGGCTCCCAGTTTTATGGTCAAGAGATCACCTTGACGGACGGAACAGTGGTGCCAATTGATGCGACATCTGAGGTTGTGACCAAAACACAGGAGATTGTTCCTGGCACGAATACAGATGCGGTTTTGAAGGGGGCTGCGATCGGTGCTGGTGCTGCCACAATCATTTCTGGAGTCACAGGCAAAAAACGCATCACTCTTGGCAAAATCTTGATTGGGGGCGGAGCGGGTGCTTTAGGCGGGTTGATCTTTGGCAAAAAACGAGCGGATGTAGTGGTAGTTAACCCCAATACTGACCTCACGTTGACGCTAAACTCTCCGTTGGCATTGCGTTAATGTTGCCTGGTTAAAAAGCTACAGTAGCGGGATGCAATCTCCGATGCTCTCTCTTTCGGTTTGTCTGAATGATGTTTATTTATCTCCAGAGAGGGACAGTAGAACCAGTCACCCCTGGTAAATTATTAGTGTGCTGAGATAGTGAGGCGAACAACACAGTCTCCTGAAGCCAACGGCATTTTTCTAACATTAACCAAGGAGATCATCATGAGTCTAGAAGATAGAGTTAAGGCAACTGCTAAAAACATTGAAGGCAAAATTCAAGAAGCAGTTGGCGATGTCACTGGCGATCCTCAAACCAAAGCTGAAGGGCAGGCAAAGCAAGCAGAAGCGGAAGGTCGGCATACCGTCGAAGATGTGAAAGATAACGTTAAGAAAGTCATTGACTAGAGCATGACGTAATCATCGTTCAGGCTTATTAACTGAAAGTCTAGGCAGCAACAGATTGCCTAGACTTTTTGTTGATAAGCAGATACGACCAATGATAAAAAACTGCCGTAACCAGTCACTTTGAGAGACTGTTGGAGTGAAATCAGAACCTCAATCCAGGCATTTTCGCAGTCGCGTTTTAGTCGTCGAATACTTTAGTCATCGAATAGGTTTTAGATGACCTTCAAATGCTTAATCATTCTTCTCCAGCAATCCTAAGAGGTTGTCTTCAAAGTAATCTGGCAATTAAAACCGCGACTCCAGCCGCCAACGCTACAAAGAATTGGACTTTTCAAACATCCTCTAAAGACCCTACTTTCTTAAACAGTTGGGGGTCTTGGTTAAAGCGATCGCGTCACACATCCAGCATTTCTATACTGCTTGCTTCTAGCGGTAAAAATACCGTCATCACCTCGCCTTGCTGCGGTCGATCGCGCACGACGAGCTTGCCACCCAATGCTTGAAAGAGGCTTTTTGTCACAGCGAGATTAAGGCTAAGGCTGCCCGTCTCTGGTTGAAACATGAGTAGCTGTCCGAGCGATCGCAGCAGGGGTCGGTGATGCTGTCGAGCGGCAACCGCTGCATCTGGCTCGGATTGGAGCTGCACCTTAAGTTGATCGCCCGCCAGCATCACTTCGACTTGAATATGACTACCGCCCGGAAGGCTACGTGTGAAGCGTTCAATAAGGCTGGTAAGGACCTGGTCTAGCATCGTCGGATCGCTAACAACAGTCGGCATCTGGGGTGGAAGCACAACATCTAGAGTGAGCTGTCGCTGGCTCGCCTGCTGCTGCCAACGGGGAATGCTTTGCTGGAACATCTGCGCCAGCGATGTGCGTGTCAGCGACATCTTGTCGTGGTGAGCGGGCGACGTTTGTAGTTCAACAGCCCGAAAGATTAAGCCAAAGCGATCGATTTGTTCGCTGCATTCACGATCGATAATGCTCAGACGCTTCAACGCATCGGGAGGGAGATCCGTACGCTTGAGCAGCGATCGCGTGAGGGTACGAATGGTCGTGAGAGGTGTGCGAATCTCGTGGGCAAGTGCCTGTAAGAGTTCAACATCTGGAGTGGTAGGGTGAGGCGAAGGCAGCGGAGGATACGGTGTTGAGTCAATCAGAGCTTGCGTTGTCGCGTCTCTGCGCTTTGGCGATGCTTGACCGTGCTTTACCACTTCTTGCTTAGACGCGATATTGTGCTGACCGTCAGCTTTTTCAGGACGTATTTCTTCCAGCGGTTCTGGCAGATGTGCCAGCATCAAACGACTGAATTGCATCACCGTTGCGTAGTCAGGTGCTACAGGTACAAATTGCTCCGCTAAGGCATCCAACTGTTCGATCTGGTCAGCATTCATGAGCAAAATACGGGGGCGAATCGCGTTCCACGCTTGCTGTACCACTTCTGGTACAAACGAAAACATAAACGAAGGCGCGCTCTGTAGCGATTCTCCTAAGACCAAGACCAGGCTGAATTGAGGCGTTAATACCAGGCAGAATTGCTCTGCTGCCAAGGGGTCACCAGGCAGTAGGGGTAAAGCAGACGTGATTGGTTTCTCTGAAACGGTTGCATCTGAAGCCGTTGGATCTGAAGTGGTTGCGTCTAAGCCTGTCACGACTGTTTTTTCGATCGCGGGGAGCAGTTGTAGCGGTAGCCATGCGGCAACGTGTAACGGGTTGGCGGTCAGTGACCAGGTCGCAAAATTGCAGATTAATGCAGGGTCGCTAAGGACTGGCAGCGGACCTGACAGAACAAACCCATGTGTCGCTTGTTGTGGGTCGGTCGCTTCCGCCATGACTACAGCTTTTTGCAGCAGGATGTTAAGAGCGGCGATCGCCCCAGTCCACTCACGCTCTGCCCTTACTCGCTGTAGTGCCGAGCGGTTTGAGCGGTAGTGTCCAAGCGACTCCGTTTCGCTCGATCGAGACGGTAACGGCTCAAACTGACCCATCCAGGTCGGATCGTTCAGCGCCAGAATTTCACTTAACGTTGGCAGTAACCACTTAGGCACAAAGTTCACTTCCACTTAGGGATACCCGCCGTTAGGATACCCCTCCTCATAACTCCTACTATGACGGTATCTAGATTATTGCTCAAAGTGGAGTCGTGGAACCGAACCGATGAGGTGACGATGTCCGGTGAGGTAGAGGTGAGGGAAGAGGAGTAAGGGGAGAGAGGTCAGAAGGCAAAATTCACTTCTCACTCCTCACTTAATGCCCTGCCGCACCACCTTGCTGCTTTGACTCTTTTATAGCCGCAGCCATATTTGTTAGGACGGAATGCAGGGGTGAAACCCCCTTTGGCTTGAGCGCTCAGGTCGAAAGCTGGCTGGGGGCAACGCCTCCACCCCCTTTTGATCCCAATGTCCTAGCGTCTTGGCGACAGCTATATTTTCAGAACACGGTCTTCTTCGAGTGCCATCAATTGCTGGCTTGGTTTGCTCTACCGTCTTACAGTAGAAGCCGGACTTACCGTAAAAAACGGGGCGGGGTCAGCCAAAATAAAGTGCTGTTGCCCACAAGAGACTGCTCAGGTAACGCCAACCCAATGACACCCGCTTTTTTCAGGCTCAAAGCACCTCTTGCTTCACCCCACACGAGCGTTTCTGCCCAGGTGCTTAGATTCGGTTCGTGCCCAACTAAAGCAAGGGTAGTAGCGTCTGGCGATCGCCCATCCTGCAACCACTCTAGCCATTCCTCCAGCTTGCCACCAGGAGCGAGATGCGAAGACACTTGCACCGTCTGTGATAACATTGCCTCCAGCAAAATGTCTGCTGTCTGCCGCGCCCGTACCAGTGGACTGGTCAGAATCAAGTCAAACCGTAACGTCAATGCATGAAGGCGTTGTGCAACCTGTCGTGTCTTTTGCTTGCCTTCAGCAGTGAGTGGACGCTCATCATCGTTGGCATAGCTGCCATGCTCCCCAGCAATGCCATGACGAATGAGATAAAGATCAATGGATGACATAAAAGCTAAAGGATAAAGGATGAAGGCTAAGAAAATGGCTCAAACTGCTATAAAATCTTGTTTCTCAAGTGGCAAAGGCATGTAAAGCGGGTCATCTGCAACAGACAACAGGCATAGTTTTTATCCTTTAGCCTTTATCGTTCATCCTTTCTTTTCTGCTTAACTCACCCCATTGGGATAGTGCTGGTCTGGGTTAACCAATCGCAGCAGCTTTTGTTTCACTTGAGCATCGAAGACACCCCATTTCATCTTGGCGTATTCAGAGCTTTCAGTAAAACCGGAGAGGAAGCCGAGGGGAATTTCAAAGCCGCCTGCCTGCGATCGACCGCCCCCGAAGAAACGCCCTTGAGCATCCTGCCCGAACGATTCTTTGATAAATTCATCAGGGTCTAGCGTTAGCTTGTTGGTGCGTAAGGAGCCAATGACGACCTCCAATTCTTCGTCTTCATCGTGAACAATGCCGTAGACAACTGCCGTGTGGACGTTTTCTTCGGTCACGAGAAAGTCCGCTGCCTGGGGAATCGCATCCCGATCGTCGTAGCGCAGATAACCGACACCCGCGATCGAAAAGTTGTTTTGCACAATGCGATTTTTGAGCGCTCGCTCAATGACATCCATGACCTGGCGCGATCGGGATGATTGCAGGACGGCATTGAGCAACTGAGCGTCATAAAAACGGCTCAAGTAGGCAGCAGCCAGAAAATCCTCTTCCCCAGCCTGTCTTAACGCGTTCGTATCCGATCGTAAGCCGTGCATCAGCGCCGTTGCACACTTCACATGCTCGCTGGTGTTGCTGTCAAGCTTGAGCAACCCAGCCTGGAGATACTGCGTCAGGATGGTTGCGGTAGCGCGAGTGTAGGGACGAATATCCACAAACTCGGCGTTGATGTCTCCCTGCATACTGTGATGATCAATAACAACCGTAATAGGAATGCCAGCCTGCAACACAGACGGTAACAGTTGGCTGGTGGTTCCCTGATTGTCTAAAAGAGCGCAGCCCTGATATTTTGATAGATCCCGGCTTTTCAGGGTTTGCGGTGTTTGGCGCTGCACAGGCAAGTTGGTTAGCTTGACCAGCGCAATGTTTTCTTGGTGACTGAGAGTGCCTGCGTAAACCATGTCGCACTGGATGTCGTACTTCTGAGCGATGAGCTTGTAAGTCCAGGCAGACGAAAGCGCATCAGGGTCAGGAAAATCCTGAAGTACCAGCAGGTGTCGATCGCCTCGGTGCCGCTCCAACGTCTGCCGAAAGGCTTCTACCTTATGAATTTGCTCGGAAGAACGAGGAATATCGTAGCCAAAGGGCTGCACTGACTGTTGTGGCAGTGGCTGCTGAGGGGATATTACGGTTGGTGGTGAGGCAATCTGCTCAACCCCGTTCGGCATTGCAGCGACCGTGAGCGGGTGTGCTTCTGTGAGCATCACCAGATTGTCAAGGGAAGGAGGCGAATCGTGCATGTTTGGTTAAAAGGTGGATGAAGCTGAGCTTCTGTGCGATCGTCTTACCACTCTCACAAGCAGAGGGAGTAAAGCGATCGAGACTACTTCGATCTTCGCAAAAAAAACGCTAAACGTCATAAGCCAAACGCTATATTTCTGCTTCTATAGACGATCGTCTGCCAGACGATCGTCTGGCAGATTGAGCGGGCTTGTGACCGATGGTGAATGACTGCAAATTCACGACTGGTTACTAGAGTGTTTTCCAGCTCAGCATTCGCTCTGCTCCCAGTACAAACGCTTAAATACCAATCACGTATTTACGCCACTCTTGATTCACTCCATTCTTAAGATGTTTGGTGACTTCAAAATAAAGACCGCTGTAGGGTTTGCGGGGTGCAAATTGAAGCAGCATGTTGGCTTCTTTGGGTGTGCGATTGCCTTTCTTGACATTGCAACGCACACAGGCAGTGACAATATTTTCCCAGGAATCGCCACCACCACGCGATCGAGGTATGACATGATCCAGTGTGAGATCATCGCCCGTGTAGCCACAGTACTGGCAGGAATGACTATCGCGATGGAGGAGGTTGCGGCGGGTCAGCGGAATTTCTTTGTAGGGAACGCGGACATAGTGACGCAGCCGAATCACTGTTGGCAGAGGAAAGTCAGAATAGATGTACTTGCCGTTGTGTTCAACCTGCTCTGCTTTGCCTTTAATTAGCAAAACCACTGCCCTGCGCCAGCTCGTAATGTTGAGCGGTTCGTAGGACGCATTCAGCACCAGAACCTTGCCCATGTGTGATTCTGTTGAAACAAGAGTTTAACAGATGGTAACACAGGTGACACGTAGAGGATCGGTGTGAATGGGATCAAGAATGGGATGACTGAGGAGCTTGAGGCTATGAAGTCATAGGAGCCGTAAGTTTTGATGCCAATGCCTTCTATTGACTTAGCTTTCTACCTGCTCACCACGATCGGTGATCCTCTACTTTCCGTCTCCGCATCGGTTAACCTTTCTTTTCACCTGAGAGTTTGATTGAATTACTGCAATTCTCGCTACTTTTTGGCGTTAATTTTCCAGGCTTGGAAATCAAATTGCGCGTTTTGTCAATGAATCCTCACAACGGGCGGCTATATTGATTATTAGGTTTTCAGAGACAAATGCCCCACACATACGGTGAATCATATGAACTTGATCTATGGCGCACAAAAATTTGAGTACACGCCTGCCCCCGCTAAACTTGCGTCTCCTCGTGCAATCAACTGGAGACATCAAATTCCAGGAATGATCTATAGCCCAACTCCAAGCCTACGCCGCCCGACACTTCAACCACGTGCCGTCAACTGGCGTTATCAGCTACCGTAGGAAACTTTAACCAGCAGAACAAGCCCACTTTACTCACCTGCAGCAAAAGTGGGCTTTATTGTTGCTGTGGGTTTGCTGTGGAACAGTTTGTAGAGTCAAACGGAGAGAGTGTATTGGTCGTCGAGGAGCCTGGTTTGGTGTAAATTGCGATCAAGTGACCTGAAACTACCAGTAGTCGGTACTTGATTGAACTATGTCTCAACCACCTAGCCTTGTAAATCAATTTCGCTGCTTTGGCGGCACCGTTGGTTTCTATAGCCATCCGTCATCTGCCTGCAATGGGACGATGAAGTTCGCGGTCTACTTGCCACCCCGATCGCAGTCTGAACCCCTACCTGTGCTGTATTTTCTGTCGGGGTTGACCTGTACGGAAGAGAACTTCATGACGAAAGCAGGCGCACAACCGTTCGCGGCAAAGTACAACGTGATTCTTGTCGCACCGGATACCAGTCCGCGTGGTGCTGGCATTCCGGGCGAAGATGACGACTGGGATTTTGGCACCGGAGCTGGATTCTATGTCGATGCAACAGAGGAGGCGTGGCGATCGCACTACCAAATGTATAGCTACGTCACGCAAGAGTTACCTGCATTGGTTGCGGCAAATTTTCCCGTTAGAGCCGATCGACAAGGGATCTTTGGGCATTCGATGGGCGGACATGGTGCGTTAGTCTGTGCGCTACGAAATCCAGAGCAGTATCGATCGGTGTCTGCGTTTGCGCCGATCGTCGCGCCCATACGTGTGCCCTGGGGACAAAAGGCGTTTACTAATTACCTTGGAGTTAATCAGGAGGCGTGGCGATCGTACGATGCCAGCGAACTTGTTCTCACCACTCAACTCCAGCATCCTATCCTGATCGATCAGGGCATGGCAGATACGTTTCTCGAAAAGCAACTGATGCCAGAAGTGTTTGAGCAAGCGTGCGCTAAGGCAGGACAACCGCTAACGCTACGAATGCAAGACGGCTATGACCATAGCTACTATTTCATCTCCACCTTTATCGAAGACCACATTCGCCATCACGCGGAGATTCTGTGGCGTTAGGGAGATCCCCGACTTCTTGAAGAAGTCGGGGATCTGGTTCTCACAAAAAAGCTGATCGATTAGCGTTTGCGTTCTCGATCAGCCTGGATGTTAAGGAGCGGTCAACTTAGCAACGATCGCCACTAAACCTACTTAGATTCAGTGAAGTCAGCGTCGATTACGTCATCGTCTGCACCACTGGAGGGAGGGGTCGGACCACCCATATCAGGACCACCCGGAGGAGGAGCACCTGCATCGCCACCTGCTTGCTGATAGAGGTTGCTGCTGATGCTGTAGAGCGACTGTTGTAGTTCGCCCGTCAGTGTCTTGATTTGGTCGAAGTCTTCTTTGGCGATCGCATCACGCAGATCCTTGATGAGTCCTTCAACTTTGGTCTTGTCCGCTTCGGGTACTTTGTCGCCCAGTTCATTGATTTGCTTCTCAGCCTGGTAGGTCAGCGAGTCTGCCTGATTTTTCAGGTCGATTTTCTCACGCCGCTCTTTGTCAGCCGTGGCGTTTTGCTCAGCTTCGCGTACCATGCGCTCCACATCGTCTTTCGGCAAGGTCGAGGCACCTGTAATGCTGATCGACTGCTCCTTGCCCGTGCCCTTATCCTTAGCAGTGACGTTGAGGATACCGTTCGCGTCAATGTCAAAAGTGACTTCGATTTGCGGTACACCACGAGGCGCAGAGGGAATGCCATCAAGACGGAAGACACCCAAATCTTTGTTGTCGTTCGCCATTTCGCGCTCACCCTGGAGAATGTGGATTTCCACATTGCTCTGACCATCTACTGCTGTTGAGAAGACTTCCGACTTCTTGGTAGGAATGGTCGTGTTGCGTGGGATGATTTTGGTCATCACGCCGCCCAAGGTTTCCACACCCAGAGACAGTGGAGTAACATCCAACAACAGAATGTCTTTGACTTCACCAGACAGTACACCTGCTTGTACAGCAGCACCGACAGCAACCACTTCATCGGGGTTTACAGTCTGATTTGGCTCTTTGCCGAGAACGCGCTTCACCAGGTCTTGCACAGCAGGAATCCGGGTGGAACCACCGACCAGCACGACTTCTTCAATGCTGCCTTTGTCAAGTTTGGCATCACGCAGGGCATTCTCAACGGGGATACGGCAGCGATCGATCAGATCAGCGCAGAGTTCTTCAAACTTCTGGCGAGTCAGCGTGGTGTCCAGGTGCTTGGGACCGTCCTGAGTCGCGGTGATGAAGGGTAGGTTTACTTCCGCTTGAGTGACGCTGGAGAGTTCGATCTTTGCCTTTTCTGCTGCTTCGGTCAGGCGTTGCAGTGCCTGCTTGTCTTTCCGCAGGTCGATACCTTCTGCCTTACGGAACTCTTCTGCCAGGTAATCCACGATCTTCTTGTCGAAGTCATCGCCGCCCAAGTGGGTGTCGCCAGAGGTCGATAGCACTTCAAAGACCCCATCGCCCACTTCCAGGATGGATACGTCAAACGTACCGCCACCTAAGTCAAAGACGATGATCGTTTCGTTACTTTTTTTATCCAAGCCATACGCCAAGGAGGCAGCGGTTGGCTCGTTGATAATCCGCAGCACTTCCACGCCTGCAATTTTACCTGCGTCTTTGGTTGCCTGACGCTGCGAGTCGTTGAAGTAAGCGGGTACAGTGATCACTGCCTGCGTCACTGTTTCACCCAGGTACTTGCTGGCATCTTCGACCAGTTTCCGCAACACTTGCGCGGAGATTTCTTCGGGTGCATATTGCTTGCTAGCAGCGGGGCAATCTAGCTTGACGTTATTGTTAACGTTCAAAACTTTGTAAGCAACTTCGGTTGCTTCGTGCGTGATTTCGTCATAGCGACGACCGATAAACCGCTTCACCGAATAGAAGGTGTTTTCGGGGTTCATCACCGCCTGACGCTTGGCGATCTGCCCAACGAGACGATCGCCATTCTTAGCGAACGCGACTACAGAAGGGGTGGTACGAAAGCCCTCGGCGTTGGCAATGACAGTGGGCTTACCACCCTCCATCACCGCGACGCACGAGTTGGTTGTACCTAAGTCAATTCCAACAACTTTTGCCATGAGTGCTTCGGCTCCATCAAATGTACGAAAATAATTACAGGGGGTGGCGTTAGCCAGTCAGCCAGAGCAGGTAAGCGCGATGGTTCAGAGTCGAGCGGTCAGCAAGGATGCTACCGATGCCACCGAATGACGCACAATGCGCCTTCCTACTCCTTCTATACTGATTGCGATTGATGCTCTAATGAAGGCGTGTTTACCGAACCTACGGTTGGACGGTTGGAGAAGAAAAATATAAAGGATGTAGCTTGCTTCTCCGAAGGAGTAAGCTAAAGACTAAAAATTCTTAGCCTTCAGCCTTCAGCCTTTAACGTTTCTTACGCTGCTTTTTCCGACCAAAGGTCATCAGTTTGAGCGGTGCTGCTTGCATTAGGAGCATCCTTAGAAGCAGCTTCTAGCGCTGGTTCAGCGGCTGCTTCAGTCAGGTTGACTTTGACGACTGTAGGACGATCGCTCACCACTTTAGGCAAGGTCAGTGTCAAAATACCATCGGTGAAATCGGCTTTAACCTGGTCGTTTTGAATAGCGACGGGTAAGGGAACGACACGACGGAAACTGCCGTAGCGAAACTCAGACCGGAAGAACTTGCCGTCTTCGTGCTGGGTTTCTGCACGATACTCACCAGCGATAGAAACGCCTTCGCGGGTCACTTGAATGTCCAAGTCTTTGGCATCAATGCCGGGGAGTTCAGCGCGAAGCACAAAGGCATCGTCGATCGCTTTGAGTTCGATCGCGGGTGTCCAGGTTTTGGCAACAGGGGAAGCAGTACGACTGACGGGGGGCAGATCAGCAAACAATTGATCGAGTTGACGGCTTAAAGTTTCGACTTCTTGCCAGGGTTGCCAACGAATGAGTGACATAGCGGGATTACCTCTTAAAAGTGATGGGGTTTGAGGAATAAGGCGCTGTGTTGCGCGAGGCGAAAATCTGTAGCGTTGTAACATCTAAAGTTGAGAGAGTGGTAGAAAAAGCTGGCGATGCTGTTAGTAAAGCGATGACTTAATCAGTTGCTTTGCTGTTAGCGCCAATGAATCTAATGTAAGGCAGCCAGAGCGTTACAACATTGGGGCAAACCGCCAGAGCACAGTTGTAGTTACCGACTGAGAACTGTGTCTTAGTGCCTTCTTCTGCTTCGGCAAACCGTAGTCTAGGGTGGGTTTTCCGAAGTAATCGATCGCGCATCAGAGTGAGCTGTATTGCTTTAGGGTAGATTGGTGTTGCTTGAGCATTTCGTTTCTAGAAAGCGCCCAAGACGGAAGGTTTGTTGCTTGTTGCTTGCTCAGATTTAGGTGGTTCTATTTAGGTAAGGAGAGGCATGACTTCTTGTATGCAAGGCTTTCAGAGCATACAACTAACCTTGTAGACTGGAAGTACCCTGGCTTTTTTCATACATTTGCAGCTACGCAGCCAAGCCGTTGACGAAATAATCGGCACGGTAACTTCTGCGGCAGATACTTGCATCGTTCCACGGGTTAGTCAATCAATGAACTTCAGGCTGCAAGGAGATTTCAGCCATCCTTACCCGTTTAGCATTACCATGATTTCGGCTATCTTTTTGGGTGTGAAGCACGGTGATCCAGAGATGTTTCGTTTGGAGCATGTCCCTCGCGTTGGTGACACTGTGGTGATTAACGCATCAATTTATTGGGTGAAAGAAGTGCGATGGCATTTGTACCCAGTAGGGCAACAACCAACCAACGTTACTGTTTATATCGAGCATATCAAGGACTTTCGATAGTCTGGCAGTCCGATCGCGCCCTTACCGAATGTTGGCTTGAGGACGGTAGGACGGCAAAGGAGCACCATCTACCATTACTCAATCACCTTTTAAGGGGAAGGTGTTATCATTCATCGCGTTTAGGGTTGCCGCAGTGAGGTTAGATTGAGAAAAATTATTTGGGCTTGCTGGCTGCAAGGCATCGAAAAGGCTCCCAATGTTGTACAACGATGCCTCGGTAGCTGGAGCGATCTCAACCCAGGGTGGGATTTGCGTATCTTAAATGCCAAAACGCTGAGGCATTACATTGACATCAATGAAATCGTTGACCTTCAGCAGCAGCAGGTAACCCATGCTTCTCTGTCAGATATTATTCGCATACTGCTTCTGCACGAGTATGGTGGTGTGTGGGTTGATGCGACCACGTTGTGCAATATCCCCCTCGACGATTGGGTTAGCGAAGCCGCCGCGACAGGATTCTTCGCCTTTGAAAAGCCAGCACCCGATCGGCTGCTCTCAAGCTGGTTCTTGGTTGGCGATCCTTTCAACCCGCTAATTCAGACTTGGGCTGCGGCAACGGCACAATACTGGGACTCAATCGACACTTCAACCGACTATTTCTGGTTTCACCATCTATTTTCTGAACTTGTTACCTGTGATGCTGCTTTCAAGGCAGCGTGGGAGAAAGTACCGCGCCTTAGCGCACAGGGTCCGCACGCTCTGCAAGCAAACGGACGGTTGTATCGATCGGCACACGAGGTTGAACACGAGATCGATTGGTCAACACCACTTTTCAAGTTAACGTATCGCTTAGATGACACTCAATATCGCCCTGACTGCTTACTACACAAGGTATTGGATCGACATCAGCCTGTCGCTTCACACACAACCTCTGATCAAGAGGATCTCGCTGAGGTGCCAACGTTCGGATCAATCTCTGTCGCTACCGAAAATTTGGGCGACCATATGCAAATCCTGGCATCTCACGCACTGCTAAAACGGCTTGGTCAAACACCGTCGGTGTTCATTGACCGAGACAACGAGATCGCTTCACGGGCTGATCTGGACAATGCTGTTGGCAAGATTCCGATTATTTTGAATGGCTGGTTCAAGACCAACCCGGCTGCATGGCCCCCTCACGCAGCGCTAGACCCGCTTTACCTCGGCTTTCACATCCGTTTGTTCCAGTCACCATCGCTGGTAGGAGCAGCAGCAATCGAACACTACAAAAACTATGCACCGATCGGCTGCCGAGATGTGTATACACAGGCACTGTTAGCAAAGCACGGTGTGCGATCGTTCGTGTCTCACTGCTTAACGCTGTCGTTGCCAAGACGCTTGGCTAAGCCGCAAGACCAAACCGAGGTGTTTGTCGTCTCTCGTGATGAGCGTATCCGCCAGTGCATACCAACTGAAGTCGGACCGTACACCTTTATCAACCATTACTCCGGTTGCCATGATTTCAGCCACAACATGAATCTGGCGACATCGCTCCTCAGCACCTACCGCGATCGGGCGCGGTTGATTGTCACTACGCTATTGCACTGTGCCCTACCAGCGATCGCTATGGGCATTCCGGTGGTCGTATTTTATCCATTGAATAGCGACCAGATGCACGCCTCTGATAGGGAGCGTTTTTCGTCTCTTGAGCGCCTGCTCCGCGTCTTCACGTTTGACCAAGCTGCCGATGTTGATTGGCACGGAGCACTGGTCGATGTCGTTAATATCAAACTGCGTCTCCTCGACGTGCTTTTAGCAAAGGCGAAGACGTGGCGGTTGCCCAACCCCGAACCGATCGCTCCGATCGCTCCGTCACATATATTGCCCCTTCCAGATCAACAGAGTCTCTCTAGCTATCTCGCTCAGCCAAAGCGCCTGATGAATTTGGCGGCTGCTGGGGTGCCAGACAGGGAACGCTGGGGGAACCCGCAAAGCTACAAGTCAGCCTGGGGTAGCCGAGCCGCTCTGGCAGCTACATTCATTCCGCCAGGTGTAAGCCTCTTTGAAATTGGTGTCGGGGGCGGGCAGTTTCGGGATCTGGTTGCACAATCCTGCGGTTACCTGGGAGCGGATCTTGAGCCGATCGCTCCTGGTACGATCCGACTTGACCTCGACAATGATCCGCTTCCCGATCAGGTGTTTGACTTTATTGTGCTGCTTGGTGTCTTTGAATATTTACATCACACCCACGCTGTTGCCGACAAACTGGCTCAGGGTACGCGTAACCTGCTGATCTCATATTGTTGCGTGTTAAGCGATGCTACTAAGTCCTCCGTTCTGCCGATCCGCCGTTCGCGTGGATGGGTCAATGAGTACACACGGCAAGAGATAGTCTACCTCTTTGCACTTCGTGGACTGGCTTTTGTTCATGAGGTTCCGTGCAACAATGCTGATGACTTCCAGCAAATCATCATGCACTTCAGACGGCATTAATCGAAGCCTTTACTCGAAGACCCAAAACACATGCCCAAACGTACCATTGGGGTTCTTGTTGTCCCCCACGCTTATTAGCGATCGCCTTGAAACACTCCTCCCGCGCCTCAAGAGACACAGGAGGAGCCATTGCCAAACATCGCTGATTAGAGTGTGATGTTATACCAAATCAAATGACAAACGTTACAGATTCTTTGCCCTCATCCCAACCCTTCTTCCCAGGGAGAAGGGCTAAATTCAAAGCCCCTCGCCCTTGGGGAGAGGGATTTACGGTGAGGGCGACTCGATTGATCTGTAGCACCTATTTTTGGATTTGGTGTTACGGAGCCGGAACCGCGACTCGATTGCTAGGAACGATTTGCGGCTGATAGGAAAACACCTCTCGGCTACGAGGGTTGACCGTCACCTTAAGCCACTGCACGTCATTGTTACCATTTGCCGCACTGTTGCCAAAGGTCTCAACGCGAGTGAAGTTCTCAAGCCGTCTGCCTTGAGCATCCTGCAAGGGCTTATCAAGGCGGTAGTAGTGCGAATCGCCATGCACGTAGGCAACTGGCTTGCGGAACGCGATGACTTCTTCGCGCAAGGCAACTAAATAGTCCTTGAAGCCATCAGGAAAGGGGACACCGTTCGCATCCTTACCATTTTCCACGAGCGTTCTCGGATCACGCGTCGGTGCTCTAGTAGGGTCGCTATTATCCCACCCTGGATTGGCTTGAGCGATCAACATCACCGCTACCGAGTTGCGCGCCTTGGCGACCTTAAAAGTCTCTTGCAACCAGGCAATATTGGCTGCGTTTCGCGCTGCGTACTCCTCTTGGTCAGGTGCAATATCACACAGGTTGTTGCACGAACCCTGGACATTGAGGGTCGCATAGGTGACTCTGCCGATCGTCCAGCGGCGGTTTTCAACATATGGAGCCGCCTGGACTTCTTGTTTGAGGCGGCGCTTGCCGAGCGAGTAGGGCGTGCTGAAAAAGATCTGCCGCTCGTAGTTAAGGCGTTCGAGTGAGTTAAAGCCACCGTTTGCGGGACGATCGCAGTCTGTCCAATCGTTATCGCCCGGTGTAAAGATTGCAGGTGCCTTCAGAGCGTTAAAGTAGCCGAGTGATTGCGTGTAGAGGTCGTCGCTACAGGTCGTCGGTGTGACCGAGCCAGCGGTGGCGTTGCCCGCCTTCAAGTCGCCATTGTGAACTGTGAAGGACAGGCTTTGCGCGTTCATGTCGGCGATGAGGTTCGGTACCCCGGTTTGTGCCTGCGTGTCTGAGTAAGGTAGATCGCCCCAAAGTCCGATCGCGTAGGAACGGTTGCTATTCTCTTTTTCGTTCTCTCGTTCGCTGGCAGTCGCTAAGCCGATCGCAGCACTGGTCAGGAAAGGTACAGTCAGCGCCAGTAAACATACTTTACGTAGCAACCGCGCAGTGGTGACGCGTTGAAACCCCAAGTAGCCAAGCCTTGTCATCATAAATCCTCAAGTATTCTTGGTAGCTGTAAACGCCTTCTAGACAAGTTGTCCCTGCCTGCGCCATTCCAGCCAAGAATTTACACTACTGGATCGTTAATAACAGATGGGTTACGACCAGGTTATCAGTGGGTTACGAGTTTTCCTTTTTACAGAAACTTTATGAACACTTTACAGAACTGTATCTTCTACTTGTGTACCTGACTGGGCACCTGTAGAGGTGTTTACTCAAATGAAGCACAGAGACGTAGGCTGTGTTAGGCGAAGCTGCAACGCATCAATCCCTTAAGCAGCATGGGTTACGCTGTCGCTAACCCATCCTACAGTCAGTCTTTCAAGGAAAAATTCCTTAGAGGGGCTATAGCGCCCTCCCTACTACTAACGCACACCGATCGTAAGGCTATATTCTGCCGCCGCACCCGGCTTCTGCTCCTCAGGCACCAACCGCGCACGCACCCGATAGTCTCCACTTTGGCGCAAGACGCTCGACCAGTTTCTGCCGCCTGTGTAGAGGTTGCTGCCGTTAGGGGCAAACACCTGCAACTGTAAAAAGGAGCTGGTGCCGACCGTGCTGATGCTGAGCGTTTGACCAGCTCTAGCATTCAGCAGATAGTCACGGGACTGCGCGCCTTGCACCCTGCCCCCGACCGTTGAGGCGGAGGTGCCCGGTGCAAACGAGACTCGCTGGGTAGACGTGCCACCAGGGGTGCCACCCACGCGCAGTAAGTCGCCCCGAATCCAGCCACGCGCACCAGAATTGGGAAACTCGACAAAGTACCAGCGGTAGCCGTCTGGTGCATTGGTTTGGTTGAGAATAGTGACCCGATCGCCGCCTAACCCATAGTGCCGCACAGGAGCACTTGTGGAAGGCGTTGCTCGTATATTCACACGACCAGATCCCTGAATCGTTCCTGTGGCTGCTAACGCTGGTAGCACCGTCGCAAACGAGATTACCAGGGCTGCCATCAACGCTGAACCGTACTTAAACTTCATCACAAATAGATCCGTTAAAAAATAGTGCTCAGACTATCTAAGCTCAAAAGCGCTCAAATAATTCACCTTTCTTCAGGGTTTGTGGTGCTCATGCCAATGGCGGGCAATGTCGATCCGACGACAAAGCCAGACGCGATCGTGCTGCTGCACATAATCCAAAAACCTGGCTAACGAGGCAGCGCGACCCGGACGACCTACCAGCCGACAGTGTAGCCCGACGCTCATCATCTTCGGTGCCGCGTCGCCTTCAGCATAAAGAACATCAAACGCATCGCGCAGGTAGGCAAAAAACTGATCGCCAGAGTTGAAGCCCTGGATGCTGGCAAAGCGCATATCATTGTTGTCCAGCGTGTAGGGAATAACGAGATGGGGCTTGCCATAGTCGTGCACCCAATAGGGCAAATCATCGCCGTAACTGTCGGCATCGTAGAGAAAATTACCGTCTTCGACAACGAGACGGCGCGTGTGAGGGCTGGTTCTGCCCGTATACCAACCGAGGGGACGATCGCCCGTTACCTGGGTGTGAAGCGCGATCGCTTTCTGTAAATGCTCCCGTTCGGCAGCTTCGCCAAAGTACTTGTAGTCAATCCAGCGATAGCCGTGGCTGGCGATTTCCCAATCTGCTTCGAGCATCGCAGCAACCGCTTCGGGGTTTCGCTCCAGCGCCATTGCAACCCCATAGACCGTGACGGGAATGCCGCGCTGCGTGAACATCCGGTGCAGCCGCCAAAAGCCCGATCGACTCCCGTATTCGTAGCACGACTCCATATTCATGTGGCGAATACCGTGAAGCGGCACCGCTCCTACAATCTCCGACAGAAAGGTTTCCGAGGCATCATCACCATGCAGAATGCAGGTTTCGCCGCCTTCTTCGTAGTTGATGACAAACTGCACCGCAACCCGTGCCTGCTGGTGCCATTTTGGGTCGGGAGTATGGCGACCGTAGCCCACCATGTCGCGTGGATAGTGTTCTGGCATGGAGTTCTTTGAGAATAGATGAACAACTGCTGTGCAGTGAATACGCTTTGACGGCGATCGCCGCGATCGCTAAAAGGCTGTAAGCCTTGCAGCAACCAGCCTTAGCAACATTCGATTCAGATTATCTTCTTCTGTCGTGAAGATAATGGCAAGATTGAAGTAACGCACGTTTTCCCAGAGGCACTATGGCTCTCACCGTTAAAGACCTGGAGAAACTACAAGAACAAATCCCTGACCATCGTCTGGAGTTAGTCGATGGAGAAATTATTGTCATGAGTCCATCCGGCTACGAGTCCGACGAGGTTGCGACAAGAATGGCAGCCAAGATGTTTAATTGGGTGGACGATCGCCGCTTAGGGCGGATTACAGGTTCTAGCGCCGGGTTTACCCTACCAAACTCTGATACCCGTGCGCCTGATGTCTCGTTTGTGCAAGCTGAGCGGTTGCGTAAAAGTCCCCGCAGCTTTGCTGAGCTGGCTCCTGATTTAATGGTGGAAGTGAAGTCGCCTAGCGATAGCCTGACAAAGCTAAGAGATAAAATTGATGCGTTTTTGCAGGCAGGTACGCGCGTTGGCATTCTCATCAATCCAGAGCAACGGTGGGTAGAGATGCGGCGATCGACGGAAGCACCGATAACACTGCATGATGGCGACACGTTGACCGTGCCTGATCTGCTTCCGGGCTGGGAGGTTCAAGTGCTTGATTTGTGGTCGCCAGAGTTCGACTGATCTCAGAGCAAACACAGAACGCTTCTACGGCTAGAGTCTTTAGCCCCTACTTAGCCCAATAGGGTGAGTTCAAAATCACCTGACTACAGGAAGAGCGCGATCGTGCCCAGACGGTATCTTGAACCCTAGATCAGGTACTTCATGTACATCAGGTCTAAGACCTGGCAGGGGGCTGCTGGGTCTTTTCTTTTGGTCGATTAGTAACCGTCAGCCGTCAGCCATTAACGGTAGCCAACCGTTAATGGCTGACGGCTGATAGCTGATAGCTGATCGCTGATCGCTGATTCAGACAGGTACCGTTATTTTTAACCAGCTCTCAGGATGTAACCAACGCAGCGAGGCGAAAGTTGGCAATCTGACCAATCTCGGCTAACGCTTGTTTCACTTCTGCTGACGGTGTGTTGTGCAGGCGACGATCGAACGCTTCCAGGATGCTGGCTTTGGTATGGTTTTTGACCGCCACAATAAAAGGAAAGCCAAATTTCGCTTTGTATGCCTGGTTCATGGCATGAAAGCGATCGTATTCTTCTGGAGTCAGACGATCCAGCCCGACACCCGCTTGTTCTTGCACAGACGCATCTGCCATTTTTGCCTTACTGCCCAAATCAGGATGCGCTTGAATGAGTGCTAACTGTTCCGCCTCAGTCATCACATTGACGACATCACTCATTGCCTGCTGCAAGTCGGTCAAGTCTGTAAAGGGACGTTGTGCCCAGGCTTCCTGCGCGATCGCAGGGGTCGCTTCAAAGACATCTCCCAGCGCTGCCACAAAGTCAGCCTGATGCATCTGGTTGAGCTGCGCGATCGAGTAGGTCATTGTTTAAGAAAGCTGAGCAACCTTGAGCAAGTTCAACAAGTTAACATGGCTTACTATAGCGGTTCTTAATCCAGTGAAATACAGTCGCAAAGAGGCAGAAGGAAAGCCGACGTGCTCTTGAACTTCTGCCCTCTGCCCTCTGCCTTCTGCCTTAAAACCTCAGCCCTTGTACCGCACTCTAATGGGAACCGCTATATATTGCCTTGTGCATTAAAAAATGGCAACAATAGCCGCAGCGAAAGCAACTAATTTTCTAGATATGCACCTGAATCTAGGAAAGCATTACCGCTATGCTGTCGCGTTTGCCTGAGCCAGAAGCCGATGCAGACCGCCGCAAAACGGGCACACTAGCAACGTCAAATAGGACTGAGCCGATGGACTATCAACGGTTTATGCAACAGTTACCGAACCTGTATCACCATTGGGGGAACGAATCGGTACAGCCCAGGATAGAACACTTTCAGGCGGTGCTTCAGCAGATTCAGGGCATGACTACTGGGAATGTACTGCAACTGTTAAACTTTGCGGTTGCCTGTATGGAACCAGGTGAAGTCTACTGCGAAGTTGGGTGTTTTCAGGGAGCAACGCTGACTGGGGCATTGCTCAACCATCCCGATCGCATGGCATACGCGATCGACAACTTCTCGGAATTCGATGTTGCCAACGAAAACCAGTCGAAACTGATGCAAAACCTGGCAGCGTTCGGCTTGGAAGAGCAGGTTTTCTTCTGTGACCAAGATTTTGAGTCATTTTTTGCTGATTTGCGCGCCCTTGAAACCAGCGATCGCATTGGTGTCTATCTCTACGATGGTGCTCACGATTATCGATCGCAGCTCATGGGCTTGCTGCTGGTCAAACCGTTTCTTGCCGATCGTGCCCTCATCATCGTAGACGACAGCAACTGGGCACCCGTTCAGCAAGCAAATTGGGACTTTATCGCCGCTCACCCGCAATGCCAGCTCATTCTCGACTTGCCCACGCCTGACAACGGCTATCCTACCTTCTGGAACGGGCTGCAAGTTTTAAGCTGGGATGTGCAAGCCAACCACCACTACGACTGGTCAACGTTGCAAAAAGCAAGCAAACCTGGATTTATTCAGGCAATGCAGCGACTCTCCGTTACCGTTACACCGCATCCAAGCGATGCTCTCAAAGCACTCCAAGCAGACGCTTCGAGGCTACGCCAGTTGGGACAGTGGGCAGAAGCAGCGCAGATGTTTGTGGCAATTTTGCAGCAGGATGACCAGCGAGCAGAGAGCTGGCACGGCTTGGGGATGACGTATTACCTGATGGGGCGCTACGGTGAGGCGTTGAAGGCAAGCACTCAGGCGATCGCGCTCAACCCTGCGATCGCAGACTACCACTACAGCCTGGGGTTAGTGCTCGAAAAAATAGGCGACATTATAGCGGCTGCACACGCTTACCAGCAGGCGATCGCGCTGGACAGCACTTTGACTGATGCCTACAACAACCTGGGGAACTTGATCCTTGAACATGGCGATGCACACCAGGCAGCGCTGCACTACCAGCAGGCGATCGCCACTAAATCTAACCATGCTGGGTCTTACATCAATTTAGGCAATGCGCTACTCGCACAACATCAGTTTGATGACGCGATCGCTGCCTACCAAACAGCGCTTCAACACAAGCCTCAAGACGTGGCGGCACTGGAAAATGTATCGTTTGCTCATACGTTAAAACACGATCCCACGCAAGCAGCACTCTTTTTGGGCGATCGGTTTTATCAACAGCAAAACTATCAGGCGGCGCTGGAACACTATCAGGCGATCGCCACTAGCGAAAGAGATATTAGCGTTTACCAATCTTTAGCAACCTGTTATCGAAAGCTTGACCAGCTAGATGCAGCGATCGAGGTCGATCGTCAGGGAATAACCCACTTTCCTCAAGAACCAAATTTCTATCTTTCTTTAATACTCGATCTGCATAATGTAGGCAGGCTGAAAGAAGCAGTTCAAGCAGCAACGGACGGCATCCATTTATTTCCCGATCACTATGGCTTTAAGCTTGAAAATCAGCGGTTACTCCCCCTTATTTATCAAACGCCTGAAGCAATTTCATGGCATCGACAGCGTTATACTCAGACACTCAATACGTTAGTCAAGCAGACAGAATTAGTGACGATCGAACAGTACAAAACCGCGCTGGAAGGCATTGGGCAGAGTACTAACTTTTTACTGTCGTATCAAGGACATAACGATCTGAACCTGCAAAAACAGTACGGGGAATTTGTGTGCAAGATTATGGCTGCGAACTATCCCCAATGGAGCCAGCCATTGTCATTAATGCCGCTCCAGGCAGGTGAAAAAATTCGCATTGGCTATGTTTCTGGCTGCATGTGGGAACACACGGTTGGCAAATTGATGATTGGCTGGCTGCGTCATCATAACTCTGCCAGATTTGAGCTTTACAGCTACAACATGAGAGATTGCTATGACTCACTAACACAAGAATACCGTAAGTATAGTGATGCTTTCTATCAAATGCCTCCACACTTAGAGGCGATTTGTGAACAAATTACTGCAAATAAATTACACATTCTCGTCTTCTTTGATCTTGGTATGCAGGGACTGATGACTCAGTTAGCAGGTCTGCGATTGGCACCCGTTCAATGCACCACCTGGGCACATCCAGTCACCTCTGGGTTGCCAACAGTTGACTACTTTTTATCGAGCGCATTAATGGAGCCAGAAGCGGCTCAAAATCATTACTCAGAAACCTTAATTCGGTTGCCCAAAATTGGCATTTCCTATGCCAAGCCAGCCATCACAGCACCCACCAAAACACGGGCTGACTTTGGGCTACGCGAGGACGCTGTGGTGTATTTAGCCTGCCAATTGTTGTGCAAACTATTGCCGCAGCATGACTATCTTTTTGCGGCGATCGCCCAACAAATTCCACAAGCCCAATTTGTGTTTATCGCTCGTCCCACCAGTGTTTATGTGCAAGACCAATTCAAACAGCGCCTGCAACAAGCATTCGCTGACTTTGGTTTGGACAGTGAGCAACACTGCGTCATGTTGCCGCCTCAAGTGCAGGCAGATTATTGGGACTTAAACCAGCGATCGGACATTTTCTTGGATAGCGTTAGCTGGTCAGGTGGGCATACAACTCTGGAAGCGATCGCTTGCGATCTGCCGATCGTGACCTGTCCCGGTGACTTGATGCGGGGTCGTCACTCTTACGGCATTTTAACCGCGCTGGGCATGACCGAAACGATCGCCCAAACCGAGGCAGAGTACGTTAAAATCGCCGTTCGCTTGGGACACGATCCAGCCTGGAGGCAGCAGGTAGTGGCACAAATGCGCGATCGCCATGCTGACCTGTATGACGATACCGCTTGCATCGACGCACTTGAAATCTTTTATCAGCAAGCGATTGGGCAATTCATGCCGCAACCATCACGGCATTAGCGCAAAAGCAGTTTAAAGACGGTGAAATGCCTCAAACAACCCTTGACCAGAAGCAAGCGAGTGATCAAAAAGCTGCCCACGAATTCAAAACCTTCCTAAATTCCTTTAGAATTGCTGACTAGCTGGTAGCGCCTACTTAGTTGCTATATGGCAGTTCTCAGGGAGCATGTCACTTTCGCAAGTGCTAGATTCTGCCCTCATCCCCAACCCTTCTCCCCCAGGAGAAGGGAGCAAGGATGCAAAGTCCCTCTCCCTGGGGAGAGGGATTTAGGGTGAGGGCGCAAAGATGACATGCTCCCCAGTTCTCAATCATTGAGCCGTCAGCGGTCAGCGGTCAGCAGTTAACTGAGCATCTTGCACCACTTGTAACAAATGCCGTGAAACAAATTGCAGGCTGATGGGGAAAGTCCGTTAGAACGGACTAAACCGATTCATTGATCATCTCTAAATCCATTTCAATGGGTTTGAGTGATTAGCCTCAAATGCATTCGAGGGCGGTTATTGGAAACGGTGCAAGCTCTCAGTTAATCCAAAGCTGATAGCTGACCGCTGATAGCTAATGCCACTTGAACATCTTCGCTCTTCAAAACTTCGTGGACTCTTATGGGTATAGATGCTGTTGCTGCTGAAATGAACCTACACCCTCAGACGCTAGGACAGGTTTTGGGCATTGATCTGGGTGGCAGCGCTATCAAATTGGGGCGCTTTAACCAGGATGGTAGCTGCTTGCAGGCGCTCACTGTGCCCACACCACAGCCTGCCGCTCCTGATGCCGTTTTGATTGCAATGGTAGAGGCAATCGCCCAGATCGACCCAGACCAACAGGCAGGCGCGATCGGCGTGGGTACACCCGGTCCTACGGATGCTACCGGACGGATTGCGCGTGTTGCCATCAATCTCGAAGGCTGGCACGACATTCCATTGGCAGACTGGCTCGAAGCCAAGACCGATCGTCCGACTGTGCTTGCCAACGATGCCAACTGCGCGGGTTTGGGCGAAGCATGGCTAGGTGCGGGACGCTGGTATCGGAACCTGATTTTGCTGACGCTGGGCACTGGCGTAGGTGGCGCGATCATTCTTGAGGGCAAGCTGTTTACAGGGCATCACGGCTCTGCTGGCGAACTAGGCTTGATTACGCTGAACCCTGACGGTCCCCCTTGCAAGAGCGGCAATCGTGGGTCTCTGGAGCAGTACGCTTCGGTGCAGGCAATTCGGCGACGCACTGGGCTGGAACCAGATGCGCTCAGCGCTCTTGCTGCAACGGGTGATGCTGAAGCTCTTGCATTCTGGCAAGCGTATGGGCGCGATTTGGGTGCTGGACTCGCCAGCCTGATGTATGTGCTTACACCAGAAGCGATCGTCATTGGTGGCGGTGTCAGCGCCAGTGCTGATCTGTTTTTTCCTGCGATGCAAGCAGAAATTGAACAGCGCGTGTTGCCTAGCTCTCGCCCTGGTCTGCAACTGCTGCGGGCAGAATTAGGCAACCAGGCAGGCATTGTAGGTGCCGCCAAACTAGCATGGCAAAAACAGTTAGAAAGCTGAAAAGTAGCTATCAGCTTTTTCTTGACTGCTGACCGCTGACCGCTGATAGATTAATTCATTCCTAGTCGCTCTAAGACCGATCGCGTTGAAACAATGTGCCGATCGAGTCCCAACTGCTTTGGATCAATACCCAGCGCCAACGAAATGAGTTGAGGCAAATGCAGCACAGGAAGCCCTAGTTTTTGCCCAATCACTTTTTCGACTTCAGGTTGACGAGAATCGAGATTAAGGTGACACAACGGGCAGGGCGTGACGATGCAATCAGCACCTTGCGCAATCGCTTCTTGAATGTGCATTCCCGCCATCTTGAACGACTGCTCAGTGGCGTAGCTAGAGAGGGGCCAACCGCAGCATTGAGTGCGTCCCCGGTAGTCAACGGGTGTGGCTCCGATCGCCCGAAACACGTTCTCCATCGACTGTGGATTGTAGGGATCATCGTAGGGGAGATGATCCTGGGCACGCAGTAGGTAGCAGCCGTAGAAGGCAGCGCATTTTAGTCCAGAGAGTTTGCGAGTGACTTTTTGAGCCAGCGCATCCAAGCCATAGTCGCCGACGATCGCCCAGAGCAGGTGCTTGACATCCGTACTGCCCTTGTACGGTGAACAGCCTTCTTGATGAAGTAAGCCGTTAATGCGATCGACATAGGCAGGATCGCTTGTCTGACGTTCTTTGAGCCGCTCGTCCACATGACCGATCACGCCCTGACACGTGCTGCAATGGGTAAGCAACGGCAGGTTCAGCGATTCTGCCAGCGCAATATTGCGAGCATTAACCGTGTCTTCGAGAAACTGGGAATCTTCCTTGAACGTGCCAGAGCCACAGCAGGATGCCTTTTTTAATTCGATCAGCTCAATGCCTAGCGCTTGCGTCAGTGCTTGCGTTGATTGATACAATTCTCGACAGGCTCCCTGAGCAACACAGCCTGGGAAGTAGGCGTATTTGAGCGTGGGCGATGATACAGTGGACAGCGACATGATTCGTTAAGGTACGGGGTACAGACGATCGAGAATCAGGAGCGGCTCTTGCCAGCCTCTCTAGTCACCTCTGACCAAAGCTTGAGCAATTGCTTCCTTATCATCCCCTTTTTCTGGAAGAACAGCACTCCAGGCTTCAGCCTTGCTCCCGCAAAAGCCAATACTGCCCACGAATGGGGCATTTACACCCGCTTCCTTCCGTCTTCCTGTACCCTGTGTCCTGTACGCATTGTTAAGCGATCGGTTAGGAAAGCGTCTGTTAATGATTCGGACGATCGCGCTTTCAGATAAGATCAGGGAATGTTTGTCATCGCCTGCATGAGCAAAACGAGTGTCAAAACGCTTGTATTGCCCCATGACAGGCAGTCAGACAGGTTTTACAGCATAACCACTGCCGCCGCATTGATTGAGGAAGTTTATGACCGAGACAGAAATTTTCGAGAAAGTCCAGAAAATTGTGGCTGAACAGCTCGGCGTTGAAGCCAGTGAAGTAACGCCTCAAGCCAGCTTTGCTAACGATCTAGGAGCCGATTCTTTGGATACCGTTGAGCTAGTAATGGCACTAGAAGAAGAATTTGATGTCGAAATTCCTGACGAAGCGGCGGAAGAAATCGCCACTGTACAGTCAGCTGTAGACTACATCAACAGTAAGGTGGCGGCATCGGCTTAGAAACAGTGAACAGTGAGCAGTCAAGCTTTCTTCTTGAGCATTGATTCGTCAGAGTCACTGAGCGATTGACTGAAAACTGAAGCCTGTTCACTGAAACTGAAGCCTGTTTACTGAAAACTGTTCTTCTGTTCTGCATTCTGGGCATTGACCCGTAACGTTGAAGCCATGACAACTATCGATCGTAAGCGCGTTGTCGTCACAGGACTCGGCGCGATTACCCCAATTGGAAATACCCTGACTGACTATTGGCAAGGGCTATTGAGCGGACGTAATGGGATTGGTCCCATTACCCTCTTTGATGCTGCTCGGCATGACTGTCGCATGGCAGGTGAGGTGAAAGGATTTGATCCGCACGCTTATATGGATCGTAAGGAAGCAAAGCGGATGGATCGGTTCGCCCAGTTTGGCGTATCTGCCAGTAAGCAAGCGATCGCCGATGCCAAATTTGTCATCAACGATTTGAATGCAGAACAGGTGGGCGTTTTGATCGGCACGGGCATTGGTGGGCTAAAGGTGCTGGAAGACCAGCAGGAAATTTACCTCACGAAGGGTCCCGATCGCTGTAGCCCCTTCATGATTCCTATGATGATTGCCAACATGGCAGCAGGTTTAACCGCCATTCACACAGGCGCGAAAGGTCCAAACTCTTGTTCCGTAACCGCGTGTGCCGCCGGATCAAACGCGATCGGGGATGCCTTTCGACTCGTCCAAAACGGCTATGCCCAAGCGATGATTTGCGGCGGCACAGAGGCAGCAGTAACGCCGCTCTCTGTTGCTGGCTTTGCCGCCTGTAAAGCCATGTCCACACGTAACGATGATCCTGCTCATGCGAGTCGCCCGTTCGATAAGAACCGCGATGGCTTTGTGTTAGGCGAAGGCAGCGGCATTCTGATCATTGAGGAGCTAGAACATGCTTTAGCGCGGGGTGCCCGTATCTATGCCGAAATTGTTGGCTACGGCGCGACCTGCGATGCTTATCACATCACGTCTCCTGTGCCCGGAGGCGAGGGTGCCGCAAGAGCCATTTCCTTAGCGTTGAAAGATGCTCATCTCATGCCTGATCAAGTCAGCTACATCAACGCTCACGGCACCAGTACGCCAGCGAATGATTCGACCGAAACAGCGGCGATGAAGAAGGCATTGGGCGATCATGCTTACAAGATTACTGTTAGCTCTACGAAGTCGATGACGGGACACTTATTGGGTGGTTCGGGTGGCATTGAAGCGGTCGCGGCTGTCATGGCAGTGGCAAACGATCGCGTTCCCCCTACCATCAATCTCGACAATCCCGATCCTGATTGTGACCTGGACTACGTGCCCCATCACAGCCGCGAACAGATAGTAGACGTAGCGCTGTCCAATTCCTTTGGTTTCGGTGGACATAACGTTACGCTGGCATTTAAGAAGTATCGATAGTCTTTGGTTCGACTGTTTCACCTTTCAGAGCTTTGCGCCCGCTTGCCTCACTGCCCTATTCAGGATCTAAATCATGACAGCAACGACCACTCGCTTTCCGATCGACCTCGGTGCTTATAAGCCCGTAACGCTAGACCCTGCCAACAAAACCCTGACCGACGAGCAGCGCGAAACCCTCAAGGCAAACATCCAGCTTTGCCGGGATGCCATTATCTTCTTCACTGCAACGGGTGCCGCAAGAGGTGTGGGCGGTCATACGGGCGGACCTTACGACACCGTGCCCGAAGTCATGATTCTTGATGCCCTGTTCCGGAGCGCTCCTGATCAATTCGTGCCAATCTTCTTTGACGAAGCAGGGCACCGTGTGGCAACCCAGTACCTCATGGCAACCCTGCATGGCGATTTGCCTGCGGAACAGTTGACCCACTACCGGGAAGCAAACTCCCACCTGCCGGGACATCCAGAACTGGGCTTGACTCCCGGCGTGAAATTTAGCTCCGGTCGCTTGGGTCATATGTGGCCCTACGTAAATGGTGTGGCAATGGCAAACCCCGGCAAGACGGTTTTCTGCCTCGGTTCGGATGGCTCTCAGCAAGAAGGCAACGATGCGGAAGCGGCACGGTTAGCGGTCGCGCAACACCTCAACGTCAAGCTGATCATTGACGACAATGACGTGACGATCGCGGGACATCCCTCCAAATACCTCCCAGGCTTTACCGTGGCAAAAACTCTGGCAGGTCACGGACTCAAGGTACTGGAAGGCAATGGCGAAGATCTGGACGATCTGTACGCGCGCATTGTGGAAGCTATCTCCACACCGGGACCGATCGCAGTCGTCAACAAACGTCCCATGTCCGTTGGCATCGAAGGTCTAGAAGGCTCGACTCACGGGCATGACGTGATTTCGGTGAAGCTGGCGATCGCGTATCTGGAAAAACGCGGTTTAACAGCAGCAGTGGACTTTTTGAAAGCGATCGAAACGCCCAAAAATCCCTACAAATTTATCGGTGCAGGCGACACATGGGACTCTAACCGCAACGTGTTTGGCGATGCCGTGAATGCGGTGTTGGATGGCATGAGTGAAGCCGATCGCAAGGCAAACGTCATCGTCATCGACAGCGACCTGGAAGGCTCTTGCGGTCTGAAAAAGATTCACGATGCCCATCCTGAAGTCTTCATCCCCTCCGGTATCATGGAGCGGGGTAATATTTCCGCTGCGGCTGGCTTTGGCATGGAAAAAGGCAAGCAGGGCATCTTCGCTACCTTCGCTGCTTTTTTGGAGATGTGCATCTCTGAAATCACGATGGCGCGGTTAAACTACTCCAACCTGCTCTGCCACTTCTCCCACTCCGGCATTGACGATATGGCAGACAACACCTGCCACTTCGGCATCAACAACTTCTTTGCTGACAACGGGCTGGACGATGGCTACGAAACTCGCCTCTACTTCCCTGCCGATGCGGGTCAGATGAAAGCGGTTGTCTCAGGCGTGTTTAACGACCCAGGACTGCGTTTCATCTTCTCCACGCGCTCCAAAACACCCAACATTCTTGATGCCAACGGCAATGATCTTCACGGTGAGGGTTATACCTTCGTTCCTGGCAAAGATGAAGTGGTACGCGAAGGCACCGCTGGCTACATCGTTAGCTTTGGTGATGGCTTGTATCGCGCTCTGGATGCCGTGCATCGCCTGAAGCAGGAAGGCATCGACGTTGGTTTGATCAACAAGCCGACGTTGAATGTGGTGGATGAAGCAGCGATCGCCAAAATCGGTGCAACCCCCTTTGTCCTCGTCGTTGAGGCATTCAACCGCAAAACAGGCTTGGGCAGTCGCTTCGGCACCTGGCTGCTAGAGCGCGGCTTGACCCCCAAATACGCCCACCTCGGCACTCACAAAGAAGGCTCCGGCGGTCTGTGGGAACAGTATCCCCATCAAGGACTCGACCCCGACAGCATCATCGCCAAAGTCAAAGAACTGGTTGGCTAACTGAAACCACTAATTTCAGTTTAGTCTCTACACACTAATGGACTGAGCGTTGCGGTTAACCACCCAGCCCTCAGTCCATTGTTATTTGTAATGTTGAGATTCTTCATTACCCAGTTTGCAAAGCTACTACTGGATGTGCATGGAATGAAAATAGAGTTCCGAAAAACGGTTATAGTGTTCCTTCTTTGTATCGGCTGTACTATTTTCTCATCAAAACTAGCTGCATCACAAGCAGTAGAAGGAGGTAGCATGAACCAGCAGCAACAGTCTGATGCAGCAAAGCAGTTTACGCGTCCGTGGTCTGAAAGGCGGGGCATTGAGACAATTGACCGCAATGATAGGGTTGTGTTGGTCAAGGCTCCACTAGAGATGCTCACAAATGTACTTGCAAACAGGGCACTCGAAGTACGACGTGATGTACTTGGTTCTGAAATTAAGGTGTCAGGTTATTTTAGATTTGCGTTTCAGCTTGTTGGACATCCCTGGTCAATAATGGTTCATGACGAAATCATAGAACCCGATCGTGTAGCAATATCGCCAGCACCTACTGAAGCTCAACTTTCTAAGGCATTAGGGAAGCCTGTAATTGACCTGAGCGTAAGCGATACTACTGGCTCGATTGAGTACATCTTGTTTGAGAACGGAAAGGTTGTTGAGTATTTCTGGGGACTGGAGGGTGACGTTACTGAAGAAATAAGCGAGTATGGTTTACCAATTCAACGCTATCTCTTGTCTCCCTCCCCTCAACTTTACCCAGAAGCAAGGCAAACAGTCTTTTTTGGGTCACGTCGTCGGCAGGTCAGTGCTAAGGCAATGGGTGATATTTGGGAGTTTGCCGAACGTTTCCTGATCGAAAATGATGCTTTTGATCCTGCTATTAACGCTAGTTACTTGTTAGGTGCCTTTCCCTTAAAGCGTGGAAATCGCTATCGCGCTCAAAATCCTGGGTTCGTTTCAATTACGGGTCATGATGCTGATGGAAATGAACAAGAGGTTGTGTCTGTGCCTGATCTAATTCAGGTTGATTATTTCAGGTTTGGCAATTGATACGCTAATCTTCAATGTTTGTTGATCGTGTCTTCGACTACTATAATCACGATCGTTTATGGCTACTACACACAACGACTCGCACTGTTAGCTTTGCTCAAACTGCCGCAAATACGTTTAAGTGATACACATCGCATGATGGAGTTTGAGTGGAACCCAGATAAAGCGGCTTTAAACCTGAGAAAGCACAACGTCTCTTTTCAAGAAGCTGTAACCGTCTTTGACGACTCCTTATCCGTTACCTTTCCCGACCCTGATCATTCCATCGGCGAAAGCCGCTACGTTATCATTGGAATGTCAAGGTTAAATCAATTACTGGTTGTTTCCCATACTGATCGAGAAAACCACACTCGTATCATCAATGCTCGAAAAGCCACTCGCCAGGAAAGGAGGTTTTATGAAGAAGGACGTTGACGAACTAGACGATGAACTACGCCCTGAATACGACTTCTCTAAGATGGCAGGCGGTGTCAGAGGTAAATATGTGGAACGCTATCGATCTGGAACAAACCTCGTGCTCTTAGATCCTGATGTTGCTCGTGCTTTTCCAACTGATGCTTCTGTCAATGAAGCACTGCGGCTATTGCTCCAAATCGCTCAACGGCAGTAACTTATATCTCTTCGGCTACTATAGCCACGATCGTGTATGACTACCACAACGCAACGCCTCACACTGCAAGACTTTCTCAAGCTGCCGCAGATTGAAGAATCGCCAGCTTGGGAGTTTGTGGCGGGACACGTTCACCAAAAACCAATGCCCACTGCTCATCACAGCATCTTGCAGAAGCGCTTGACGGCTGCGATCGATCAGGTCGATTCACCCTATGAAGCGTTTCCAGAACTGCGCTGCACATTGAGCAACAACTCTGTCGTACCTGATATCACCGTGATTCATCGCAATCGCGTTCCGTCTGAAAATAGTCCCATTTCAGGCGCACCCGATTGGATCATTGAAATTCTGTCTCCTGAACAAAGCACCACGAAATTGATTGCCAAAATTCAAGCCTGTTTGGAAGAAGGAACACAGCTTGGATGGCTGATCGATTCAACCGAACGTATTGTTATGGTACTGTTACCCGATCGCCGCCTGACGCTCTTGAGCAATGGCGATCGCTTACCTGTCCTGCAAGACATCCCACTCGTTTTAACAGTTGATCAAGTCTTTGCTTGGCTACAACCATCAAAACCATTATCCGATCGCTCCTCGTCGTAGATTGGGTGAGTCCGCATGGCAGCTCGTACAGACCAGGATTCTCCCTGGAAAGAGATTTTGCGTCACTATTTTCCAGAGGCGATCGCGTTTTTCTTCCCTGCATTGCATCGCGCGATCGACTGGCAAAAGCCGCCTGAGTTTTTGGACAAAGAATTCCAGCAGATTGCCCCGGATACTGCCATTGGCAAACGCTATGCGGATCTTTTGGTCAAGGTCTGGCGCAAGCGGGGTAAAGCACTGTTTCTGCTGCTGCACGTCGAAGTACAGGCAAAACCCGAAGCAGATTTCGCTGAACGGATGTTTGTGTATGCCCTGCGCATTTTCGATCGCTTTCGTCAGCCTGCCGTCAGTTTAGCGATTTTGTGTGACAGCAACGCTGGTTGGCGACCGAACCGCTACGAGTTTAGCTACCCCGGCACTCACTTATCGTTTCAATTCGACACTGTCAAGCTGCTGGACTATCAAGCGCAATGGCAGGGGTTAGAAGCCAACCCAAATCCCTTTGCCACAGTCGTCATGGCACATTTGAAGGCACAGGAAACGAAGCGCAATTCGAGTAGTCGCAAGGAGTGGAAACTCAGCTTAATTCGGCGCTTGTATGAGGCTGGGTATAGTCGTCGGGATGTACTGCACCTGTTCAAGTTCATTGACTGGGTTATGATCTTGCCAGAAGGGTTGAAACAGGCGTTTTGGTTAGAGCTGAAGGCTTACGAGGAGGAACGTAAAGTGCCCTACATTACGAGCGTTGAAGAAATCGGCTTTGAGCGAGGCATTCAACAAGGACGGCAAGAAGGACGGCAAGAGGAGCGCCGATCGCTCGTTGTCCTTCTCCTTGAGCAACGAGTGGGGCGATTACCGGATAGCTTGCACGACCGCCTCTCTCAGTTAAACCTGACTCAACTAGAAGCACTGGCAATCGCCTTGCTAAATGTCTCCACCCTGGCTGAGCTAGAAGCTTGGTTAGAAAGTCATCAGACCTAAGAGCTTGCTTAAAAAATAACGGCACACTTTTGGATCAGCTATCAGCTATCAGCTTTTCGCTGACGGCTACAGACCATGCTGTTATTTCTGTACAACTAGGGATCGCGCTGCGATTTTCATGCAAGTCACTAACCACTCTCAAAGACCATTTGAGCTAACAAGATGATTCCCATTTCAGTATCAGTTGGTTTGCCAACGCCCAGAAATTGCCCATCTTCGTGATAGACGCAGAGCGATCGCTGAAGTGGGTCAACGGCATAAACCTGGGTGCTGTCTGCATCCTTGTAGATGCCTGTTTCCGCGTCTTCCAACCCTTCCCACCGATCGTCACCCGTAGGATAAATCGCAATGCGCTGCCCCTGACACCAGCGTCGGGCGATCGCTGCCGATAACGAAATTTTACTGAGATGAGACAAGGCGACCTCTGGAGCGATCGGCTGAAAATCACCTTGTTCTATCTGTTCTGCCAAAGCTTCAAAGGTCAGGCTTTCTGCCAACTCAAAGCCGCTGCTTGCTGTGCGTGTCAGGGCTGCCAAGGTTCCACCTGTTTTCAAGACGTTGCCCAGGTCACGCGCGATCGACCGAATATATGTGCCAGGACCACACGCGATCGCCAGCTCCAATTCAGGAAAAGCGCCCGATCGCCAGTTCAGTACTTCAAGGCTGTATACGTTAACCTCGCGAGACTTGACCACGATTGGTTCGCCTGCGCGCGCCAGATCGTATAGCCGCTTGCCCTGTACCTGAATCGCGCTGTAGTTAGGCGGCACTTGTTGAATCGTGCCCTGAAACTGTTGGAGCGCTGCTTTTACTGTCTCCAACTCAAGTCCGACAACAGGTTGGGCAAGCAGCGTTTCACCTTCTAGATCGTCGGTGTTTGTGCTAACCCCTAGCCGCACGGTTGCCTGATACGCTTTATCCTGACGCAAAAATTGCAGCAGACGGGTCGCTTTGCCGAGGGCGATCGGCAATACCCCGGTTGCAGCAGGGTCAAGAGTGCCAGC
Organism: Tildeniella sp.; assembly: GCF_059505325.1. NCBI lineage: Bacteria > Bacillati > Cyanobacteriota > Cyanophyceae > Oculatellales > Oculatellaceae > Tildeniella > Tildeniella sp. Next base: position 45,245 of record NZ_JCACKI010000009.1, read on the forward strand.
ATGACCAACCCGCTTCATCTGTAGCAACTGCCGTACTTTTGCAACGCAGTCGTGAGAGGTAAACCCTATCGGTTTGTTGAGATTAAGAAACCCGTCCATTTGCTTCCAACGTTTTTGCGAACACTCTATCAGCCTAACAATTTAGCGTAACGAGTTAGTTCTAACCGCAACTAATGTGGAGAATGAGTGGACACAGAAATTAAGTAAACGGGTATGGATATTTAAGTCGTTAAAGTATCTTTGCATACCTCTGCTCAGTCGTTTTTCAAGCATTATCAAGTAGCTCTTCTGAGTCGGTTCAGGTTTCTGCTTAGCCATTACACTCAGGCTATTGATACACTTGCTACTAAACGACATCAGTCTTTGTTGTTTCATGCCGTACATTGATCAACATCGCGTTAATTAGTGATACACATAGAGCGATCCTATGTGAGTTGTGAGAAGCTTCTTGATAGCAGCTCTTAGCCGTCAGCGGTCAGCAGACAGAGAAAAGCTGACCGATCCATCATTAAGTTCCGCTCACCACTGAATCTGGGACTGCTATAGCTCTTGTTGCTTTGGCAAAGAGTATCAACGTTCTTGATCACTTCATATGTAAAACTTAATAATTAATAATTGATTGTTCGCTTTGAGTTATAGTGTGACTGAAAGTAAGTTTATTGACACATGTCGAGTTGTTCGTGATCATAACTACACCAGTATTTGTTTGCCTTAAAGCTCTTATAGATTTGATTGTGATTTGATCACTAAACACTGTCAAGTCTATGTTTATGAGTGCAAACACTCTCAGTTATTTAACATGATGCTCAGTACGTGAGCATTTAGCGTTTTAGAATCAGTAAGATTTGAGCTTTATAGGCAATAGCAGTATGAAAAAACGTTTAGATGACTTCAATCCCCGTTATAGCAAAATTGACCAGAGCCTTGTGCAAATCGAAACACGTTTAGACATTCAAATTAGACCGATCGCGCAATGGTTCACGCAGATCGATCGTCTTTGCAATGAAGTTGATGCGACCGTTTCAGACATTCTTGGTTCAGATAAAGAGCGCATGAACAGAACGCTGTGTCAGCCCTTTTCAACTCTACGCCAGCCATTGCCCTCCAACAAGCACAGCTACAGCAGTCTAGATTCAACACTCAAGCAGCTTCAAGACTTGGCTGTAGAGACGCAGAAAGAGGTTTACAAGCTGAAATCACAGCTTCAAAAAGAGACTCCCATAATAGGCTCAAAGTAGCTCTACCGGGTTAGCCTCTCACTTAACAGCAATTTTGGTTGACAACCTGGTTGTATCGATCATCACTAATCAGTGATTTCGCTCACGTGTATCCGTTTGATGTCGTTGTAGCATTACTTCGTGGATTTCATTGAGACCAATTCTTCGGAAAATCCTGCTGAAGCTGATTGGAGCGGAACCTTAGGTCTCCACCCGTGCTATTAAGTAGGTAGCCACAATTAGTTGTGAGGTAGGGGTTTGAGGGCGCTGCCACCAGGTAGCTTTCGACCTGAGCGCTCAAGCCGAAGGGGGTTCCACCCTCTCCACCCGCAAATTCATCTTTGGTTTGATTACGCCCAATAACTTACTTAGCGCAAGTGCCTTTTGAGAGACGAAGTTTCTACATTGCGGGTCTTCGTCTTGTAGTGCAAAGGGCAACTGTATAAACTGTGCATTGACTAACCGATGTTTAATACCGAGAGTTTTTTTTTAGAAAGCCGTAAAAATATTCGTAACCTTAAATCCGTTGTTAATGTCCTTGAAGAAACCATCAACCTACTTGAAGAGGCGCTAGAAAAGTCTCCACGTCTTAGAGAATTTGTCTCTGACCCAGAGCAGTGGTTGGAATTATGGCTCGAGCATATTAACTCATTTAGAGCGAGCATCCGCGATTACCACGTCATACTGAAGCAGGCTGCTTCAGTACCGCCGCAGATTGCTCTAATATACGATAGCCTTTGCGTTTACAGTAGCCAAGTAACACAGTATGTTCAGCTAGTTCAAGCATACTGTTTGAGTTTGCTTCTGGAAGGTGGGGAAGATTGCTTTCTACGGATTGAAGAACGCATCAATTATCTCAGTGAAACGCTCAATCATTCAGCAGCGTTAGCGAATGTTTCCCTTGTCAAAGATCACCTGTCTGTTTTCCGAGATCTGGTGCTGAAAATCGAAAGCTTGATTGATGCTCAGTCGAATAGAATTCTAGCAAGTCCAATCAATTTAAATGAAGAGGAATTAGAAAGATATCGTCAGCTTGTCGCTTTTTTACAGGTGCACATCATTACATGGGAAGGAGAAATTGCACTTTATGAAGGGGAACTCAATGCTCTTCCTTTCAGCGTCGATCGCTCTTTGGAAGCTCATGAGCAAATTCGTCGCTTTATTGCCGATCTTGGCGAGTACACGCGGCTGGTGCAAAAAATTTACCGAAACTTACTGGAAGGCTAACCAGGGCATCTGGCTGCAAGCACCTTTGCGTTAGAGTGTGATACGGGTGATGGCGATGTGACCAGAAAAGCAAACATCTACATCACTACCCGTATCCCTTTGTCTCTTGGCATACTCCCCCGCATAGTAGAAGTAATCACCCTCAATCCGATAATTTCCGGGTAGCGGCTGTGTGCAGGGCTGACAAAAAACAATGTCTGGTATGGGTTCGCTCGCGTCCAAATGGGGAAGGTTGACGTTCCAATAGGTTCCCGGCTCCCAATCACGGGCGAAAAGAGCCTGCAAAACGTGGGTCGTGAGCTGGGCTGCGATCGCCCAATCGATCGCCCGCCCACCTTGCCGATACTGAGAGATCGCTACACCAGGAATGCGATATAGTGCTGCTTCTCGCACTGCCGCTACGGTTCCAGAAATGTAAACGTCTGACCCTAAATTGCCACCAGCATTAATACCAGAGAGTACCCAGTGAGCATCGGAGACGCAGTGGTTGAGCGCGATGCGAACACAGTCGGCGGGGGTACCACCGATCGCATATTCCACGGTCGATCGCTGCTGTACATGGATCGGTTTTGTCGTTGTCACTTGATGTCCACAGCCAGAGTGAGGTGCCTGAGGTGCAACAATGATCGCGTTGCCATTCAATTGGCTCACGGCTTTAAGCAGCGATCGTATGCCTGGCGCGTCAATGCCATCGTCATTGGTCAAAACTAAAGTCATGCAGGTAGAAAGAGGTTGAGTTTGGCGTACGGCTGAGTAAATGCTAGTGCGTAAACTAAAGTGATTAAGAGGGGAGCGATCGCACGTTTAATAACAAGGTACAGGTTGGGGACTGCATGAGTGAGCTGAATGACTATGATGGAGCGGGATTAGGTCTCATTCCCGCTTCGCCACCTGGGTTTCGATCGGGCTTTGTCGGCATTATTGGTCGCCCGAATGTCGGCAAATCGACCTTGATGAACTACCTGGTGGGTCAAAAGATCGCCATTACCTCCCCCGTCGCGCAAACCACACGCAACCGATTGCGGGGCATTCTGACGACACCGACCGCCCAGCTTATTTTTGTCGATACGCCGGGTATTCACAAACCTCACCACCAACTCGGCAAAGTGCTGGTCAAAAATGCTCAGGTTGCCATTCAGTCAGTGGACGTTTTGCTGTTTGTTGTGGATGGATCGGTCGCAGCAGGTGGGGGCGATCGCTTTATTGCCAATCTACTCACCCACTGCCAAACGCCGATCATTTTGGGCATTAACAAGGCAGATCAACAGCAGGAGAGCAAGGGTGCCGAGGAGGACGCGGAAGCAGATGATCAGAATCTAGAGGTAGGTGAACACGAGCCAAAAGTCGAACCGACAGAATTGATTAGCCCCTCTCTCCTCACCCCTCTCTCCTCATCCCTCTCTCCTCACCGCTTCGATCGCACCTACCAGGAACTCGCCGCCAGTCAAGCATGGGAAATCGCCAAGTTCTCTGCACTGACAGGAGAAGGCTTAGAGGCATTACAGCAACAGCTCATTCAGCACTTGGAGCCAGGTCCCTACTACTATCCGCCTGATTTAGTAACAGACCAGCCAGAACGCTTCATCATGGGCGAGTTGATTCGAGAGCAGGTGCTGCTGCTGACGCGAGAGGAAGTGCCGCACTCAACCGCGATCGGCATCGATCGCGTTGAAGAAGAACCAACCATTACCCGTATCCTGGCAACGATTTATATTGAGCGATCGTCCCAGAAAGGCATTCTTATTGGGAAAGGGGGAGAGATGCTGAAGGCGATCGGCTCAGCAGCACGACAGCAAATTCAAAAATTGGTGGCGGGCAAAGTGTATCTTGAACTGTTTGTCAAAGTGCAACCCAAATGGCGACAGTCGAGTGCTCGTCTCGCTGAATTGGGATATCGGGTTGAAGAGTAAAAGGGCGAACCTCCGGGTAACCACACTTTAAGCCGTAATTGCACCTGGCGGCAAAGTTGTGCGGCGGCAGACAAGCTTAAACTCTACCGATCACCTCTGTACTGTCTGCACCAAAGCAGTGTTGGGGCTGCTGGTAGACACAACCCGAAGGCAAGATCAGTACGATAGAAACACTTGCGTCACTCTCTTCTTGGACTCATTGAGCACCGCCATTGCCCCTCATCGCTCTGAAGCATTGGCTTCAATTCGAGCACGCCAATCAGCAATCCTTGTGAATCTACCACGATCGCAATTTAGTCCCCAACCAATCACTAAAACCAGATTCAGTCCCAAACTGACAACTAAAAACTCCTCAAACCAACAACTAAAAACTCCTCAGACTTTCGCTTCCAACGACTTCAGATACTCCGTATTCACGCCAGACTCGCGCGGGAGAGCAATTTTGCCTGTGCGGGCGATTTCGCGGATGCCAAATTTGTTGAGCACCTGGACGATCGCCACCATCTTACCGGGATCACCCACTACTTCCAGCGTCACAGAGTCTTCGGCTACGTCTACCACCCGCGCCCGAAAGATTTGCGCCAGTTCTACAATCTCGGAGCGGCTGGTACTGCTGGCGTTGACCTTCATCAGCATCAATTCACGCTCGACGCAGGGCACTTCGGTAATATCCTGCACTTTTAGCACACTGATGAGTTTATAAAGCTGCTTGGTCAACTGCTCAATGCTGCCATCGTCCCCCGGCACCACCATCGTAATGCGCGAAACGCCCATCTGCTCGGCAGGTCCGACGGCTAAACTTTCGATATTAAACCCACGACGGGCAAACAAACCAGCAATGCGGGACAGAACCCCCGCTTCGTCTTCAACCAAAACAGAGAGGGTGTGCTTCATGGACTTGCGAAGGGGAATGTAGTAGAAGGCTGACAGCGCGGCAAGAATGCGATCGTGCCTGAGCCTTTCATCTTATCGTGACTTGCATTCCCTAACCCTCTTTGGTATTTGCGCAAAGGAAAAGACTAGGAGTTGCAGCGGTTAGGAGCTTGGCTATCTATGGGCGGGTGACGGGCGAAGACTTGCCAGCATGGAGCGAGCCAGAACGAGGAGCAGATTAGATGCCCGAATTGCACCTCTACTTAGATCACAGGAGCAAAAAAGGGGTTTGGAGTCGGTAAAACCGCGATCGGTGCTGTACTACTTGAACCCGTAGGACTTGCTGGCGGCATGATCGGATCGAATAAAGTGATGCTGTCTTGCCTCAAATGCGGATATTAGTGGGACTCCTCAACGTCAGACCTCATGACAATGGTAACGACCGCTCAATCTGACATACCTGACACAAGATCTACTCAACCTAAGATCAAGAAATGAACATCGCAGAACGGCTAGGTCTTAGTGTCGCTAGCGTCATCATAAGTTAGGGTACGAACAGCTTAAGGTAGACGTATGGCGGTAGAAGAGCGCGTAGCAAGACTGGAGGTAGACATGCAGGAACAAGGCGCTGGTGCGTAGCAACGCTCTGCCTTCTTCACGATCAGGTAATTCACCTTAGAACCTAAAAACCGTGGAGACAGTCAGATTACTTGTCTCCACGGTTCTGCTTAAATCTATAAAACGACCGCTGGAGCGATCGAAGGTTGAGCCATTAGCCTAAGCCTAACCACTCCAGTACACCTTGTCCGGTGACATACTCAATAATTAGGGTGAGGGCAAAACCAATCATGGCAGCACGACCGTTCAGCCGTTCAGCATATTCGCTAAAGCCAAACTTCGGCTCTTCTAGTTTGGGGGTGACAGTTGGTTTAAGTTGAGTCATGGGGCAGTTGCTCTCAATAAGGCTAAATGTAACTTGGGTGGCTTTGACAGCATAGAGATAGTTATTGGCTAGCCGCAAAGATCTATCTGACGGAAGATTACAAATGTTTACATTCTTATTGTAGCGGCTGCTTGAGACAATGCACCTAATCGCCTCAGCCAAATTGCTTGACGCTCGTGGAACTGAAGTGCCACAACAAAGAGAACGGTGCTAGAAAGACTGATAGACAACTTCGTCAGTTACTACGAAAAAACTTTGGGTGTAGGCGATCGCTGCCTGTTCATCAAAACCCTTGCAGGTATAGATCACGATCGAAAGAAACTTGTGACCGCTCCAAATGTAGGCTGAGATGCCCGAATCAATGAGTGGCAGAAAGGCATCAAAGCCCTGGTTTTCAGCTTTGCCCATACCGCTTGCGGGTGAAAAAATGACGGGTTCACCGTAAGCACGTAGGTTGAGATGAGCCGCTACACCTTGTAAATAGTCTTTCAGCAGTGTTTGTGTAACATCTACTGTATAAAAGCCTTCAATCAACAAGCGTTGGCGGAAGATGGCTGGAGCAAGGTTCTTCATACTGGCTCTTCCCTAAAGGGCTAGATAAACGAATGCGATCGTACGGCTTTCTACCCATGATTACGCCCTTCAATTGATTTCCAAGGGTGTGTGAAGGCGATACAGTAGTAGGGAGATCTAAAGTAACAACTCTTAACAGAGAGTCGATATTTAGGATCGCTTGATTCGGCTCGTATGTTCGTACCAGTAGCTTTCGTTTTTAGTCAATCGCTGCGAAGTTTCAGGCAAAATGGAACAGGGAGCCGACATTTCACTGTCATTTAGCAAGCGTCTGGGTAGGCTGTTTATGCAAAAAACATTACGTTCATTAATCAAGTCATGGGTGAAGGTGCTCATGACGATCGGCTTAGTCATTGCACTGTCATTTGGTCATGCTGATGGCGCACTAGCCGCAAGTGGCGGTCGGATGGGTGGCGGCTCTTTCCGCGCACCAAGCCGCACGTACTCTGCACCGCGCACCTACGCACCTGGTGGTGGGTATGGTGGTGGGTATGGTGGAGGCTATTATCCAGGCGGTGGCTTGGGCTTGCCCTTCCTGTTCCCCTTCTTTAGCATTGGCGGGGGGACTGGTGGCTTGTTCAGCATCCTGATTTTTCTAGCCATAGCGAACTTTCTAGTACAAAGCTTCCGCAGAAACCGTTCCGACGATAGCGTGGGTTACAGCGCCGACAACCCCACTATTTCAGTTGCCAAGCTTCAAGTGGGTCTGCTAGCAGAAGCGAGAGAGCTACAGGCTGACCTGAATGCGATCGCTCAAAAAGCTGACACTAGCTCTACGGCTGGCTTGTCTGAAGTGCTGCAAGAATCAACGCTGGCGCTGTTGCGTCACCCAGAATACTGGGTCTACGCGGGTTCTACTGTTCAGCAAACGCGGTTAGAAGCAGCAGAGTCTCAGTTCAACCGTCTGCTGATCGCTGAGCGCAGTAAGTTCAGTGGCGAAACGCTTTCTAATGTCAACAGTCAGCTTAAGCAAGCGTCAAGCAGCAACCTCGCTGTGGCTGAAAAGGGTGGCGCTTTAGCGCAGGCTGCTCCTGGTGAATATATCATCGTGACGCTGCTAGTCGGTACTCAAGGCAAGCTAGAACTACCAAAAGTGAATAGTTCAGATGACTTGCGGCAGGCACTGCAACAATTGGGTGGCGTGTCGAGCGATCGCCTCCTGGCGCTGGAAGTGCTCTGGACACCGCAAGCGGAAGGTGATGTCCTGACGAACGAAGATGTTGTCGTTCAGTATCCCGACTTGAAGCTTGTTTAAAGCGGTTTAGATCGCATTGATGCGATCGCTCCATAGGAAAAATGATTTACATTGGGGGTGTTTTAGCCCCCTTTTTTATTGCCTGCAATACAGTCTTGTCGCCTTCAACCCCTCATACTAAGACTAGTTGTAACGTTCTTGCACGGAATGACATCACCGCTTCGGACTTTAGGAGTGCCGCCCAACGCCTGGTTGGTCAATGCCACGATCGCAGACATCACCCGTTCACCTCTTCCGCCTCATCTCATCACGCTCACCACCGCAACCAAAATGCTGCGGCTGGATTTGGCGAAAGCCGCACTTCTGATCGTTGATATGCAGAACGATTTTTGCCATCCTGATGGTTGGTTAGCGCACATTGGGGTCGATGTGAGTCCAGCAAGCACGCCGATCGCGCCGCTGCAAGGCTTGCTGCCTGTTCTGCGGTCTGTGCAAGTGCCGATCGTATGGGTCAACTGGGGCAACCGTCCCGACTTGCTCAACGTCAGTGCTGCCTCGCGTCACGTCTACAATCCCACTGGTGATGGGGTGGGACTGGGCGATCGGCTTCCTGCCAATGATGCGCCTGTGTTGACTAAAGATAGCTGGGCAGCCGCTGTTGTAGACGAACTGGAGCAGAAGCCAGAAGATATTCAGGTTGATAAGTACCGTATGAGCGGCTTTTGGGACACACCGCTCGACAGCATTCTCAAAAATTTGGGCAAGACGACGCTTCTTTTTGCTGGCGTGAACGCTGACCAATGCGTGATGGCAACCCTACAAGATGCCAATTTTCTGGGCTACGATTGCCTCTTGCTAACAGACTGTAGCGCCACCACATCCCCTGACTATTGCTGGCAAGCCACACTCTACAACGTTAATCAGTGCTTTGGTTTCGTGACGGATTCTCATGCACTCTTGACTGCGATAAAGGAAGGCAGAGGGCAGGAGGCAGAGGGCAAAAGGTAAGAGCGGAAACAGGAACTACAATCAACTCAAAACTCAAAACTCCCCATTCCTCTGGAGCAATACCCATATGGATTCTGCACGCTGCGTGATTCCGGTTGTCAAGTCTCCTACAGATTATCAGGCGTTTCGGATTAGCGCTAAAGATACCAATCGGCTGGCGATCGTCTTTGATCCCCAAATCGCCAACATGTCGCTGACCCTTTGTGTCGAAATCTTTGATGTCGGTGGCAAAACTCCACCCAATCGTCACCAATTGGCGGTCGAAATGTTTTTTGTTCTCAAAGGTGAAGGGCTGGCAACCTGTGATGGCAAAACCGTGAAGGTACAGGCGGGTGATAGCATTCTGGTACCTCCTACTGGCATTCATGGGATTGAAAATACGGGATCAGGACGGTTGTATGCCCTCTGCTTCATGGTGCCAAATGAGGATTTTGCCGAGCTGATCCGTAGTGGCATTCCGGCTGAACTGGATGACGAAGACATGGCAGTGTTACGTCGCACGCCGTCACCCGTGTTGTGTTGAGAAGGCTAAAGGCTAAAGGCTAAGGGATAAAAGGAATTTTGAGCTCTTCTTGCTCCCTCTGCCTCCCTTGCTCCCTCTGCTCCCCTTACTTCTGCCTTCTGCCTCTCTTCTCCATGCTCAAGGTTCGTCCTAAAGAAACTGCCTCCATGCTGACGCGCGATCGAGTGCGGTTGGATGCAGATATCTATCGTCCCGACGGTGAGGGAGAGTTTCCTGTTTTACTGATGCGACAACCCTATGGGAGGTCGATCGCATCTACTATCGTTTACGCCCATCCCATCTGGTACGCGGCTCACGGCTATATCGTGGTGATTCAGGATGTACGCGGACGTGGCACGTCAGAAGGCAGTTTCAAGCTTTTCGCTCACGAAATTGAGGATGGCGAGGATACCGTCAATTGGGCGACAACGCTTGCTGGCAGTAGTGGACAGGTGGGAATGTATGGCTTTTCGTATCAGGGCATGACTCAACTATATGCCGCTGCTGCCAAACCACCCGCCCTCAAAACCATCTGTCCCGCCATGATCGGCTACGACCTTTACACCGACTGGGCATATGAAGGCGGAGCCTTTTGCTTGCAGGCAAATCTGAGTTGGGCGATTCAAATTGCGGCTGAAACCGCTCGATTGAAGGGTGACGGTCTAGCACATCAAGCGCTTGCGATCGCAGCAAAGAATCTACCTGTATACGACTCGGTGCCCACTCGCGCTAGTGTCCTCGAACAGTTTGATCCCGATTCGTTTTATTTCGAGTGGTTGCAGCATTTTGAACCAGATGACTACTGGGAGAGCCTGTCGCCCAAGGCTTCTTTGCAAACTGTCGATTTGCCGATGCTGCACATTGGCGGCTGGTTTGATACCTTTCTGCGCGGTACAATGCATCTTTATAAAGAGATGGCAGCGCGAAGCGCGTATCGTCAGCAGTTGCTTGTCGGTGCCTGGGCGCATTTGCCGTGGGGACGAAAGGTGGGCGCGATCGACGTTGGAGTGGATGCCGCCAGTCCGTGCGATCGTCTCCAAATTCGCTGGTTCGATCAGTTTCTCAAAGGTTTAAATACAGGGTTACTGGATGAGCCTGCGATCGCTCTCTTCGAGATGGGCAGCAACCAATGGCGCTCCTTCGACACATGGCACAGCGCCAATGCAACGCCCTACTTCCTCGCCACCACCGGACTCGCCAGCACGAGTGAGGAAGGCATCCTCACCCCCTCATCCTCTCACCTCCTCACCCTTACCCCGTCATCCGACTTTCTCGTCCACGATCCCTGGCGACCCGTTCCTGCCCTGGGTGGTCATGCTTCAGCCCCAGCCGGACCTCAAGAACGCTCTAGCCTGGACTGTCGCACAGACATTCTTACCTATACGTCTCAGCCACTGGAGGAAGATTTGCATCTGGCAGGCGATGTGTCGTTATTGGTTCATTGCACCGCTGACATGCCCAGTTTTGACCTGTGCGCCATTTTGTCTGAAGTATGTCCCAATGGTAGTGTTTACAACGTGACTCAAGGGTATATTCGAGTCGCTCCAGGGCAAGCTACGACACCGCTACAAGTTGTACTCCAACCAATTTGCGTTTGCGTTTTAAGGGGCAACGCGATTCGTTTGAGTCTGAGCGCAGCTTGTTTTCCTGCCTATCCAGTCAATGCGGGCACGGGTGCGCCTGCGGGTGAAGCGCGCTTGATTGATCAACAAATCATTACAGTAACGGTGCAAAGTGGGGGCGATCGACCCTCCCAGATTTTGCTGCCTGTCATTCAAGGCAAATAACTATTCTGTCAGGCGTAGCTACACTTCCATGGACGAACAGGCATGAAGTCTTTGCAAAACATCAGTCCAGTGAGTGTGCGCGTGCTCACTCCTGCCGATGCTGAGGCGTATCGTTCTGTACGTCTGCGTGCGCTTCATGAACAGCCGCCCGCTTTCGGTTCGCTCCCTGAAGATGAGCCAAATCTCTCCGAGATTGCCGCGAGACTTGCAGAGAGCGACGATCGCTGCTTCTTTGGAGCATTTCAAGATGAGCAACTCATCGGCATCATCCGTCTTTCTCGCTATACAGCACCCAATGAGAAGCATCGTGCGTACCTTGCAGGTCTCTATGTCCTGCCCCCTTTTCGTTGCTACGGTTGCGGTAGAGCGCTCGTCCGCAAAGCATTAAGTTGGGCAGCAAACGCTCCAGAAATCAGACGGGTTAACCTAACAGTCGTAACCCAGCAAGAAGCGGCAATCCGCCTTTATCAATCATTCGGCTTCCGCATCTACGGCACTGAACAGGAAACTTTTTCGAGAAACGGACGCTTCTATGACGAGCACTTGATGACCTTAGAACTCAACCCTGAAGTTGATTACAATGCCGAAACATGACTCTGAAGTTGGTTTCGGTTGCGCTCAACCCGCAGACCTGGAGTATGTTGAGCCTGGACATAAGAATGTTGAGCGCAAACACAAGAATGTTGAGCGCAAACACAAGAATGTTGAGCCTAGACATAAGAATGTTGAATGCAAACGCAACGATGTTGAGCCTAGACACAAGTAATGTCGTGCACAAACATAGGGGTGTCGCACACAAACATAAGTAACGCCGAGCCTGGACACAAGAATGTTGAGCAGAAACATAGAGGTGTCGCGCACAAACATAAGTAACGTCGAACCTAGACACAAGAATGTTGAGCCTAGACATAAGGAGATTTCTCTTAAAGAGTCTACGAATCTACCTAATTTATTTCGTAGTGCAAGCGTCTCGCTTGGGACGTGGGCAAGATGACCGTACTACGTCAGGTAATTTCTTTCGTGGAAATCGCCTAAGAATGTTGAGCCTAGACATAAGAATGTTGAGCACAAAGACAAGAATGTCGAGCGTAGTCGAAGCATTCGCTACAGGGAGCATGTCACCTTTGCGCCCTCACCCTAAATCCCTCTCCCGCAGGAGAGGGACTTTGAATGTTGCTCCCTTCTCCTTCGGGAGAAGGGCTGGGGATGAGGGCAAAATTGGCAATCTGCGAAAGTGACATGCTCCCTTCGCTACAAGCCCAACGTCAATCCTTCGTTGCCAGATTAACAACTCTCTGACAACATTCCACTCTTGTTGCGATATCCTCTAGCCCTGCAACTAAACGCTTCATTGAGATGTTCACCCAGAAGCTGCATCGATCGCACAACGCGCCAAAACCCAGCTCTGTATCGTCAATTGCACAAGGACAAAACGCTACCGTCTTTAGACAGTAGGCGAATAGTCATAGTCTTTGCCATGCTGGGATGATACGCGTACTATATTTGAATATATTCACGGGTTTAACCAAGTTGCGATGGCTAAACTGGCACTATCAGGACAAGAAGCGAAGTCAAGACAATTGACCGCAGAGGCAGAGAGACAGGCTGAACGCATGAGAGATGTGCAGCTTTTGTTAGATCACATGCTCAGGCAGGAGGCGGTGACGATTAAGTTCATCCTGGACTGCCTGTATGATGTTGGCTCAGTCAACCTGATTAATCAAAAGTTTCGCGCTCAACCGCTCAATCAATTGATGAAGGCGATCGCGGTGATGTCGAAGCCAGCCTTCAAGCCTTTCGCGTTGCGCTGGTTATACAAAAACTGCCCGCGCTTGATCACTAACTGGCTGCACCGCAAAGTCCGCTTCAACGCGCCAGATACACAGCCTGCCGTTACTGTGACAAAAGTGATTGAAGCTCAGGAAACACCTGCACCACTGCCCGCACCGTTGACCGATCCAGCAGCCCCTGCGGTTAATATACCGTTGGCAGGCAATTTGGCACCAACAACAGAGCGCGATCGTCAGATTCGGCAGTTGCAACAACAAGTGCGCTGGCTGACTGGCATGTTGGTTGGTGTTGTTCTGCTGTGGGGTGGTTCGGTGTTGTTGCCCCACTACAATGTGGATTCAGGCGCGGCTCAGTCACAAGAAAACGTTCACCGACCTTAGCGAACGTCGAAGCACAAGCAATTCGGTCATGACCGAAAGTCATCAGCTAAGGCTGCGGCAAGTAGTCTTTGCTTGTTGTCGCTGAACAGGATTAGCAACTCGCTGACGTTTGAGGGATGGGCACCAGCGCGCGATCGCGCCTTTAGCCTCAGCGTACCTTGGCTGGTCTTGAGGGACTAACCGCGCCGCGACAATTGCCGCATCAAAGCTGCTCTGTCTGCCCCGTTGGTTGGCGATCGACATAATTTGGCGACTCCACAGGGCAATCTCCTGCTTTGCTTGTGCGTAGTCAGGTTGTCCCCGCTGCACCTTGCTGGCTTCTTGAATGGCAAACCAGTACGGCGATGCCTGATCGCTGTTAACGGCTGCTAATGCTCTCGCTTTCGCCAAATGAGATTGGACTGGCGGTTGAAGAGTGCGAGTAGCCACTGTTGGCTGAGCGGGTCGAGGGGTTGCTGCGGCTCCAGCGCTAGCAGACAGATTAATTCGACTCGCACCCGATACCCCAAACGATTGAGTGGTGGCGATCGGCTGCGGTGAGAGCGCATTGACCGCTGGAGCTGCTGACGGAACCACTGGCACGATCGTCGCTGCATCAGATGGTCTGGCATCAGATGGTCTGGCATCAGATGGCTTTACATCAGGCGGTGTTGTTGATGTGGGTACTTGTCCAGAGCCTGCTTGCTTCATGCCATTGGCGGCTTGCGGCGCGACTGTTGAAGTTTTGGGTGTAAAAGAGGCACAGTTACGCAGCAGCACTCCTAGAATCAGCCCGACCACCACAAAGCTGCCCCACCGCAATACAGGCTGCCAGAAAAGAGCATCAGAGCTGTCGTTTGTGTCTTCCGGATCGTCAGAATATAGCTGAGGCACGGCGGCGGGAGTGGATTGAGCTACTCCATTCTCGTGATTTTTAGGAGCACTGTCGATAGGGGAGTGTGTTTTGAAGCCATTTGGTTGTGTGTGGGCTGACGTGCCATTGCTTGGATGAGTGGTCACATTAGCAGACTGTGTCGAACCGTTCGTCGAGCCATTGGAGCTACCAGGATTACCATACGATGGGTAGACAGCATGAGCGCCTGAGTTTTCTCCTGATGGAGCGATCGACCCACCATTAGTATTAATCGTGCCACCGTTGGACGTGAAGGGCGATCGCTGTGTCGGTTCCACCACAGCCGTTGTTGAAGCGAAATGCCAACCACCGTTGCCGTTAGTAGTACCAGACCGATCGGGGGTGCCTGCATTGGAGGGTGTCTGCGAGGCTGTCGAGACCGTACCATTTGCTGTCGTTTGTGGCGTGGCACGATGACCTCCGATCGGTCTATCACCATCGTCACCTGAATGCATCGCAACGGCAGACACCGGCAGTACAAGCGGTTGCTGAAGTTTTTCGGCTGGACAAATCGTTACTGGGTGCTGAAGGGGTCGCCAATAGTGTTCACCTAGCGCTGGTACAGTCCTGCTCAAGTACTGTCCTAACGCGCCTACCGTCGTACAATGATGGTCTCGTAAACTTTCCAACAGCGCTGCTGTGAAAAAGCCGTGTCCCAACGCTGACGTTTCGCGCGAAAACTCCTCTGGCTGACAAGACAGCATCGTGGGAATGCCTGTGATGCGTGCCAAATGCTCTGTATGCGTGCCGACTGTTTCATACGAAAAGCTGCTTTCGTTGCGATTCGCATCCAGCAGCACCAAAACCTTCTCCGTCGAAACCTGCCTCAAGCTACGGAAGATGCTTTCTAGTGGAATAGCAGTCGGTTGAATCGCTGCTGGATTACCCTCGATCGGCACCAGATAATCTTGCCCCTGCTGACACACGCCATAGCCGCTGAAGAAAAACCAGAGAGCGTCTCCTGGCTGCATGTATCGCTGCATCAGCAGATCAAGCCAACTCTGGATCGTTTGGCGATCGGGATAGGTCGATTTGCCCCATTGAGGAGGCGATGTCTCCGTGAGCAGCAGGCACTGTTCAGCCGGAATGCCCACCTCTGTAATCAGAAACCGCTGAATCGCCTGAGCATCCTGCTGGGCGTAGCTCAACGGCTGAAAGAACTGATACTGATTAATGCCAACGCTGATTGCCCACTGTCTCATATCAGATGCCCCAGATATTTATTGACATAGCATTCCCAGTCCTCTCTATCATGACACGCTCGCTCTAGAAGGCAAAATGCTATATGTAAGGTAGTTGGTCAAGCGATCGCACCATGTATCAAACCGACCCCCCACGTCCCGCCAAAGAATTTCTCCCTACCATGTACGATCTTCCTAGCGAAGATCCTGAGGAACCCGGCTTGCCCGACGAATTTCACGTTTTTCAGCCCCAGCTATTGCGAGAAACGTTCAATCCGCCAAACTATGCTGCTGCTGAGATTTTCGTCGCCAGCGATCTCAATCTTTACTATGATGTGCGGCATCCGCTCTGGTACAAGCGCCCAGACTGGTTTGCGGTTGTCGGGACATCCCGCCTCTATGAAGGACGCGATCTACGCCTCAGCTACGTGAACTGGCAAGAAGGCGTTACGCCCTTTGTGGTAGTCGAACTTCTCTCGCCTGGAACTGAAAAAGAAGATCTGGGACAAACGCTGCGATCGATCGAGCAACCGCCGACAAAATGGCAGGTGTACGAACAGATCCTGCGAGTACCTTATTACATCGTGTTTGACCGCTACACCGATACACTCCGAGCCTTTGAGCTGCAAGCCGATCGCTACCACGAATTGACCCTGGCAGCCCCCCGCCTCTGGATGTCAGGTTTAGCGCTGGGGTTAGGCGTATGGCAAGGAACCTATCAGGGTGTTGAACGCTTGTGGTTGCGCTGGTACGACGCAGCCGAAAACTGGATACTCACACCGACTGAACGCGAACAGACGGAGCTACAGCAAGAGCGGCAACGGACAGCACAAGAGCGACAACGATCGGAGCGTTTGGCAGCACGGTTGCGATCGCTCGGCATTGACCCAGAGCAGGTGTAGACAACACAGCTTTGCGACTTCTTCAACAAGCTGCCAAGCTCTCAAACCAATGAGCTGCTCAAACCAGTGAGTTGAATCAATCAAAATGTGACGCGATGCAATGGTATTGGTAGGTAACACGATCGTATTGGAAGTCGATCAAGTCGAGGTGTGGGTCGATGCAATGGCAATGTGAGCCAATACAAACCTGTCACATTTAGTTCTTGACTGGCGCTGTAGTTTAATCGGTTGTTTTTTGGGCAGGCTGAACCATAATGGGGCATCCCATTTGCAAGTCCCACGCTTCACCGCAACCAGGAGGAATTATGCTGCCCTTGGAGTCGCTTCACCGCAACCCTTTACCATTGATCATCGTTCTAACCGGGCGTAGATCCCGTCGCTGGTTGAAACGGCAAGTGGTGCTGACAAATTTAGCAGTGATGTTGGGGCTTGCTAGTGGCTTGCTGGTGACTCACGCGATCGCCCCTCTCGCCGTCCATGCGTATACAGGAACAGTGAATGTGACGATCGACGTGCAGCCGAGTGAAACTTACGATACATTGGTACGTCGTGCGGAAGCGATCGCCAGAGCCGCCACGCAACGGAGCTTCGATCGCGATATTTTGGTCACGGATGTGGCGATCGTTGTGATCGCTGAAAATGCCGTATCTACTGTTCCCGTACTGTCACTGGCAACCACCCGATCGCAGTGGCGCAGCCAGCCCGATCCACGCCGTTGGGCAACCTACTACAGTACCGCCAAAGCACTTCTGGGTCTGAATAAAGCGCCATCTGTCGCTGCGACTACCGTTCAGCCTACGGTGACATCAACGCCAACTGCACCCACAGCTCCGACAACCTCATCTCAGCCGCGATCGACTACCCCAAAGACTCCCACTGCACCGACAACTGCTCCTGGTGGTGCAATCACTGGGAGTCCTCAGCCAGCTACAACTACGCCTGGTGCCATTCTCCCGTCGCGCATTCCAACACCGGGGAATATTGGGAAGTGAGGGACGAAGAAGGCAGAAGGCAGAAGGCAAAAGGCAGAAGGCAGAAGGCAGGAGGCAGGAGGCAGAAGGCAGAAGGCAGAAGGCAGAAGCTAATACACCTCACACCTCACATCTCACACCTCACACCTCACTTCCGCGAAGAGGCAGAAGGCTAAAAAGCTGACCGCTGACCGCTGACCGCTAACTCCAACTTTTATCCTTTAGTCTTCATCCTTTAGCCTTCAATTTATTAAGCTCTGTTTCAACTTCGCGGGATCTCCTTCAACTCAGGGATCTGCGTGAAATGTCCGTGATACCATGCATCCTGTAGCTTCTAATGATGTAGGAGAAAACCTTTGGCACTACGGGTTGCGGTTGTCGGTGGCGGTCCAGCAGGCTCCTCTGCGGCGGAAGTTTTGGCAAAAGCGGGGATTGAAACCTATTTAATTGAGCGCAAGTTAGACAACGTGAAGCCTTGTGGCGGCGCGATTCCACTGTGTATGGTGAGCGAGTTTGACTTGCCGCCGGAGATTATCGATCGCCGTGTTCGCAAGATGAAAATGATCTCGCCATCAAACGTGGAGGTCAATATTGGCGGCACGCTGAAGGACGATGAATATATTGGGATGTGCCGTCGGGAAGTGCTGGATGGCTTTATGCGCGATCGGGCTGAGAAGCTGGGTACGAAGGTCATCAATGGCACGATGCACAAGCTAGAAATTCCCAGCAATGACAAAGATCCTTACACGCTGCACTATGCCGATCATTCTAATGGCAGTCTGGAAGGTGAGCCGAAAACGCTGCAAGTGGATCTGGTGATTGGTGCCGATGGTGCCAACTCACGCGTGGCGAAAGCGATCGATGCGGGTGATTACAACTACGCGATCGCCTTTCAGGAGCGGATTCGCCTGCCCGAAGACAAGATGGCGTACTACAACGAGCTGGCAGAAATGTATGTCGGTGATGATGTGTCACCCGACTTCTATGCCTGGGTCTTTCCTAAATACGACCACGTTGCCGTTGGTACGGGCACAATGAAGCCCAACCAGGCGAAAATCAAGCAACTGCAAGCGGGCATTCGCGCTCGTGCAGCGGCAAGACTGCGCGGCGGCAAAATTATTCGCGTGGAAGCACATCCCATTCCCGAACATCCCAGACCGCGCCGGGTGGTTGGGCGTGTGGCGCTGGTGGGTGATGCAGCAGGCACCGTCACCAAGTCATCGGGTGAAGGCATTTACTTCGCAGCAAAGTCGGCGCGGATGTGTGCTGAGGCAATTGTCGAGTTTTCGGAAAAGGGCGATCGCGTCCCCACCGAAGCGGATCTCAAGGTCTACATCAAGCGCTGGGATAAGCAGTATGGCTTGACTTATAAGGTGTTGGATATCCTGCAAACCGTCTTCTACCGATCGGATGCCACCCGTGAGGCGTTTGTCGAAATGTGTTCTGACATCGATGTGCAGAAACTTACCTTCGACAGCTACCTGTATAAAACAGTGGTGCCTGCAAATCCCCTGACGCAGTTGAAGATTACCGCGAAGACGATCGGCAGCCTGATTCGCGGCAATGCCCTTGCACCTTAGAAGTTGTTAGTGGTTAGTTTTTGGTTGTTAGACGGCTACTGCACCATCAACCAATAGACTTTGATTGCCAGCATTGGAGCGTGTCTCTGATGCTGGTTTTTTGTGGCGATCCAATGCCTTCTCTTAAGTGATTGCTGCTAAAAAGGCGCAAAAGCTTTCAGTATCCTGCCGAAACAATTCATAGCAAGCAGGTAACTCTGCTGCCAATGCCTGAATTCTGTTTACCCGTAGATCAAACGTGTAGACATTCCTGACGACGTGACGAAAGGCACAGTATTCATCCAATGTATTACGGGTTGCTTCTGTAAGCACAGCGGGGCGAACATCTGCAATTTCTGTTGACATTTGCCTCAATAAGCGTCTGTGCCAATTTGTACCCTCAGTCATGGAATCATCAACCGTTCTCGCGATCTCTCGAAAAATTCGTTCTGTACCAGAGTAAAAACTGTGTAGATTTAAGGCAACTGTACCCAGATAGTCTTCATCACCAGTCCTTTGAACTTTCTGTAACAGCGTTATTGTTTGCGTCACTAACCGTTCTAAATCGGTCAAATCCTGGCAATTTGCCCAATCAGCAGTGCATAGGTAGTCACAATTCTCTTCCAGTGTCCTGAATGGACTTTAAAAGTTTTGGTGGAGCATATTCTGCTTCAATTAAGTCGATGGAGAAGTCTGACAAATCTAGTAATTGAGATACGGCATGAAGATAGTCTTGCTCGTGTAAGCCCCATGCGGCAAGATCGATATCAGACTGAGGATGCAACCGATTCAGATCAAGTAAAGAACCAAAGAGAACGATGCGTGTAGCGCCGAATTTCTCTTTTAACAACTGTGCTGCCTGATGCGCTACCTGCAATCCGTGCTGTTGGCGAAGCAAGAGCTGCTGCTGCTTTTGCTCCTTTCTGGCATGATGAGATGCTTGGTAAACTGCCATCTGCTCAGGCGTAATGTGAGCCATATAGACCCCCGATTAACTCTTAGTTTTGAGTATACGTCAGACGACGGTTTAACTCTTTACTGCCCCAAATAGGCTTCTAGCACCTGGGCATTGGTTTGAATTTCGGGGGGTGCCAATGGCGAGATTGCGAATGATGTCGATCAGCCGCTTACCTGCGATGATGGTTGCATCGTTGCTGCCAGCTTTGCTTCTAATTCCTGCACATACGCCTGGAGTTGTTCCAGCTCATCCACCATTTGCAGCACCGAAACACCAACCTCTGGTCGCACTTCTGGTCGTGCTGTATTGTCAATCTGCGCCTGTGCCCACGTTTGTAAATCTTGCAAGGTCATCTTCTGAATCTCCAGTTAACCCAACGGCTTGGATCAGGACGATAAACGGTTCGATCAGCCACGATCGCGGCTACCAAGGCATTGAAATCCATGCTTCACTGCCCCAGATAGGCTTCTAGCACCTGAGCATTGGTTTGAATTTCGGTGGGTGTGCCAACGGCGAGATTGCGACCTTCGGCGAGCACCCAGACCTGATCGCACAGGGACATAATCACATCCATGTTGTGTTCGATGATGAGAAAGGTCAGCCCTTCACGGTTCCAGGTGAGAATGCAATCGCAAATCTGATTAATGAGCGTGGGGTTCACGCCAGCGGCGGGTTCATCGAGCAAAATGAGTTGGGGTTGGCTCATCAGCGCTCGTCCCATTTCCAAGAGTTTGCGTTGACCGCCGGATAAAGCGCCAGCATATTCGTGTGCCATGTGTGCCAGCCCGATCGACTCCAGAATGGTTATGGCACGATCGCGCTGCTGACGTTCTTCGGCGGTAATCTGCTTTTGTTTAAACCAGGTGAGCCAAAAATTTTCGCCCGTTTGATGTTGGGTTGCCAGCAGCATATTTTCTAGCACCGAGAGGCGCGAAAGAACTCGTGCAACCTGAAAGGTGCGGATCATACCGCGTTGCGCGATTTGATGCGATTGGAGTTGGTGAATGGGTTCGCCATCGAATAGCACGCGCCCTTTGTCGGGATGGCTAAAGTTGGAGAGCAGGTTGAAGAGGGTCGTTTTGCCCGCACCATTGGGTCCGATGAGTCCAGTAATGCTGCCTTTGGCGACTTCGATCGAGGCATGATCGATCGCAATCAGCCCACCAAAGCGTTTGATCAGCCCACTTGCTGCCAGGAGTGGCAGTTGTAACTTAGCAGGACGATCGATCGGTTCCACGTCTGCCAGAATGTCTGCCAGGTCTTCACTGTCAGGATGGCTCAAGTGTTCAACTGGATCAACGGTATGGGAGTTTTCATCGACCAAGAGACAGTTCCTCCTTCTTCCCTAAAATGCCTTGTGGTCGCGCCATCATCAGCACAATGAGCAGCAAGCCGATGATCATAATCCGAAACGCTCCGGCTCTGCCTTCATCTAATTGCGGCGGAATGGCAGGCACGATCGCGTGTAGGGCAGGGGCGATCGCAGGCAGCAAAAACCGCGTTACAGAGTTATATGCCCAAAAAATCGCGGCTCCTAGCAGTGTTCCAGCGTTGTTGCCAGCGCCACCCAGAACCACGATCGTCCATGCCTGAAAGGTAATCAGCGGAATGAAGCCATCCGGATTGATGAAGCTCAACTGCCATGCGTAGAAGGCTCCGGCAATACCTGCGATCGCCCCACCCAGCATCAGCGCTTGTAGCTTGTACCAGAACACATTCTTGCCCAGCGCTTTGGCGATTTCCTCATCTTCACGGATGGCTTTCAAGACGCGACCCCAGGGCGATCGCACTAGCGCCTCCAGTCGCCAGTACACTAGCGCCAGCACGATCACCAGCACCAGCATCAAGCCCGCTTTGTAAGAATAATCGTAGAGCGAAACGGCACCTGCCCAGTACAGCACTAAGCCTAAAAGAGCAGTCGAGATGCCAAGCGCCAGTTTGCCGATTTGCCCCGGTTGAGTGCTGTTGCGGGTATCTTTTTGACCGAGACGATCGAGCCGTTGCCATGTCCACCGCCAGAGCTGCCAGCCTGCCAGCGCAAAAATTGCTGTCCAGATGCCAATCATGCCAAGTTTACTGATAAACGTGGGTCGAGTCAGCGCTTCCAGTGGCAAGGGGTAGCTGTAAACACCGCGTGCGCCTTGTGTCAGCCATTCTTCGTTAAGCGCAATGAGCCGAATGACTTCAGACACGCCGATGGTCACGATCGCCAAATAATCTTCCCGCAGTCGCAATGTGGATAGTCCGATCAGCAGCCCTAATCCAGCCGCCAAGACTGCCCCAATCAACGCTGCCAGAATGAGCGGTACTCCCCTTAAACTCAATAGCACGGTGGTGTATGCCCCAACCGTCATAAAAGCAATGTGACCAAAATTAATTAGCCCTGTGAAACCCCATTGCAAATTTAAGCCCAAGCTGAACAGCGCAAAGGTTGCCGTAAAGATGATGAGCGAGACAAGATAGCCAGGTGTAAAGAACAGCAGAATGCCGCTGAAATCGAACATGGACACTATTAGCAAAGGGCGATTGAATCGTATCGTATCAGGCAAGTTGAACCAGTAGCGATACATTTTATACGTAGCAGTGGGGAGTGGAGGGGTGGGGAGTGGGGAGTGGGGAGTGGGGAGTGGGGAGTGGGGAGTGATTTCAAGTTGATCCTGACCGCTGACCGCTGACCGCTGACCGCTGACCGCTGACTGCTGACCGCTGACCGCTGACCGCTGACCGCTGACTGCTCGATCGACTCAAAACGCAAAACTTTCCCCCTTCTTGCGCGACTTTACTTATTTCTTTCCAAAACCTCACATTCCTAGCCCCACACCCCGATACACTAAACAGTGACGAACGTTAAGAGGCGTGAACCCCGCTATGGATGCTGCTGCACTCTGGCAACGTTACCAGGACTGGCTTTACTATCACGATGGTTTAGGACTGTACTTAGACATCAGCCGAATGCGGTTTGATGATGTCTTTGTGGCGACCATGCAGCCCAAATTTGAACAGGCATTTAAGAACATGGCGGCATTGGAAGGAGGCGCGATCGCCAACCCCGACGAAACCCGTATGGTGGGTCATTACTGGTTGCGCGATCCCGACCTGGCACCCACGCCAGCGCTCAAGCAAGAAATTACTGGGGCGCTTGACCAAATTGAAGCGTTTGCCCAAAAGATTCATGCAGGCGATATTCGTCCACCACAAGCGACCAAATTCACCGATATTCTCTCGATCGGCATTGGCGGTTCAGCATTGGGTCCCGAATTTGTCGCTGCGGCACTGGCACCTGAGCAGCCACCGCTAGCGATTCACTTTTTTGATAATACTGACCCGGATGGCTTCGATCGCACCTTTGAGCGTTTGGGCGATCGTCTCAGCAGCACACTGGTCATCGTCATCACCAAATCCGGCGGCACACCCGAAACCCGCAACGGTATGCTTGAGGCAAAGAAAGCCTTCGCAGACAAGGGCTTAGACTTTGCCAGACAGGCGGTTGCAATCACCCTGCCTGGTAGCAAAATGGATGACCTGGCGCGATCGGAAGGCTGGCTGGCAACGTTCCCCATGTTCGACTGGGTGGGCGGACGCACCTCAGAGCTTTCGGCTGTCGGATTGCTCGACGCAGCCCTGCAAAGCATTGACATCCGCAGTCTGCTGGCAGGAGCAAAAGAGATGGATACTGCCACTCGTGCGCCACAGCTAAAAACAAATCCGGCTGCGTTGTTGGCACTTGCCTGGTACTTTGCAGGCAACGGCAAGGGCGAAAAAGATATGGTGGTGCTGCCCTATAAAGACAGCCTGCTGCTGTTTAGCCGTTACCTTCAGCAGTTAGTGATGGAGTCGTTGGGTAAAGAAAAAGACCTGGATGGCAAAACGGTCTATCAGGGCATTGCGGTTTACGGCAACAAGGGTTCGACTGACCAACATGCCTATGTGCAGCAGCTACGCGAAGGCGTGCCAAACTTCTTTCTCACCTTTATCGAAGTACTGAAAGATCGTGACAAGCCATCCATTGAAGTGGAACCCGGTGTGACGGCTGGAGATTACCTTTCCGGGCTGCTCCAAGGTACCCGGCAAGCGCTCTACGAAAACCAGCGCGATTCCATCACGGTCACCATTCCTGAAGTTACTCCCAGACAGGTAGGAGCCTTGATCGCACTGTACGAAAGAGCCGTGGGTTTCTATGGCTTTCTCGTCAATATCAATGCCTACCACCAACCAGGGGTAGAAGCTGGAAAGAAAGCAGCAGCAGCAATCTTAGAACTACAGATGGAAGTAGTAGAAGCGCTGGAGCAGGAAGGAGCGCCGCTCTCTCTGACAGCATTAGCAGCAAAAATCGGTGCATCTGACCACACTGAGACGCTTTACAAGATTGTGCGTCACCTCTCTGCCAATGAGCGAAATGTTTCGTTGGAAGGCAATCCCGGCGATCCCTCTAGCTTGAACGTACGCCTTCGCTAAAATTGCTCTCACTCGGATGGAATGAGCGATCGCCCGCAGGCTTTTACAAATTTCTGTTAGCGATCGCTCATCAATGCCACACAGACACGGACAAAACCGATATATTTTAGTTTTGATAGCGCTTTCTAAAAAATGTAATGTTTAAGACTTAGACACACTAGCAGCAGCTCTTGTATGCCTCTCACAATCCTTGTTGCTGATGATGACTTAGGAACACGTCTGTCGATCAGCGATTATCTGGAGACGATCGGCTATCTGGTTGTCACTGCTGAAAATGGTCGAGAGGCGCTCAAGCTGGTTGAAGACTATCAGCCCCATCTCGTTGTCACCGACATCACCATGCCGCAGATGGATGGCTACGAGCTAGTAAGCCGTATTCGGCAGCGCCCTACTTCACGCTTGTTGCCTGTAGTGTTTTTGACGGCACGCAACGACACGCAAGAGCGTATTCGAGGCTATCAGGCAGGCTGTGACGTGTATCTCTCCAAGCCGTTTGAGCTGCAAGAGCTAGGAGCAGTCGTACGAAATCTGCTGGAGCGACTGCAATTGATTGAGCTGGAGTGGCGCTTTGCAAGGGGGAATGCAGAGCGCTTGCGTGATGTTGAACGTACGGAGCGATCGCGATCGTCCCAGGCAACTCACAACGACAATCACACGGCAGCGCAGAACGCGGCGTTAACTATCGTTGTTGCAGCGCTAAACCTCACTCAACGCGAACGCGAAGTCCTCAAAGTGCTATCGGACGGGCAATCAAATATGCAAATTGGTGAACATTTGCACCTCAGCCCACGCACCGTCGAAAAATACGTCAGCAGCTTGCTGCGCAAAACCGATACCAACAACCGCGCTGAACTGGTGCGGTTTGCGATGGATCATCATTTGGTGGAGTGAGGTGGAAGGCAGAAGGTGGAAGGCAGGAGGGAGCGGTCAGCGGTCAGCGGTCAGCGGTCAGGATCAACTCGAAATCACTCCTCACTCCTCACTCCTCACTCCTCACACTCCCACTGTCAACGTCCAACTATTCAGCGTCCCCGTGTCGCCTTCGGCGGCATCGACAATGCGCAGTTGCCAACGTCCCTGAACGGGTTGGTTCAAGAAGCGCCTGAGTAGTGCTGTCGTTTGCAGTGTGTAAGTGGTCTGAAGGCGGGTGCTGCGTCCAAGGGTGCGGCTTTGCAGCAAAACGGTTTGATTGCTGGGTGAGGTCAGGCTGATTTGTAGATCACCGAGAAAACTATGGTCGATCGCTACGCTGATTTGAATCGATCGTACGGTGCCAGTCTCCGTGATCTGAATCGTGCTGGTTAATCCCTGGGGATTGTGATCGGGAATGGCGCTGCTGGTCGTGTTTTGCTGCTGGATCTGGCGAGAGGGAGCGATCGCTGCCATTGCCTGTCGCTGCACGGCTGCCTGAACCGCTTTGGCAGCATTCACTTTACCGTAGCCAAACCAGTCGCACCGTCCCCCTGCCTCATACGTACCTTTGCGGAAACCAAACTGCGGATCGGGGTTGGAGTCCACAATTTTGTCTGCGGTTTGCTGTAGCAGTTGCTTAACCTCTGTTGCTGTCAAATCAGGGTTTGCCGATAGCACCAGCGCTGCAACTCCTGCCACCAACGGACAAGCGCTGGATGTACCACCAAAATCGATCGCAATATTATCGGGAGCATAGCCTGCTGCACCCACGCGATCGGTCGTCACAATGCCCAATCCAGGCAACGCGCCTCTGACTTGCGGTGGCGTAAAAACATAGCCGATATCCTGAAGACCGATACCCGGTGGTGCGTTGTTGCTGGGCGCACAAACGGAGATTTCTGCGCCCCAGTTGCTGTATGCCGCTTTTTTATTAAGGCTAGTTGAAGCGGCAACTGTGATGATATCGGGATGCACGGTAAAGCCTCCTAACCAGGCAGTATCACCGCTCAAGGCATTGTTAGTCCAGCCGCTTTCATTGATGGTGCCGTTGGTCGGGCGGTTAGCGTTTCCAGCAGCGAACACAATTACGCAGCCTTTGCCGTTGCGCCCAGTGGTGGCAGCTTGAGTGAGGGCGGCACGCTGTCGGAGTGAGAGTGGGAAGTAGACAGCCGCGGGTCCCCAGCTACAGGAAATGACCGATGCACCTTTTGTGGCTGCCCAGCCGAACAAGTCTTCGATCGTCTGATCATCCAAAAAGCCCGTTGTGCGAATGGGCATGAGGGCGCAACCAGGAGCCACTCCAACGGCTCCCGCGCCGTTTTCTTCAGCGGTAGAAACTCCTGCACAGGCGGTACCGTGATTGTCATCGGGATCACCGGGCAGTGGCAGAAAGTCATTCTCCTTGAAGTCACGCGGGGCAACGATTTTGCCAATGCCCTGAAAGTCCGGATGGGTGAGGTCTACAGAGTCATCCATGACAGCGATCGTGACCGATCGAATGCCTCGCGTAATATCCCACGCTGTCTCGGCGAAAACATGAGAATTGAGAGCCAGATCAGCGCCGCCGTTGTGGTTAAGATGCCACTGCTTGGGATAAATGGGGTCACGAGGACGATAGTGATCTTGCGTCCGCACAATAATGTTTGGCTCAGCGGTCAGTACCTCCGATCGCTGCATCAGGCGATTGGCAATTTTAAGCGGATTTTCTTGAGCGCTAGTAGTGGTTTCAAACACAAAGGTGTTCGGCACGCCTGCGATCGGCTTCACCTGGCGTAACCCTATCGGTGTAGTGATTTGCGCGATCGCGTCTGGTGTGACTGAGGGCGCAAACTGAATCGTCATTTGATCCGTTAAATACAGCCGCGATGCCGGATCGTCCTTGAGTTGATAGACATGACTGGCGTAGTTGACGGCATCGGCATCTCGCACCTGCTGCATCACCGCATCACGCTGCGCTGGGGCGACCACAATTTCTGTGAGCTGAGCTGGCGCACGCTCCGGGCTGACATCTGCGGGCAGCGGTTGAAGGAGATTTGCGATCGCCGCTTGATCTGTGGCGTTGACCGTAAAGCGATCGTCCACTTTTTCCAGCAACAGTTCTTCGCCACCGCGCTGCAACACTTTATTGATGCTTGACTCAGGCATGGCTGCGCCCTGAGTACCTTGCGCTGAGTTTGCTGGCGTTTGATTCGTCATTGAAACACCTCATTGAGACGAAGGGTGCAGGCTTAGAGGACGGTGCCTAGTCGCTAACGACTACTCAGGCGTAGAGTTACCCTGCAATGGTAATATACTCACAGTTTTGATACAGTTGTGTTTCTTCTGTTTTCTACACTTTCTATTTCTGCAATAAGGGCTAGAGCTGACTCATGGAACTCTTTGGAACTACTCGTTTCCGCACTGCGGGGATTCTCTCCCTTTCTCTGTTGGCTGCTGCCGTACTGCTAAAGCCTGCAAGCGGTTTTGCTCAAGCGTTGCCATCCAGTCCCGATCGGGCGCAGCCGATCAACCCGAACGACCCAAGCGTTTTGAAACCAACCGATCAAGATGCCGGACTGCTCAGCCAACAGGGTGGCAAGCGCCTGATGGATGAAGCGGACAAGGCTGTGTCGGCTCAAAACTACCCGAACGCGATCAAAAAACTTCAGGAAGCGCGGCAAGTCTTCAACCAGTTGTCTAACTTTTATCAAGACCTGGCTGGCAGCTTTTCCGGCATTGACAACCGCATTGCCGATACTCAACGACGCAAAGCGCTGGAGTCTGCTGAAATGCGTGACCAGGCGACGTATCAACTGGCTCTCGTACATCGTGCTCAGAACCAGCCTGAACTAGCAGTACCGCTGCTTGTGCAAATCATTCGCAGTCAACAGCCAACCCGTAACCTGGGACAAAAAGCGTATCAGCAGCTCCTGGAGTTGGGTTTTGTAGATGCGCCTTACCCTCGTCCTCGCGCTGACCAGCCGAGCGCGGCACCGCGCTAGTAGGTGTTTATAGAAGAGGGCAGGCGATCGTATCTCTCTCCAAACGAATGAAACTCAGCTTGACACTGAACGTTAAACTGGAGCTATGAATATTAGTAGCGGTCAAGGAGAGCACATGATTAGCCCCGATCAGGTTGAAACCATGATCAAAGCTGAACTGCCCGATGCCCAGGTGCAGGTCTTGACAAATGACGGTGAACACTACGAAGTGACCGTTGTGTCATCTCAGTTTGACGGCAAACGCCTGGTGCAGCAGCATCAGTTGGTGAATAAGGCAGTCCAGCAGCATTTACTCAGCGGGGCAATCCACGCAATGGCAATTAAGACGTATACCCCTCAAGCTTGGGCGATCGCCAGCCAAGCGGTCTGAAATTGTGTCAAGCTCGGCTCTTTTGGCTCCACTTCTTTCGCACACCTCACCCCTCCAAACCTATGACTCCTGAAACCCAAACGCGGCTCGAAACCCTCATCAACCACAATAAAATCATGGTCTTCATGAAGGGCAACAAGCTTATGCCCCAATGTGGCTTCTCCAACAACGTTGTGCAAATCCTCAACACGCTCGGCGTTCCCTTCGAGACAGTGGATGTCCTCGCAGATGAGGAGATTCGTCAGGGCATTAAAGAATACTCTAGCTGGCCCACCATTCCCCAGGTCTATGTAGACGGTCAATTTGTCGGCGGCTCTGATATTTTGATTGAGCTGTACCAAAAAGGCGAACTGCAAGAAATGGTCGAAGTCGCAATGGCTTCCTAACATTTCGTTGGGCAGTGCCTTCGCCAGCAAAGCCAATTGTTTTTGGAAAGACTTTAGAGGTTAGGTCAATTGTTAGACCTGACCTTTTTGCATTTATGTGGCTCTTTGAAAAGCTTAACTACTTCATTGGCTGCAATCTCACCAGATACTATTTTTAATGGCTGAAGGTCATGATGGTAAAACAGAAACCCGCATTCCGGCTTGACAAGTTTTTCCGGATGTACGTAATTGGATTCATTTTACTGATGTTTGGGTGTACTTATGGCAAATGGGAGTTTCTTTCGTGGCTGTATGCGTCTGAGTTCTCTCCTGCGATCAAACAAGCCTCTGATAATGGATGTTTGATTGGCTATGCAAGAACTATCAAAGTGATAGATTACAGTCAGAATTCCGCCCTGATTTGGTTTAAGGACGAGAGTGGCAATACCTGGTTTGGCAGACCCTGGCGATCGTCTAAGCAGCCTAATTGGCAGTTCGAGAAAACCAGTTCCGAGAAGATAGAAGGCTCCTCCAGTAAATATTGTGCTGTTGAAATAATTAACAGTCAAATTGGTGGCTCTGCCGATGGTCACTTCTGGTATAATTGATAGCTTCAAGTAGGCTTGCCTGAATTTGTAAGTGCGATTGCTCTTTTACAGAGAGTCTTACACCGTATCCAAATACAATCATTCCCCTAGAGTTGATGCTATGTCAGCAGTGACGGCTGAAAAAACCTCATCCTACCTTTCTAGCTGAGGCGATCCGGGTGCAGGAACCGGAGGGCGAGGCGATGGATTGGGGCTTTGCAACACGGTAAAGGCGATCGACCAACCAATGACAATGCCTAACCCACCGAAACGAACTATTTGCCAAAATGGTTCCCGCAGACTGCCCCAGGAAAATAGTTTACTTTCCAGGTTTACTTCCAGTTCGTCAATCTGCGCTTGAAGATGGGTTAACTCGGCTTTGAGGTCTGGGGCGGACGATCGCTGCATTTGCCGTTTAAGCTGCTCCTTACGCTCCTGAAGTTGTGCCTGCGTTTGCTCATCCTGCTGCACCTGCGTATAGCGCTCTTTGAGATCATGCAGCGATCGCTCAACGGCTGCTAACTCTTGCTCGAACGTTTCCAACAGCGGTACGTCATGATCGTGATTGGAGGCAGAATCAGGCGATGGTGGCGGCAGCGGCATAACGGCAGTAGTAGAGTAGAGATACCCTTGATTATGCCCACGATCGCCGCAACCGTATGCCTGATACCTCCCTTTCCACAGCGTCGTCACCAGCAGTTACCGCTACTAGCAATAGCCTGAGCCAATTTAGCGCGGCTGAACTCGCGCAAGCGTTATTGGAAAAACTTGCGATCGCCGAACGAGACTGGCATCGCCTCAAGTCCAACCGCAAGGTGCGTGCCAATGAGCAAGCCGCCGCCGCGATCGTCTTTTTGCTCAAAGATCAGCCAGAGGAAGCATTACCCAGACTTCAGCAAGCCGTCGCGTGGCTCGATCGCTCGATTTCTGCGCCACCCTGTCCATCACACGGCGATCGAGCGAGGGAATGAAGGTAAAAGGCACAAGTGAAGCGGTTATGACGTTGCTAAAGCTGTTTTGACCATCCAGCTTTTTCTGCCCTTTGCCCTCTGCCCTCTGCCTTCTCCTACCCTTCCTTCACCACCTTGACCTTCTTCCGTTCGGGTGGCATGGTGAGCGAAAACTGACCAGCCAGCTTGAGGTTCTGCTGACCTGTCTGGGTGGATGCTTCTAAGGGCGCATTACGGGCAGGAGATTGCGCTTGGATGGCTTCACTAATGGGGTGGTGCAACAGGGTAAGCAGACAGGAACAACCTGTGAGGAGCAGCAAATCCAATTCTTTGCTTAACAGTCGCCGCTGCGTTTTGCGGACGGGAAAACCGGAAATGGTTTGCTTCAGTCGGGTGCGCGTCATAGGGTTGCAACGGTTGATAACGGATAGAAGGCTTGGACTTCTCAGTATACCCAAGTCGATCGCAAGCCTGTCTAGCTTAGACGGATTGGGGTATGAACCTGTTCCTGGTATGGAGTCGTCCTATTTGGCTTTTAGCGGTCAGCTTTCAGCCGTCAGCTTTCAGCTTTAAATCCTACGCTGACCGCTCTTAAGAACGGTTCATGGTATGGAGTAGTCCTACTTAGCTTTCAGCCGTCAGCTTTCAGCTTTCAATCCTGCGTTGACCGCTGACCGCTGACCGCTCTTAAGAACGAGTCATATCACGCATCGCCCCTCGCGCCATTGCTGCGATCGCCTGATCGTTGGCTTTTGGTAGATGGTAATATTTGCCGCCTGCTTGCTGCGCCAGTTCCTTGGCAAAACCAGTGGAAATAAATTTGTTTTCGGTGTCAATAACGAGTAGCTGAATGCCAAGAGCGCGAATTTTGGCAGCAATGTCGAGCAGTTCGGCTTTGATGTCAGGCTTTTCATCGGGTGGAATGGTCTCACCGAGCGATCGTGCCAGCGGTACATTCCCGCGACCATCAGTAATGGCAACCACCACCACTTGCCCGATATCGCCCGACTGTCTGGCGTTCATGCCCACTCGTACTGCCTGAGTTAGCCCGTGTGCCAAGGGTGAACCGCCTCCGCAGGGCATGCGATCGAGTCGTCGTTTTGCAGCTTCGATCGAGCGGGTGGGCGGCAGCAAAATCTCTGCCTGTTCGCCCCGAAACGGAATCAACGCGACCTGATCGCGGTTCTGGTATGCCTCAGTCAGCAGCCTCAGCACGGCACCCTTTGCTGACTGCATCCGGTTGAGCGCCATCGAGCCAGACGCATCCACAACGAAGACAACGAGCGCTCCGGCTTTGCGCGCTAAGCGTTTGGCACGAATGTCTGCTTGCTCGACGAAGACGCGTTTGGGGGGAGGGGATGGGAGTGGGGAGTAGGGAGTGGCGAGTGGCGAGTAGGATGTCGAGTTGGATGCAAGCTGACTGCTGACTGCTGACTGCTGACCGCTGACCGCTGACTCCTCTCTCCTCGCCCGTCGCCCTTTCTGATAGGGAGCCGCAGCTCTCAGTGTGGCATCAACAGCGATGCGGCGTGCCTTTCCTTTGGGTAGCATGGGTTTGACATAGCGACCGCGATCGTCCGAGAAGATAATGGCACGGCTACCGGATTTGCCCTGTCGGGTTGCTGACTGGGCAAAGTAGAGGACGGACGGATCGAGGATTACGCCTTCGGGATCGAAGATGAATTCTTCAGGAATAGCGGGTGTTTCTGGTTCTGGCTTGTCTTGATCCTGATCATCGTCGTCGCGATCGTCCTGCTCCTGCTCTGTCTCGTCTTCTGGTTCCTGCTGGCTCTGAGGGGGGGGGGGCGGCGGCGGCGGTGCTTCAGGAGGCGTTTGTATAATGGTCGATCGCGGCACGATGACCAATTCAACGGCACGTCGTAAATCGTCTGCGGTTACGTCTGTACGACCATCTAACGCAGCATGAGCTTTGGCAACGCGCACGGCAAATAGTTCGGCTCGATGCCCCATCACACCGCCACGAATTGCTTCATTCACCAGATAACCCACTTGCTCGGAGGTGATCTGCACGTCTCTGAGCCATTCTCGCGCCAGCACAATTTGAGTCTTGAGCGAGTCGATGTCGTCGGTGTATTGAGTCAAAAACGTCTGTGGTGAGTCGGTGTAACGAGTGGCTTGCTCGACCGCAAGTACACGATCGTCTAAACCCAGCACCATGTCAGCAGAAAGGGCGATCGCAATCCGGTCTAGTAGATGTTCGCGCAAGTCTCCTTCTTCTGGATTGTAGGTAGCTACCAGCAGCGGTTTGCAGGGATGCTGAAAGCTAATGCCTTCGCGCTCGATCTGGTTCCGTCCATCCGTCAGCACCGACAGCAGTAAATTTGCCGCCTGGTCATCCAGTAGATTGATTTCGTCAATGTAAAGTACGCCTCGATGCGCTTCTGCCAGCAGTCCGGGCTGAAATACCGTCTCGCCCCGCTTAATTGACTGGGTGACATCCACTGAACCCAACAGCCGATCTTCTGTAATGCCCAGAGGAATTTGTACAAAGGGCGCGGGAATCACTGCTGTAGGAAAGGCTAAAATATCAAGGCTAAAGTCTAAAACAGGTTCCATACTTAGCCTTGAGCCTTCATCCTTTATCCTTTCAATGGTCTCGTCGTCCCACTCTTCGGGATGCAGTGGATCGCTGTTAAGGGAGCCTTCGACAATTTCGATCGGCGGCAACAGTGCATGAAGTGCCCGTGCCATGACCGATTTGGCAGTACCTCGACGACCGGCAATGACCACACCGCCCAAGCCTGGATCGACGGCTGCCAGCAGTAGGGCGAGTTTGATGGCTTCCTGACCCACAACGGCAGTAAGGGGAAAAGCAAGCGGTATGAATGGGGTCGTAAGTGCAGGCATGAATGGGGGTTGAAAAAGGTTCTAGTGCTTGCGGGACGGGCAACTGGTTGGCGAAAAAACGCTCTAGATTTAGGCTTTTGAAGCGCCTGGAGTGACTGTCTAGAGTCCAATCAGCAACCAGCATTTCTAGCCTAACGGAGTCTTGCTCCATCACCGCAATAATCTGAAGAAAAAGTGCTCCCTTTTTGGCTCAGGCTGCTACTATTGTCTCAAAATCTCCATCTGTCCCCAGCTTCGCTACATTTGTTGGCGGCAGGTGGGTCACAAAAGGAATTTTTGATCATGGAAGAGTTACTGACCCAGGCGACGGTTGCGATCGAATTGTTGAGTTTCAGTTACGTTGCAGGTTCGCTTGCTTTGTATACCCATCAGCGGTTCACCCATCCCGTTCAGTTAAAGTCCAAGTCCAGATCCAAGCACATCTCAACGCCATCGACCCGAATTGTTGAACCAGTCCCACCAGCGAAGCGATCGCTCTCGCCAGTAGAGCAGTTGCGACAGCAATGCCAGCAGGCAGGCATCAAATGGCGTGATGCACATGGGAAAAATAAGCACCTTAAAAAACACGAGATGCTTGAAGCGTTGAAGGCACTCAATGTGATTCCTATCCGACGTAGTGCCTAGCGCCTAGTTCAATCAATAAACAGCCCCAGGCAGCGATGTCTGGGGCTGTTTTGTAGAGCTTATGCAGAACCAGGTTTCTTCACGAGAAGATGTTGTTTGAGGCTCCAGGTTGGGTTCAGCCAGGTTGGGTTCAAAGTGAGTTCTCTTAAGGGGATTGCAAGAAAATAAGATACCTGTGGTTTGGGTTTCGGCTACGCTCAACCCGCGATGACTGAAGGTTGAGCGCCGTCAAAACCTGTCATGGGTCGGTGATTAAACCGCAAAACCCTAAACAGGCGATCGCCTCTACACAGATACCGATCGCTTGACCTGCGATTCCAAAATCACGCCATAGAGTGGGCTGGTCTGCATTAATTCGTCGTGGGTGCCTTGTGCCATCAGGCGACCTTTATCCATCAGAAAAATGCGATCGGCGTTTTGAACGGTGCTGATGCGTTGAGCGACGACGAATGAAGTGCAGGTACGCTGGTGCATCAAGTCATCTAAGGCGGCTTGAATTTGGGCGGCGGTTTGGGCATCGACGGCAGAGGTGCTATCGTCCAGGATCAGGATGCTGTAGTCAGTGAGTAGCGTACGGGCGATCGCCACTCGCTGCTTTTGCCCACCTGATAAGCCAACGCCACGTTCACCAACGATCGTTTCGTAGCCGTCGGGTAAGCCCATGATGAAGTCGTGCATTTGAGCGGCTTTGGCAACTTCGATCACCTGCTCTAAGGAGGCATTCGGCTTAGCGTAGGCAATGTTTTCGCGGAGAGTGCCAGAGAACAATGTCGTTTCTTGAAAGACAATACCGATGCGCGATCGCAGACTTTGGAGCGTAAAATCGCGCACGTCTCGCCCATCAATGCGAATGGCACCAGTCGTGGCATCGTAAAAGCGCGGAATCAGGTTCATGATGGTGCTTTTACCTGATGCCGTCATGCCCAAGACGGCGATAAGTTCGTTCGGTCTGGTTTCAAACGAGACTCCTTTGAGCGCCTCAGTCGTAGCACCGGGATAGCGGAAGGATACGTTTTCAAAGGTCAGTCTGCCGCCGCAGGTTTCAAAGGGCACCGCATTCGGTCGATCGCGGATTTCCACTTTGGCATCCACCACTTCATACACCCGTTCAGCAGAAGCAACTGCCTGGGCGATCGCGGGTGCCGCAAAGCCAATTAACAAAATTGGCTGCAAAATCAACAACAAATAGGAGTTGAACGCGACCAGTTCGCCCACCGAAAACCGACCATCAATGACCTCTGCGCCGCCGTAGCCAAACACTGCCAGCGTGACCAAATTACTCAATAAGAAGATGAACGGAAACGTATTGCGGATGGCACGGATGGTTTTCATATTTGCCCGTACCAGCGCATCATTCATCGACGTGTAGCGCGTTGTTTCAGTAGACTCGCGCACAAACGCTTTCACGACGCGAATGCCCACCAGATTTTCTTGCAGGATGGCGTTGAGGTCGCCCAGTTGCTCTTGCACCTGCTTAAAGAGCGCTCCATTGCGAGTGAGAAAGTTTGCTAGTAGAAAACCCGCCATCGGCACGACGGTCAGCGTAATCAACGCCAGCTTCCAGTTCATGACCAGCAGAATGACAGCGATCGCCACCAGCGTGACGATTGAGTTAATGACCTGGATTAAACTGGTGCTGAGAAAGGCGCGAATCTGCTCAATATCATTGGTCACGCGAGTCAGCAGTTGCGACGTTTGCGACTGGTCGTGATAGCTAAAGCTGAGGTTTTGGATCTGACTAAAAATCGTGTTGCGTAAATCGTAGGCAACACCTTGAGAGGCGGCTTCAGCCCAATAGCTTTGCCCAAAGTTGAACAAACCACGACCGATCGCCGCAACCACCAGCCAGCCAGCACTGGAGAGCACGATCGACAGGTTCTGCTTCGCAATGCCTTGATCAATGCCCCAGCGAAACAGTTGAGGCGTAACTGCACTCGCTACAGTGAGCAGTAACAGGCTGCCCAGTGCGCCCAGAGCCGTCCAGACGTAGCCGCGCAAACTGCCCAACACGCGCCAGATGGGCTGTATGGATGACGGTTCTCGAAGCTCTGCTTGCTGTACCAAAGTCATTACCGCCTCATGCTTGGCGTATCTACTCTTCCGTCAAGATTGTAAGCCGTCTTTCTTCTCTGCATCAATGTGCAAATTCGCCTCACTTAAAATCTCCGACTTTTGAAGAAGTCGGGGATGTTGTGTTCACAAAAATTTGTCTTGCGCTAAATAACTAGAAAATTACCGCCATTTGGCTCCTGTTTCAAAGCTTTTGGGTTTACTTTGGTTAGAAGAAGTGACCTAGCAAGTCCTTATTTAGGTTTATCACTTGACGTAAGGGCTTTGCGGTTTAATCACCGACCAATGAACCAGGTTTCGACGGCGCTCAACCTTCAGTCATCGCGGGTTGAGCGTAGCCGAAACCCAAACCACTGGTATCTTGTTTTCTTGCAATCCCCTAACCGTCTCTTTCTCGGAAAAAACTGTGTCAGACGTTACTTCAATGTTGGACGCTATCCAGGCTCTTTTCACGACCGGATCGTTTATTCCGCATGGGCACTGCTACCTTTGGCAGCCTGAATTGGTGGCGCTGCACATCCTTTCAGACGCGGTGATTGCGATCGCCTATTACTCCATTCCGATCGCGTTACTCTACTTCGTCCGCAAACGGCAAGATTTACCCTTTAGCTGGATCTTCCTGCTCTTTGGAGCCTTCATCATCGCGTGTGGCACTACGCATATTCTGGAAATCTGGACGCTCTGGTACCCCGTCTACTGGTTGTCAGGCACCATCAAAGTAGCGACAGCAACCATCTCTCTGATTACGGCGCTGGAGCTGATACCGCTGTTGCCCAAAGCACTCTCTTTACCCAGTCCTGCACAACTGGAGGCGGCAAACCGAGAGCTAGAGCGCGAAATTGCTGAGCGCAAGCAAATTGAAGCCGCCCTTCGAGCCAGTGAAGCCCGCTATCGCGCGATCGTCGAAGATCAGACAGAACTGATCGCCCGCTTCAAACCAGATGGCACGCTGACCTTTGTGAATGAAGCCTATTGCCGTTACTTTGGACGGCAGAAAGAGGACACGATCGGCACTTCTTACAAGCCCTTTGTGGTTAAGGAAGACGATGAACAGATCGAACGTACCTTGCAGTCAATGAACCAGGAGCACCCGATCGCCACGAACGAAAACCGAGTTCTGGTTGCCGGACAACGGCGCTGGACGCAGTGGAACAATCGAATGTTGTTTGACGAGCAAGGTCAGTTCGTCGAGTATCAGTCTGTCGGGCGCGATATCACTGACCTCAAACAGGCAGAAGCGGCACTGCAAGAGAGCCAGCGATTTGCTCAAAAAATCGCTGACACTAGCCCAGCCGTGATCGATGTATTCGACCTGGCTAAGCAAGACAGCATCTACGTGAATCGTGAGCTTGGAGAGCACCTCGGCTATACCGTGGATGAGATTCAGGCGATGCAGCCCACCTTCCTGCAAACCGTCATGCACCCAGACGACTTTTTACAGAGATACGTAGATCTTAGACGCTGGAATACGGCAAGCGATGGCGCGATCCTCGGTACTGAGTTGCGGATGAAACACCGTAATGGCGAGTGGCGCTACTTCCAACGCCAGGAAACGCTGTTTGCCCGCAACCCGGATGGCTCAGCGCAACAAATTCTGGGTGTTGCGGTCGATATTACAGCCGCAAAACAGTTGGAGGAGCTGCGTCAGGCAGAAGAGCGGTTGCAGGCTTCGTTGGGCGAAAAAGATGTACTGCTGAAGGAAATTCATCACCGAGTCAAAAATAATTTGCAGATTGTTTATAGCTTGCTCCGTCTGCAACAACGGCGAGTGAAAGACAAACAGGCAACCGACATTTTGCTAGAAAGCCAAACTCGCATTAAATCGATCGCGCTCGTGCATGAAAAACTGTATCGCTCTGAAGATTTGGCACACATTAACTTGAGCCATTATGTGCCAAATCTGGCAGCCAGCCTGTTTAGCTCTTACAACATCAACTCCAATGCCATTACGCTTAAAACGTGTATTGATGATGTTTCGCTCGATATTGATGCGGCAATTCCCTGTGGCTTAATCATTAATGAATTAGTTTCTAATGCGCTGAAATACGCGTTTGCTGATCAACCCGGCGAAATTGCGATCGAGCTGCATCGGCAGGGCAACCATACCATCGTGCTCACAGTGCGTGATAACGGCATTGGGATGCCAGCGGACTTTGCATTCGCTCAAGTCAATTCGTTGGGATTAAAACTAATGAAAGATTTGGTCAACCAATTAGAGGGCACGATCGAGCTTAACCGCGATCGTGGCACAGAATTCAGAATTACCTTTGTTGGGAGTAAAGCATGATGACCGCTCCGGCTCCAACGCCCAATGTAGAAAAGGTTCAGATTCTGATCGTTGAAGATGAAAGCATTATTGCTGCCGACATTAGGGATTGTTTAGAAAACTTGGGTTATGCGGTGGTAGATATTGCCACTTCGGGCGAAATGGCAGTGCAGCTTGCGCGCACCACAAATCCTAACATCGTGCTGATGGATATCCGGCTGAAGGGCGAAATGGACGGCATTCAGGCAGCACAACAAATCTGGGAGCGCTTACATATTCCCGTAGTGTATGCGTCAGGCTATTCCGATCGCAGCACGATCGAACGAGCTAAAGTAACGGGTCCGTTCGGTTACGTCCTCAAGCCAATCGAGGAACGTGAACTGTATGTTGCGATCGAAACTGCACTACAGCGCCATCGACTGGATCAGGAGCTAGAACGGCGCGAACAGTGGTTATTCAACATCCTGCGATCGATCGGTGATGGTGTCATTGTGGTTGACGCTCATAGCCGCGTCAAATTTATCAATTTTGCGGCTGAAGTGTTAACTGGCTGGCGGCAGGAAGAGGCGATCGGTCAGAACATCACCGACGTTTTCCACCTGATCCATGAAGATACTCAATGCCTATTACCCAACCCTACGACTGACGTACTGCAAACGGGCAACGTTACTTCGTTGGCAGACAGAACGCTGCTGTGTTCCCGTACGGGTCACACCATTCCGATTGCAGATAGTATTGCGCCGTTTCGTGATGAAGCAGGCACCATCACCGGAGCGGTTTTAGTCTTCCGCGACATTACCGAGCGGCGGCAGGTAGAAGAACGCAATCTGGCGATCGCCCGGGCAGTGCAGCTAGAGGCACAAATGACGGAACTTCAAACCATCAATCAACTTAAAGATGACTTCTTGAACACGGTTTCTCACGAACTGCGAACGCCACTCACCAACATCAAAATGGCAATCCGCATGTTGGAAATTTCCTTAAGTCAACAGGGTTATCTCATAGAGAGCACCGATCCTAACCAAACCGTTCGTTATCTCACGATTTTGAGCGATCAGTGTAACCGCCAGTTGAGCCTGGTGAATGACTTGTTGGATTTACAACGGCTCAACGCTGACGCATACACGATCGACCTGACGACCGTTCACCTGCAAAGCTGGCTACCCGAACTACTAGAAACGTTTCAGGAACGCGCACTCAATCAGCAGCAACAGCTACAGATGACGGCTGCCTCTAACCTGCCGCCGATCGTGACAGATGCCTCTGCCCTCAGTCGGGTGCTGACAGAATTACTGAATAACGCGGTCAAGTATACGCCTGACAATGAGCAAATTAGCCTCGCTGTGCAGCTAATCGAAAATGCCCTATCAACCACCGTACCGACGATTCAAATGCAGGTTTGTAACTCTGGCGTTGAAATTCCGGCAACTGAACTCCCTCGCATTTTTGATCAGTTCTACCGCATTCCTAGCGCCGATCGCTGGCGGCAAGGAGGAACAGGACTAGGACTGACGCTGGTAAAGAAGTTACTCAACCATTTGGGCGGTTCCATTCAGGTCACGAGCGGAGAAGGACAAACCTGCTTTACAGTCGAGCTGCCTGTTGACTTGACCAACGCACCCGCAGGTTGACAGGAAGACTATCGGCAGGGGAGGCGGAGGCAGTAGTGGAAGCAAGGGAGCGCAATGCAGCGCCTCTTCAAAAGGGTCAAAATCCTACAGCGCTCAACCTGAGCCTCTTGCTTTTCTCCCTTTTCCCCTTCAGCCTCCCCTGCTCCCGTGCCTCCTCCGCCCCCTCTACTGCGTTGTCAGCACTTCCGACGATAGGCGGTTGAATGCTAGTCGCTCATTCTCCACATCCACAAAGATGGTGTCGCCGTTGGTAAATTCCCCACGGAGGATCGCCTTGGCAATCTGCGTTTCGAGTTCACGCTGAATGGCACGTTTGAGTGGACGGGCACCAAAGACAGGGTCGTAGCCGACTTCCACGAGAAAGTCCAATGCGCTGTCAGAGAGCTTGAGAGACATTTTGCGATCGTCCAACCGCTCTGCCAGTCGCAATATCTGAAGCTTGACGATTTGCCGTAGCTCCGATCGCTGTAGCGCATGAAAGATGATGATCTCGTCGATTCGGTTGAGAAATTCGGGGCGAAAGCTAGTACGCATTGCCTCCATCACGCGCGATCGCATCTCGTCGTAG
Organism: Tildeniella sp.; assembly: GCF_059505325.1. NCBI lineage: Bacteria > Bacillati > Cyanobacteriota > Cyanophyceae > Oculatellales > Oculatellaceae > Tildeniella > Tildeniella sp. The sequence goes on from NZ_JCACKI010000009.1 coordinate 85,761, forward strand.
CGATTATCGTCACCCGCAACGTCCAGAATGTACTGCGAACCGATATTGCTGGTCATAATAATGACAGTGTTTTTGAAGTCCACCGTGTGCCCTTGAGCATCGGTCACGCGTCCATCATCCAGAATTTGCAGCATCACGTTGAATACATCCGGATGCGCTTTCTCGATTTCGTCGAACAGAATCACCGCATAGGGACGACGACGGATCGCTTCCGTCAACTGTCCGCCTTCGTCGTAACCTACATACCCTGGAGGTGCACCGATCAAGCGTGAAACCGACTGCTTCTCCATATACTCAGACATATCGATACGAACCAGCGCGTCTTCCGTGTCGAACAAGTAAGCAGCGAGTGCCTTGGCAAGTTCGGTTTTACCAACACCAGTCGGTCCTAAGAAGATAAAGCTAGCAGTGGGACGGTTGGGGTCTGCTAAGCCAGCGCGCGATCGCTGAATCGCATCTGCCACAGCCGTAACCGCTTCTTCCTGTCCAATCACGCGCTTGTGCAGGTCATCTTCTAAATGCAGGAGTTTCTGCATTTCCGATTCCACCAGTTTGCTGATGGGAATGCCCGTCCACTTCGAGATAATTTCAGCAATGTCAGACTCAGTGACTTCTCCACGCAGTAGAGATATACCGTGAGTTTGTGACTGATTGAATTTATCCTGCGCTTTTTGAAGTTGCTCCTGAAAGTGGGGCAACCGACCGTGTTGGATCTCAGATGCACGGTTCAGGTCATAACTTGGACTTTGGGGACTTTCGACTTGCTCAAGCTCGGTCTTAAGCTGAGCGATTTCTTCACGCAGCTTTTGGATTCGATCACTCGACTCTTTCTCTGCTTGCCATTGAGCATTTAGGGTGTGCTGCTCCTCTCGCAGATCAGCAAGCTCTTTCTCTAACCGCTGACGCCGCTCCACCGAACCATAGTCAATCGCGCCTTTAAGAGACAGGATTTCCATCTCCAATTGCGTAATGCGACGATCAATGATCTCAAGCTCCTCCGGTTTTGAAGTCTTCTCCATCTTCAGCTTTGAAGCCGCCTCATCAACCAAATCAATGGCTTTATCAGGCAGGAAACGATCGCTGATATAACGAGAAGAAAGGGTGGCTGCGGCAACCAAGGCATTGTCTGAAATCGTGACGCTGTGGTGTGTCTCATAGCGATCCTTCAAGCCGCGCAGGATTGAGATTGTGTCTTCAACGTTCGGTTGATCGATGTAAACCTGTTGGAAGCGTCGTTCTAGCGCGGCATCTTTTTCAATGTACTTGCGGTATTCATCCAGTGTTGTCGCACCAATACAACGAAGTTCGCCCCTTGCCAGCATGGGTTTCAACAAGTTTCCGGCATCCATTGAGCCTTGTGCGGCTCCTGCTCCAACCACGGTATGAATTTCATCGATAAACAAGATGATTTGTCCCTGTGCTTCGGTGACTTCCTTGAGCACAGCTTTCAGCCGTTCTTCAAACTCACCGCGATACTTTGCTCCCGCGATGAGTGCACCCATATCCAGGGAGATTAGTTTGCGATCTTTGAGTGATTCTGGCACCTCAGCCTTGATGATGCGTTGGGCAAGTCCTTCCGCGATCGCCGTTTTACCCACGCCCGGTTCACCAATCAGCACGGGATTGTTTTTGGTTCGACGAGATAAAATCTGGATGGTGCGACGAATCTCATCATCACGCCCAATCACAGGGTCGAGTCTGCCTTCACGGGCAAACTGTGTCAGGTCGCGCCCATATTTTTCTAGGGACTCGTACTTGCCTTCTGGATTTTGGTCTGTCACCTTTTGACTTCCTCGAATCTGATCGATCGCGTTTCTAAGCTGAGTTTCATTTAGTTTAAGTTCCGCCAGCAATCCTTTACCAAAGCGATCGTCATTGGCATAGCCCAATAACAGATGCTCCACGGAAATAAACTCGTCGCCAAGCTGCTTGCGGTAGCTGTCGGCACGATCGAGCAAGCTATCCAAGCTACGTCCTAAATAAATTGATGTGCTGTTGCCAGAAACCTTGGGCTGTCTGCGAATGAACTCATCCGTACGATCGCTGACCAGTCTGACCTCTGCGCCCAGTTTATTGAAGATGCTGCTGGCAAGTCCGTCCTGTTCTAGCAGCGCCTTCATTAAGTGTTCTGATTCAATTTGCTGCTGTTGCGCCTGCTTCACAACCTCTTGTGTGCGCGCGATCGCTTCCCAGGCTTTTTCTGTAAATTGATTGGGGTTGGTTGGCTGCATGTTCCCCTCGATAAACGTTCGCTGTAGTTACTAACGTCATTGTAGAGAAGCCAGCACGATTGTTAGGGTCGGTGTTCACGCCATCTCAATGAGTATTGCCGAAACCGTAAGAGTATTTAAAGCCTCCAGTTGCTAGCATCGGCAGTCAGCCCTAAACGCAAAATTGCAACTGATAGCTACCAGGCAATCATTTAACAAACGGAGACATCATCGTAAATCTTCACAACCGCTTCAGACTCTATATATGGGGCTAGACCTTACTTTTTACTGTTGTAAACGCCAAGCGTGTAGACGATCGCCACTGCGGGCTGACGACCGAATAAAATTCTCTGTTCATTTACCAAGGATTATGGTTTAAGTGAGTGGCAAATACGTAAGATCACGATTGCAATCAGCAAACCTCACTCAACTGGGCGACCCCAGTGGGTGATGCCTTTGCAGTGGGCATTCAGTAGCATAGCGCCACGCTATACCCGTCACTGTAGCGATCGCGCACTCAAATTCGTCAACTTAACATTCAGGGGTAAAAAGTCTAGCCGTGCAATCTGACCGTAGCAACACTCAACTCATCAATTTTTTACAAAAAGAACTGGCTCTTTCAGCAGCGGCGATCGCCATGGCACTCCGTCACTCTGAGCAAGACCCCGGACCTTTGCCTATGATTCTCTGGCAGTACGGCTTGGTTTCACTGGAGCAGCTTGAGCAAATCTTCGACTGGCTAGAAGGGTAGGAGTCAGCTTTAGAAGAGAGTAGAAAGGCTAAAGGCTAAAAAGACCGATCGGCAGATCAACGTTAACTCTCTTCACTCCTGCTTTCTGCCTCTTCGCGGAAGTGAGGTGTGAGGGGTGAGGAGTAGGGAGTAGGGAGTGGGGAGTAGGGAGTGGGGAGTAGGGAGTGGGCTGAAAACCAACGGCTGAAAGCTCAACCTCCTGCCTTCTGCCTCCTGCCTCCTGCCTCCTGCCTCCTTTCCCCTACTGGCGGCTCATACGGTTTAGCAGCCAAAGCGACGCTGCAATGCCAAAAAACTGCGCCAGGATGACATTAATACTCGCTTGAACAACCAAAATGTCGAGCGGCTGAATAAACTTTGACGGATCGGTATTTACGAAGCCACCAATACCCTGATTAAACGCTTTGGCTGCCAGCAAGCCTACAGTCGCTTCTGCACCTAGCAGGGAAAGTAAGATGCCAATGAGGCTTGCAATCAAACCAGTACGCAAAACCTGAATGGTATCGGACTTGCGAGGTCGGTTGGCTGCTACGCCGTCTAGTTTGCGCCCGATCGGAATGTAGCGGAACAGCGCCCAATACATATTAAAAACCAGCACCGCGATGCCAAAGATCGTTACAAGGACACCGATCCCAGTCGTGGGGCTATTCTGGTTGGCACCGCCAGAACGACTTAGCGCACCAGCAAAAATTAAGATAACGCTCGAAACCACTGTAAGCACGAGCTGAATCCAAAGGCTAATCCAGCCTGTCATGCGAAAGGTTTTGGCAATCTCCCTTAAAGTGGGCGAGGTGGCTGACTTACCGAACATAATGCAAATGCCTGAAAGCGCACTGCTCTTAGTCTCTCATGGCAAGGCTTGATCAAGCTAGACGGTAGCAGCAACTGCTTAACTTCGATCGCGCCACTGCACGTTGGTCAAAGTCAACGCAAAAACCGGGTTTCTGCACAAAAATAAGCAGTCAGTTTTTTCGTTTACCATAGGATGCAATGAGCATTTGCGTGCGCGGGATCTGACGAGTCACTTCCTCATTCAATTCGAGTTGCTTTTATGCCTGATGAGATTCAACCACACAGTCCTGCTGTAGACCTGCCGCCTCTGCGGATTCTGATTGTCGAAGATGACCCCATGATGCAGCTAGGCTTAGAGCAATGCCTGGAAGACTACCCTCAACTGACGGTGGTCGGACAAGCCAGCGATGGCTACTTGGGCGTTGAAGCCGCACTGAAACTGAAGCCCGACATCATCGTGATGGATATTGGACTACCACGGCTGGACGGTATTGCAGCGACGCAGCAGATTAAGGCAGCCTTACCTTCTGTGCGTGTCGTGATGCTAACGTCGCACACAACCGAAACTGAAGTGATTGCAGCGCTCTCTAGCGGTGCAGATGCTTACTGCATTAAAGGCACCAACGTGGAACGCTTGTTGGCTGCGATCGCGGCTGCCCAAGAAGGCGCAACTTATCTCGATCCACAAATTGCTCGTCGTGTGATCGAACATCTCAAACCACCGACACCCACAGGTAACATTGGTCAGTTGTCTCATCGAGAGCAGGAGGTGTTGCAACTCATGGTTGAAGGTCAAAGTAATCCTGAAATTGCCGCAGCGCTTTACCTCAGCCCCAATACGGTGAAAACTCATGTTCGCGGCATTATGAATAAACTCGCTGTTGACGATCGCGTTCAGGCGGCTGTCGTTGCGCTGCGATCGGGCTTGGTCAAGTAAAGCCAGAGTCTTGTCAATCGCCTACGAACAGCTTGCAGAGCGGTATACAAGTGCACTGGAGCTGGTCTTAGTGCAGCGGCAGCCGATCAATCCAGCTAAGGAGTGCAACTCGACCATCAGTTTTCTTTCTACGACTGGTCACTTTGATAGCTGTCACCCCTCAAGCCAAACATCACGTATCATGCATTAGCCTTAGAAAGCAAAGCTTATTTCTTTCTAGGCGAACGATATTCGGATTACGATCTAGAATGAGGGTGTGCAAGCTAAAGTCCTTGTTGTCTGCCACAGAGTCTAACGTTGTCTCTGTTCATACTCTTTGCACCTCAAGTTGGACTTCTTTCGAGAAGCTCAGTTTGTTTACTAGCGATGCATGAGCAATGGAATGAGGATTCCATCATTAGCGGCTGAGAGTAAGAGTTTCTCAAGATTGCTTTCAATCATTGAGGTTCTTCACGTTTAACCCTAGCGTCCGCAGGCTCAACTGACTACAGCACCTCTTAGAACAGTGAGATCATCGACATCTAAAGGAAGGGGCTTGAGCGCCGTGTTCACAACTCACTGGATTAAAGAAACGCTATAGTCGAGGCTCAATTAACCAAACCATTGGGCTGGTTAAGTACAAAACAGGGACAATCACCAAGCAGTATAAGATTTTTACTTTGAGTGCAAATTTAATGCTTTTGGATGATGGCTGTCCTTGGGGTGTCATTGCTAGGGTATGTTTATTGTCCTCCGTTCATTCTGCACTTTCTGCAGAAAACATGAACTAACTCGTATGTCTGGATGGGAAAGATGAAGTTTGACGATATCTATCAGTTTTTTCAAGCACCGCCACCGTTTTACCTCAACAAAGAGTTAGCAGTGTGTTATGTCCTTGCCGTTTTATCGCGTGGCGATTCGTACGGTACAGAGCTGATTCAACTGCTGGAGAACGAATATCCAACTTACCGTCTCTCTGATACTGTGCTTTACAGCGCGCTGAAATTCCTAGAGGATGAGCAAATCATCGAAGGTTATTGGAAAAAGGTGGAGGGACGAGGTCGTCCTCGCCGGATGTACCAGATCAAATCTGAGATGGCGCAGCAGGCGCAGGACTTGACTCGGCTATGGTACGACTATGTCAGAAACCACAGTACTGTGGTTCACTCAAATGGGTTAGCTCCAAGTCACAATTAGCATTTAGTGTGCTTGTGATGATGTGACTGTCTTGGGTCGCGCGATCGAGTCCCCATGCTTCAGTTTTTGAGCACGCTCAGGTTCCAGATGATTAGGCTTTAGTTGTGATGATGTAGGGGGGTGACTGCTGACACTCCCCTGCTCTGACCGAATTTGTGAGACTATGACGTAAACTAAGCGGTAAGCTGTTCCAGGCAACCGTCTAAATAATGAATGTCGCTATTCTGCCGTCAACGTTCGTGCTAGCGCTGCTGATGTCGGTAGGGCTAATGTTTTTTATTCGGGCTTCGGTTAAGGATCGGATCGAAGTGGTTAGGCTTGCGTCAGAGCAGTCAGAAGTGGCACTTCTAGACCAACTGCAAAACTACTTTTCAAGCCGTGCTTATCGCATTGCAGCAACGGATGCGACACAACTTCGGGTGACCTTTGAGGGATTGGTTCGACCGAGTTGGGCAATGGCTGTTTTTTTGACGCTACTGGCAGCGATCGGTTTCCTCTGTCTTGCGCTGATGCTGACGATGCTCTTGCCCGATTTTTCTCAAGCACTGCTGGGACTAACGTTGCTATCGCCGATCGCGGGAATTTTTTACTGGCGTGGAGCTGCGCGACCTGAAAAAGTTGTGCTTCAGATTGACGGAGAGAGCACTTCAGAGCCACAGGCGATGAGTGTCGTCACAGTCACAGCGCATCGTGACGAGTTGGCAGAACTACAGCGAAACCTTTCCCTAAAGCCGCTTTAAGGATCGATCGGGCAAGCCAAAAGAGTTGTCTATTGCGGGGTAGGCATTGCTGAACCCTGGGATGAATCCATCTGACTGACCCTCACCCTAGCCCTCTCCCAAAAGGACAGGGAACCAGAGTTCTTACTCTCTTCTCCCTGGGGAGAAGGGTATAGCCCTTCGGGCATTCAAGAAAGGGGATGAGGGCAATGCATCCCGCCATTCACCAACGCCGCGGGTTATAGTCTGCTGATTCTCCCGCTGATATGCGAAGCGTCTACTTAAAAGCCTCTGCATAAGCCAAACCCCGCCTGAGAGAGACTCCGGACGGGGTTTTTGGATTAAATGCTTGGTGGATCGAGATTTTGCATGCTGTAAGGTCAACAACATACTCGGTAGCAATTGCCAAAACTGTCATCTGACGATTAACGGCTCTGAGCAACCACTGGAAGTTCATCGGACTCTTCATCCGAGAGCTTCAGACTGGGGAACAGAAAATGGTTTTCTTCAACGTATTGCGCTCCAAACAACCCCTTTTCCGCCCAGAAATACCGATCGGTGGTGTGCTCGTTGCGCTTCACAAGCAGTAAGGCTGGTGGTGCAATGCCTTCTGAATGAATGAATTTTCGAGCTGCTGTCACTGGCTTATCCTCACCGCACTCAATGCTAAACTGCGGTACATTCTCCAGAATCCTCCGTCCCTCTTGCCTTCTACGGCTTTTCCGCTTACGTCTCCTTGCCAATCCCGTTACCCCCTTTATTGTCGCTCAAGTGTAGTGATAGTTACAAAGACGACGCAAGTATATCGATTTGGGGCTAGAATTTCAACTTCTTTTAACCCAAAGATACAAAGATTTAGAACTTCCTAGGGAAGTAGGTCAGGAAAAGGTTTCAGCGTGAGATGCTGTGCACTTAAACCTACGCATTGTGATTAAAGCCTCGGAGGTTTAAGCGACTAGATTGGTAACGATGCTTGATGCTTGGTTAAAACCTCCGAGGTTTACGTAAGCCCTGATTCGGCATTTGTTGCCATTAGTAAAGCGACCTGGAAGCGCATCATTGCCAATCTACGGTAACTCTGCTCCATTGGATGTACCAATAACCGAGCTATGCTTGAGAATAAATCCCTCGTTGCAGCTTGCTCTTAGAAATCGCTTCATGCTGACGCTGAACAGTGCAGAATTCATCTCTCTTTGTCGGGCACAGGTTGTACTCCTGACGCAGACGTTGGGTGCCTCCTTGAGCGTAGTGTATCTAACGCAAGAATTAGTGGACGGCGCAGAGACACAGCTCATACCTGTAGTCGCTTATCCAGAGACGGCTGTTGATTGGCAAGCGCAGGGGGTGGCTCGATCGCTCACGTCGGCGATCGATGCTGCTAAACCTCCCCCGTGGTTACTAGCAGAGCCGCATCCTGACTTATTGCAGGTCAAGCATCTTCCCGCCTCGACATCGAATGAAGCAACCGTTCGAGCAGCAGAGACAGCGACTGATTGGCTTTGGCTTGAGAGCGATCGCGTCTCACGCGTCGAGGCGGCGACCTATTCGCCGTCGGAACATTCGCAGTCGGAACGTAGAGCGCTGGTGCCTGAGCGCCGTATCGTGCTGCCGCTGATGCACGAAGAAGTGGTGTTGGGGTTGCTGGTTACAGAGCGGAGCGATCGCTCTTGGACGGAGTGGGAACAAACGCAAATTCATCAGATTGCCGAGACACTGGCGATCGCGTGTGTCCTTGACCAGCGCTATCAGTGGTTAAAGCAAGACCATCGTCAGCAGCAGATGCTTCAAGAACAGCAGCATGACCTGCTAGATAATTTGCTGCATCAGTTTCGCAACTCTCTGACAACGCTCCAGACCTTTGGCAAATTAATTCTCAAACGGTTGTTACCCGAAGATAGCAATCGTGAGATTGCTGCTAGTCTTGTGCGTGAGACAGCGCGCTTACGTGACCTCGCCCAGCAGCTTGAATTAGCTGTAGCGGGAGCTGATGCAGTGAACCTGCCACCACTAGCGCTGCCCCCCGCTACCCAAGATCGGCAGTTAGGCGATCGTACTATGGACGATCCTGCGACGCTACGACAGGGCGCACAAAATCTGCCTCTGCTACCAGCAGCAGGCTTTCTGTCAAGCATTCCCCTCGTTCTAAAGCCTTGCAAGATAGCAACTGTCCTGGAGCCGCTGCTGGCATCGGCAAGCGCGATTGCTCAAGATCGTGACCTCAAACTACTCACCAATATTCCCGAAGACCTGCCACCTGTGAAAGCAGATGCTCAGATGCTGCAAGAAATACTCAGTAATGCGATCGACAATGCCCTGAAGTACACCCCCGCTGGCGGCTTAGTTCTATTGCAGGCAAGCGTAGGCAATGTGAAGGGGCAAACAGCAGAAGACCGACAACAGTCAGCCGAAATTGCGATTACAGACACTGGACCAGGTATTCCACCTCAAGATCTGCTTCATCTTTTTGAGCGTCGTTATCGAGGTATTCAAGCTCAAACCGATATTCCTGGGAGTGGTCTGGGGTTGTCGATCGCGCGTACTCTAGTGACACAAATGCACGGCGAAATCGATGTGTTTAGCCCTGCACGGATGAGTTGGGTAGCTCAAGAAGTGACGGGCACTGTGACAAGTAAAGGACCTGGCACAACAGTGGTCATACGACTGGCGATCGCCTAACCTTTAGATTCAGTCGGTTGACCTCAGAATGAAGAGTGGTTACCGACTACAAAAAATAACGTCATGCCTTGTGACTGTCAGCCATCAGAGAAAATCTGATAGCTGATAGCGAATACAGGAACATGCCGCTATTGTTTCACTTAGCCTTAACGAATCACGAGGTCTGATGCCAGCGTTAAGTTCAGATCCGTATTGGGATTGATCACAATTAGATCCACTCTGTCTTTACCGAGAAAGAATCCAGCAAGCGCACCCACGGCTGCACCTGGCAGAACTTCTTCAGCTTTAATGACGCGATCGCCCGTGACTCCAGAAATACCAGCCGCTGCACCAGCTCCCACAACGGTACCCGCGATGATTCTGCCGACGTTGGCACCTTTGGTCACCGTCTCAGTCCTGGTAATGAGTTCAGAATTGGCACTTACAGGTAATTGAGCACCATCCGGCAGCACAATCTGACTAGCAACAAACTGAGCGCCGCCCTGGGTCGTTTGCAGTTGCCCAATCACATCGCTGTTCACTGGAATCAGCACCTTTCCTTGAGCGTCAACAATATTCTGTGACACTTTCAGGGTGATCGGCGTGGGATTCGGTTCATTTTTGGCAAGCAGGATTTTATCTGCCTTTTCGTAGCGTACAGGCAGCGCAGTTCCAGCCGGAATACGTACTCCTTGTGGAACTGCCCCAACAATATACGGCGAATTGATTGCAGATGCCTGTCCTGTGCTTACCAATGCCTGATAAACAAAGGCGGCAACTTCAGCCCGTGTGGCTGTTTGATTGGGACCGAGTGTCTTGACATCAGGGTAGTTGACGACAATTTGCTTTTGGGTCGCGGCAGCGACACTAGGACGGGCATAGTCAGGAATACTGGCAGCATCGTTGTACGCCACCAGCACACTATCAACTGGACCAGTAGCGGCGTAATTCAGCCCGTTCGCCAAAGAGACTAGCACTTGGGCACGAGGGATGTTTTCGCTCGGTCTGAAGGTGTTGCCAGGATAGCCAGCCAGAAAGCCAGTCGTGTAAGCTTTCTGAATGGCATCGGTTGCCCAAAAACCAGCCGGAATATCAGTAAACTGTACCGGGTTGCGAGTGGGCGTTTTGTTAAACGCTTTGCTCACAATGGCGGCAAACTGAGCGCGCGTGACTGGCTCTTCAGGGCGGAAAGACCCATCCGGAAACCCAGCGATAATGCCTCGTGTGACCAGTTCTTGAATAAAGCCGCTTGCCCAATAGCTAGACGGTACATCTGGAAAGGTGGTTTGGGCAGAAGCGGGAGCCATCATGACTATGGGTGCAGCGGTTCCCGCAGTCATACCAAGAGCAACCAAAATGGCTGTCCCAGATTTCCACGCATTGACATAAAACATGGGAAAAGTTCTCCAAAGACACATTGATGATTCGTTAGATTTATAGACCTTGAAGGAGCCTGAAGGTTCCTGTGAGGAAATATCGGCAAAAAGCTTCGATTTTTAGCAGAAAAGCCGTTTTTTTGAGACTCACGATCGAGAACGGCATTTCTCCTTCTAACATTGAAGACGTATGGTTATGCAATTAGTTGCGGTTAAAATCGACAGGAGCGACGATAGAAAGTTGACCGTGATGATACTCGCTCCCTACACGAATGCACGATTATTTTTCGCAGGGCACTCAAAGAAGGAGTTTGTAGCGGTTTAGAGTCACGCTAAAACGACTCAAAGGGCTTAAATTCTTCCTTTGAAAACGAGTCCATTCCAGGTTTTAACAGGAAAATAGAAGCAGTAGAAACCAGGAAGCAAGACAGTAGCGTTACTTGCAGGCATTGGCGATGATTCTTGAGACGGCTGATTTACAGGCAATACGGGATTGCTGTCAAGATGACGAGGCGTTTGAGCGGCTTCTGAACCTACTGGTAGAGCGCCAGTTGCTGCAACCGCAGATAGAACCGCGACGTGTAAGGTACGAGGCGATTTTGAGTGCATTGCCCGATCGCGTGTTTTTGAGCAATCGGAACGGTGACACTCTGGATTTTAAAGGTACGCCAGAAGATGCTGAGCACGGGGTTAGTCGTGAAGCGATCGTAGGAACCAACCTCTGTGAGCATTTGTCGCCTGATCTGGCACAAACGATCCTGGATGCGATCGCCCGTACCCTTGACTCCGGCGAACTGCAAACACTTGAGTACCAGCTTCTGAACGACTGGGATACTGGTACAACCGCATTACGAGATTATGAAGTGCGTCTGGTGATCAGCGGTGAAAACGAGGTGCTGGCAATCGAGCGTGATATTACTGAACGCAAACGCGCCGAGGCAGCACTACGCGAATCGGAAGAAAAGTTTTCGATCGCTTTCCGTTCCAGCCCCACCGCCATCACCCTGACAACGCTGCAACCAGCCACTCTATCGCGTGTCATTGATGTCAACGATAGCTTTCTAGACATCACAGGCTATCAGAGAGACGAAATCATTGGACTCACCATTGCAGATTTAAACCTTTGGGTAGACTTAGAAGCGCGTGCCCAAATGTTGCAAATGCTTCAAGCGGCTGGCTCGGTTCATAACCTGGAGATGAACTTTCGCCGCAAATCCGGTGAAGTAGGAGTCGCGCTGCTCTCTGCGGAAATCATTCACCTCAAAGATACTCCTTGCTTGCAGACAGTCACGATCGACATCACCGATCGCAAACGTACAGAAGAAGCGCTCCAAATTAGCGAAGGACGGAACCTTGCCTTTTTGAACGCCATCCCCGACATGATGTTTCGCATCCGTCGAGACGGCATGTACCTCGACTGCAAGGCGGATCAAGAAAGCGATTTTGCCATCTTGCCAAGCAGCATGATCGGCAAAACTGTCTACGAGGTACTCCCCCCAGCCGCCGCCCAACAGCGTATGGATCATATCGAGCGCACGCTAGAAACGGGTGAGATCCAAATTTTTGAATATCAACTGCTAAACCGGGAGGAGCTACGCGATTATGAAGCCCGTTTAGTGGTCAGCGGCAAAGATGAAGTGCTAGCCATTGTGCGTGACATTACGCAGCGAAAACGGGCGATCGCACAGCTTCAAGCAAATGCCGAACGCGATCGCTTGTTGGGACTCATTGCTCTACGCATTCGGCGATCGCTGAACCTGGATCAAATCCTCACAACAACCGTAGCTGAGGTACGTCAATTCTTGAAGGTCGATCGCGTCTTTATCGGTCAAATCGATGCTGCCTGGCAGGGTAAGGTTGTTGCCGAGTCCGCCGCCCCCGCCTGGGGATCAATTCTTACCTGGATTGCAGACGATATCTACCTGCGCGAAATTCGAGCACTCTTTGCTCAAGGACAAGTGCAAGCAATCGACGACACAGCCACCGCAACGCTATCACCCCTTCTTTCAGACTATTACACCCGCTGTCATATCAAAGCTAGTCTTGGTGTACCCATTATTCTAGGCGACGAATTTTTTGGTGTGTTAATCGCTAATCAATGTGAGCAACCGCGTCACTGGACAGCCTTCGAGATTCAGCTGCTAGAACAACTGGCAGTACAAGTAGCGATCGCCATCCAGCAAGCAGAACTGTACCAGCAAGTACAAACCCTTGCCGCCAATCTGGAGCAGCAGGTGCAGGAACGCACAGCCCAGCTTCAGCAAAATATGCAGGAGCTTCAGGAACTCAGCCAAACCAAAGACGACTTCCTGAACGCCGTTTCGCATGACTTACGGACACCTGTCATGGGCACAATGATGGTGCTCAAAAATCTCCAGCAAAAAGCTGGCGACACCGTTGTCATCTCCCGCTCTGTGTTGGAACGGATGATCCAAAGCGGCGATCGTCAGCTCAAGATGATCAATTCGTTGCTAGAGGCTCATTCCAGCGAAGCCTGGGGTATCAACTTAAATTGCGAACGGCTGTCTCTGGGCAATCTAGTACGGGCGATCGTCAACGATCTAGAACCACTGCTAGTCGAGAGTCAGGCAACGTTAGTCAATGAGGTTTCGCCTGATCTGCCACTGGTCACTGCCGATCCAGCGCTAATTCGACGTGTCTTTGAGAATCTCCTCACGAATGCTCTCAAGCACAACCCTCCCGGACTACAAGTGACCCTAGAAGCCGCGATCGAAGATGATTTAATTTGTTGTAGCGTTCGGGATAACGGAGTCGGCATGACTGTTAGCGAATGCGATTCCCTCTTTGAACGGTATGCTCGTGGTACCCGCGCCCGCCGCTCTACCGGAGTCGGCTTGGGTCTCTATCTTTGCCGTCAGATTATTACCGCTCATGGTGGACAAATCGGAGCGACAAGCACGCCAGGTAACGGTGCCACTTTTTGGTTTACGCTGCCGCTAGCACCCTAGTTTTAAGACTGACTCAAACTAAGCCATTAGCCGGAGACAGCTCTAAAAAGCCTCACGCTAGACGCAGAAGTAAGTGGTGACAAACTGCTAGTCTTCAACGCCCACCATAAGATGCTGAAGGGACTCCAATCCTTTCTTAACCCGACGCGAAACCGTCACTGCGCTGATACCTAGTCGATCGGCAGTCTCTTTTTGGGTTAGGTCATGCAGAAAGACAAATTCCAAAATTTCACGAGTCCGGTTTTCTAGCTGTACTAGTGCCTGTTGCAAGCGAAGCTGATCTTCTTGCGCTAGTTGAAAACTCCGGTACTGATTATCTGGCACCAATTCGCCCAGCGACGATGCTCCTTCATCCTCATCACGGACTGGCGCATCTAAGCTGAGCATGGCACGGTTACGGCAAGCTAGCTTGATTTCTTGCCACTCAGACACCCCAATGTTGATCGCCTCTGCAATTTCTGAATCTAGCGGTTGACGTTTCAGCTTGATTTGTAGCTCACGTGCTGCCACCACTGCCTGCCGCTCAAGCTCTTGCCAGCGTCGGGGAATACGTACAGAAGGGCTTTTATCACGCAGGTAATGTTGAATCTCACCCCGAATATAGGGAATGGCAAACGAACTGAAGGCGTGTCCTTTGGATAAATCAAAGCGTTCGATCGCCCGAATCAACCCGATCGAGCCAACCTGTAGCAAATCTTCGTAACACTCTGTGCATTGATGAATCCAGTGGTGTGCCTCTTTTCTGACTAAACCAAAATTGAGTTCGACCAGTTGATTCCGAACCTGAGGAGAAGGGGATTGTTGATAGGTTCGCAGAAGCTGCAAACTCTCGCTTTTCAGTTCATAATTAGCTGTCGTAAGCATGACGAATTTCAGTCGGTAGAGCAAGTGACATCAGGACGATTCAAACTCAGTCTTTTGATTTTCAGCAGGGCGCACTGTTTGCTAAAGCATTGACTGGGGGCATAGGCTTTTTCAAACGACTGGTAACTCGACTAGAAACGCTGAAGTATTCCAGCAAAGAGCGCTAAAACTACTTAGTTCAGTTAAAAGCGGAGTTCTCAGCATAACCAGGTATTGTGCCAACGTCTTACTGGTTACAAACCAACACTACTCGTTCCTGTAGACTGCAGCAACGGCATTCCTACGGATTTGACAATTAAACTAGCTCGATTAAAACCGGGTTTTTACCAGTGACTGGAACATCATGGTCAGGAGGAAGTTAGCACAATTAGCTCACACTCTCAGCAACGTAACCACGGACTCACTAATTCTACGGAAAGGTGTCTAAGCAGAAACTAATTCTTGCAAAATATTACTCAAACGGCTAACTGCAACCTTAATTTACTAAGTAGGGAACTCAGCGTATAGGTATAAAAAAGGGGCTTAAAGCCCCTTAGAAAAAGATAGATAATGGTTGAATTGCAAGAGGTAACGCGATGTGCGACTTTCCTAAAATACCTGCCAAAACTGCCCTCACCCTAGCCCTCTCCCATCGGGAGAGGGAACCGGAACGGTCTGGAAGCCCTTCTCCCTGGGGAGAAGGGTGGGGATGAGGGCGAATTAGTTGCACATCGCGTGAGGTAACATCTTTTGCCTTGCCGTGGAGCAATGGCTGAAGTGTACCAGAGGCTTCACTAATTAGGACTGAGTGATTGTGGCAAGAGTGAAAACGGTTCAGCACAAACACGTAGAGACATTAACAAGTGCGGCAGAAAGGCTTACGCGGCGGTTGGCTCAACGCGGGCATAGAAAAGACCACGAATCCTAATATCGCTTGCTTTTTTGGAACCCATGTCGGTCTCAGAAGGCTGTTCGCTTTCAAATGTACCCGCGATTTCACCCGTCACGTTGTCAACCTTGGCAACCTGAAGCGAAATGTTACCCTTATCAAGCTGGAACTGCTTTGTGTTTTCTTTCGCCAATTCTTCGCCATCCGCTTGACCAGGTAGACCAACCGCGTTGTCGTAACCAGCCGTCAAGCCACGACCTTTAGGATCAAGAAAGTTAGAGGTTCGGTATGAGGGAACCTTAAATACGCCTTCAAAATCGGTCGAGGTGCCAATGCTGCTCAGCCCTGGCTGAGTCGTCGCAACTAGGCTCTTAATGGTGAATAGAAACGGGACACGTTCGCCGCCGGGAAGCTGAACGGTGATGGCTTGGAAGTCAATACCGTCTTCCTCAATGAAGGTAAGGCTGCCGTCAGGATTGACGTTCAGCTTACCCTCTACCGACTCAATGCTTGAGGTGTAGCGGGTCATCAATTTAGCGGAAACGAACTCTGCTTTTTGTCGTTTGTTCGCAGATTCTTCCTTAACAAGAAAATTCGTCGGCTGTAAGCAAAGGGAGGTTAGCGAGTAGGACTTATCAGAATCGATCGGAATCGAGCCACGAGATGTCTCCTCTAGCTGAGGGCAACTGTTAGCCAAGCCTGTACCTCGAATTTGATCGTAGGTGAGAGCTTCTTTAGCAAACGCTGGGCTTGTAGAAAAAGCGGTCAATAGGCTGAAGCAAAGTGCCAGAACTGCAACGGTTAAAGCGCGGTACCTCATGAAAACCTCAATATCGACGTAAACATTTTTTCGCCAGTGTAATCCAAAGCCGGGTTTCAATGGTCTTCGCTCATCAGGCAAAAAGTTTGCCTTCTCAGTAAAGCTGCCAAGAGGCAGTCTTGCCCGAATAAAGCACAGACGCTAATCACCTGAGACAGTGCCTAATTTTTGAAGAGACAAACTGAACCGCGCCTACACTTGACTAAGTTCTCATGTCCCCGGAATGATTTAACAAAGGTTTCACTTTGCATTCTACATGGCAATGTGACCTTTACTTTGGCTTGAACAACAAAATTGGCTTTGCTAGTGCCGCTCACTGGGAGACAGGAGACAAACGGCTATGGAATGTTTTTACCCGCTGTACTGGAGTATCTAAAGCTAAACTCTGTCTAGGTTGTCTGATGGCGTTTATGGGAATCCACTTTGATGAGCAATCGCGATCGCTCTAAGGCAGAAGAGCTTGAGTTTGAATCTAAGCTACAGTCTCTGTGCGACACTATTCGGAATCTCGCCAGCAGTCGTCAGGGAGATAGCTTGGCGTTGCTGTCGTTGCTGAGGATGTTAGAAGGGTTACACCAGGAGATCCGCGACAGCCTCTTTCAAGACTCTCTACCTGACAATCGTCAGGCACTGTACAGCTTATTGAAAGATATTGAAGCATCGGGCGGTTGGCCCTATATCCACCGCATGAAGCTACGATCGCTGCTAAGCAATTTTCAAGATCTCTCAGAGGATGAACTGAGGGCAATTGCCAGCTTAAACCCTACGTCAATTGTCGATGAGACGATCGGCTAAAACGACTCTGTCCTACGGCAGTCTCTCGTGCGTTGTTGAGCAAGCTGATGGGGCATTTGTACTAGCCCGCTGTAAAGCTACTGCCCAGTTTGCCCAATCTCCTGTAGTCAGCGATTCGATTGCTCTTTAACTAGACAACGACAGTTAGACAACGACGAGTTATGCCCCCTTTGCCATAACATCAAAAAGCGCTGGAGGCATTTGCCTCCAGCGCTTGCAAAGAGCAAAGAACACTCGGTAGCATTCTTAGGAATCTTTGTTGGCATTACTGCTTGCCGTTTGAATGTAAAGGATGAGCAGAAAAACTGATGGAACCAAGACAAAAAGGATGCTTGCAATAAACCCTAGATCGTTGACTTGCATAAGACTTGCCTAATTAAATAGCGCTGCATCGATACAAGTAGGATACCACTGTCCGCTCTCCCCGTGCAGGGTGTAAAAGCAGAGATCAGCCATAGCCACTGAGTGCCTTTTGACCCAAGGTTTGGCTACTCACAACGGCAGGATGCTGGTAGAGGCAAGACATCTTTGAAAGGCTACTTAACAGAAGGTTTAGTCTTAACGGTCACGGCACCGTTGACGAGGGCTTGGCAGGCTAAGCGGTAGGTCGCAGGCTTTTTCTTTAACTTGTTTTTTTCCGTTTCGGTGGGCGGTGAAAGGTTTTCCATGCCATCGACAATCTCGACAATGCAGGTACCGCATTGACCATAGCCACCGCAGTTGGTCATTTTTCCAACAAAAGTATAAATGTCGATGCGGTTCTCTATAGCTTTGAGCCTCAGGTTCGCGCCGTTCGCGACGATCACTTCTCGGTCTTCCTTTAAAAATTTGATGGTAGTCATTAACTTAAATTTCCTTTAAGAGAGCAGTGGTGCGGATGAGGAACGAAATGGGATGCGATCGACACACGTCGATCGCATCCCATTTGATCTCCACCCTGACAGAGAAGTCAAGTCAGAGCAGTTCAGCGATCGGCTGAGCAAAAGCTCCTCCAACCAGTCGCTTGCCTTGAAAGGCGACGGTTGCAGATGAATTGTGGATGAATTAAGTCGTCACGAACAGTTAATTGTTGTTTCCCAAAGCGCAACACTGATTTGGCAAACCTAGACAGACGATAGCTGTTACACAAGTTTACAAGAATGCATCGGATTTCCTCAAAACTCTGCCAAATGCATCCTTTGCTTGCAATCGTCTCTCACACTGGTTACACTTCTTTATACGCTTTCATTTTCATAAACATAGCTGGTGGCTTGCGATTCGGCTCCATTCAAGAACCGAACTGGAGACCAGATTGGGGAGTGCAACGCTGAAGTAGCCTTAGACCTGGTACATTTACCAATGTCCGGCGCTTTAATAAAATGTTTAGGAATACGTTGATCTTGAGCTATTCACAAGGAGGAGCGTAGTCAATGGGACTACCCTGGTACCGAGTACACACTGTCCTTATCAATGATCCCGGACGGCTGATTGCAACGCACCTGATGCATACTGCACTGGTGGCAGGCTGGGCTGGTTCGATGGCACTCTACGAATTGGCGATCTTTGACCCTAGCGATCCAGTTCTAAACCCGATCTGGCGACAGGGGATGTTTGTGCTACCGTTCATGGCACGCTTGGGTGTCACTGGTTCTTGGAGCGGCTGGAGCATCACTGGTGAGTCTGATGTTAACACTGGCTTCTGGTCGTTTGAGGGTGTTGCTGCTGCACACATCATTCTTTCCGGTTTGTTGTTCCTAGCTGCCTGTTGGCACTGGGTTTACTGGGATTTGGAACTCTTTAGAGATCCCCGTACTGGTGAGCCTGCACTCGACTTGCCAAAGATGTTTGGCATTCATTTGTTTTTGTCTGGTTTGCTTTGTTTCGGTTTTGGTGCTTTCCACTTGACAGGACTATTTGGTCCTGGCATGTGGGTCTCTGACCCGTATGGTCTGACTGGGAGTGTTCAACCTGTAGCGCCCGAATGGGGTCCAGCAGGTTTCAATCCCTTTAATCCAGGAGGAGTCGTGGCGCATCACATCGCCGCAGGCATTGTTGGCATTATTGCTGGCTTGTTCCACTTGAGCGTACGCCCACCAGAGCGTCTATATAAGGCGTTACGGATGGGAAATATTGAGACAGTGCTGTCTAGCAGCATTGCAGCAGTGTTTTTTGCAGCGTTTATTGTGGCAGGTACGATGTGGTTTGGCAGCGCGACCACTCCGATCGAACTGTTTGGTCCAACTCGTTATCAGTGGGACAGCAGTTTCTTCAAACAGGAAATCGATCGCCGTGTGCAGTCAGGTCTAGCGAGCGGTGCCAGTCTATCGGATGCCTACTCAGCCATTCCTGAGAAGCTAGCGTTCTATGACTACGTGGGCAACAGCCCTGCTAAGGGTGGTTTGTTCCGCACGGGGCAGATGAACAAGGGCGATGGTATTGCTCAATCCTGGCTGGGACATCCAGTTTTCAAAGACAGCGAAGGTCGAGAACTATCGGTTCGTCGCCTGCCTAATTTCTTTGAGAACTTTCCTGTTGTCTTGACTGATAAAGATGGGATCGTCCGGGCAGACATCCCATTCCGCAAGGCGGAGTCGAAATACAGCTTTGAGCAGAATGGTGTGACAGTCAGTTTCTATGGTGGTGAATTAAATGGTCAGACATTTAAAGATCCGGCAACCGTGAAACGGTATGCACGTGCCAATCAGCTAGGTGAACCATTCGTGTTCGATCGCGAAACGCTGAATTCGGACGGTGTATTCCGCACAAGTCCGCGTGGTTGGTTTACCTTTGGTCACGCAGTCTTTGCGTTACTCTTCTTCTTCGGTCATATCTGGCATGGTACTCGCACCATCTTCCGAGATGTCTTTGCGGGTGTTGATCCAGATCTTTCTGAGGAGCAAGTAGAGTGGGGTTTCTTCCAAAAAGTGGGTGATAAGAGCACCCGTCGCAAAGAAGCTGTGTAGGCTTTAGTTGTGTGACACTAGGGAAGGGACGTGCAGCCTGTATCCGCTTTACGCTAGCGTACTGATGGTTCGGCTGTATGCCCTTCTCTAAATGTTGGCTACTTTCTCCGGTTTGGTTGGTAGACTACCCTTAGTAAATGGTTGAGAAATTCTACAATGGAAAGCGTTGCTTACATTTTGATTCTTACGCTGGCGCTCGGTGTGCTCTTTTTCGCGATCGCCTTTCGGGAACCGCCCCGTATTGGTAAGTAGTTCATTTTGAATTGTGACCTACTGGCTTTCCTGCCTGTATGTCAAATTTAAATCCACCGCACAGTCTTTTAGACGCTGGTCTCAAGAAAAATTTATCTGTTCATACGGATAAAAGCGAACATCCCACAGCCCTAGATCTTGAAGCTGTGGGATGTTTTCATTAAGTAGTTAAAATCATTGCGCGATTAAAAAGTGCAACCAGCTCAAGCTTTTTGATTTACGCTCTAGTTTTACGTTTTTACGTTTGTTCCTGAACCATAGCAAACAGCATTCACGGAGTGTCTTTTAACTCACCAAATCTCTCTGTTCGCTCTGCACAGCTGAGTGACTTAACTGAACTCGTTGAGGTTCTTGCCGCTAGTTTTTATCCTCGCAATGGTCTTACGCGTTTGTTTCTCCCTGTCCTTCGGATGGGTGTGTACGAGGATCTGCGCTATCGCCTACGTTCAGCATCAGAGTCGAGCTACGTCTGCCTTGTTGCTACGATGACGTTGTCAAGCGGCAGCCCAAGCCTGGTTGGAACAGTTGAAATCACTTTCCGTTCAACAAGCCCTTTTCAGTTCCGCAGTCTTCCTTACCCTTATCTTTCAAATTTAGCTGTGCAGTTGGAAGCCCGCAGGCAGGGAGTGGCGCAAAAGCTTCTCGATCGATGTGAGGCGATCGCCCTAGATTTAGGCTTTCAAGATTTGTACCTGCATGTATTAGAGGATAACCATCAGGCTAGACAGCTATACGCTAAAGCTGGTTATCAAGCAAAGCAAGCTGATTCTTTTTGGCACTGCTGGTTCCTGAGACAACCCCAGAAGTTGCTTTTGCATAAGCGGTTGACTCGTCCCTTTTAGCAAGACCCTACTTAGCTATCTGACAGCGCCAAGGTTAGTGCTAAGAGCAACGCAACGTATTTGATCGGTTCTCATCGTCTGGAACGAGAGGAGCAGGCTGTTCATAGCCTGACGACAGCAGCTTGCAGAAAATATCAAAAGAGCGTATGTGGTGAGAGCTGTTGTGGACGTTTCTTAAAACGCTACCGATGCAGTGGCAAGCAATGGAATGAACAATGACACTGTCTATGCTCAACGCTTTCCGGCAAAGGTGAAGGCTCTGAAATGGAGAGCCTGTTGTTCGATGCGGTTAGCGAGTCGATCGCAGACCAGATTGCACAATTCAAAAATTAGGTCATCTTTAACGCTGTAATAAGCCAAAGTGCCTTTACTACGTCGATTGAGAATACCTGCCTGCATCATGACCTTCAAATGTTTGGAGACATTGGCTTGGCTAGTGTCAGTCGCCTCGACCAAGTCTTGTACACATTTCTCACCGTCACGGAGCAGGTTGAGAATCCGCAGGCGCATTGGCTCGCCCAGAACGCTGAAGTATTCAGCCACTTGTTGGACAACTTCTTGCGAAGGCTTTGCAGATTTCATGCAATTTAATGTGAGGGGCACTGATCCCCAGATTTTAGCCACTTGACTGCTTTATAGCAATAGAGCGTTTGATGACAGTCCATAATTTATTCAGAATTTCATCATTGTTCAGTAGGTCTGGCGGCTAGTTGGATGACTGTGGCAATTTTAAGCAGTCTACCTTTACTTGGGAAGAGGGGTGACAACCAGAACGACACATCTAAGCTGGATTAATCTGGATTAAGGCGCAGCAGCAGTTGACCATATTCGATCGGTTCGCCATTTTGCACCAGAATTTCTACGACTTCGCCCCCAACGTCTGCTTCCAGTTCGTTCATGAG
Organism: Tildeniella sp.; assembly: GCF_059505325.1. Classification (NCBI taxonomy): domain Bacteria; kingdom Bacillati; phylum Cyanobacteriota; class Cyanophyceae; order Oculatellales; family Oculatellaceae; genus Tildeniella; species Tildeniella sp. The sequence goes on from NZ_JCACKI010000009.1 coordinate 107,631, forward strand.
CTTCATCGCTTCGATAATGCAAACGGTTTGTCCTTTACGAATGCGATCGCCCACTTCAATAAACGGTGGTTCATCAGGGGCAGCAGCACGGTAAAAGGTGCCCACCATTGGCGAAATTACCTCGACCAGTCGGCGATCAGCTTTGCTATCTCGCATCACCTCGCTCGTTAGTGGCTGAGTCTGGATTGGTGGAGTGGTGCTTTCAGGCGTGTACTGGTCAGGCAGTGCCGCATCAGTGTTGCCCAATACCTGCGGAGGGGGAGATGTTTCAGCCTTCAGGCGATCGCTCCCATCCGTATTGAGCCGCTCATTGAGACGGATGCCTCGACGCACGGTTAATTCAAAATCAGCACTTTTTAAGGTTAGTTCTGCGATATCGGTCTGGTTAATCGCTGCCAGAAGTTCGCGGAGTGCATTTATATCCAGTGACACAGTTAATGTAGACCTCAGAAACAAGGGGGTAGAAGCGAAAAAGGGGTCAGTGGCTAAAGACTAAAACGTGTTTTCATCCCTCATTCTTTAGCGTTCTGGTCTACTGCTCTCTTCCCAAATAAGAATCATTGCGGGTATCCACTTTGATGCGCTCTCCAATGGTAATAAAAAGCGGCACCATGATTTGGGCACCCGTTTCGACGATCGCAGGTTTTGTACCACCTGTTGCCGTATCGCCTTTTAGACCCGGATCAGTCTGAGTCACTTCCAGTACGACGGAGTTGGGCAGTTCCACTTCTAGCACCTGTTCGCCCCAGCGGACGACGTTCACTTCCATCCCTTCTTTGAGGTATTTAACGCGATCGCCGATTTGTTTTGCGCTCAGACGTGCCTCATCATACGTCTCCATTTCCATAAAGACGAAGTCATCGCCATCTTTATACGTATGCTGCATGGTGTTCTTTTCCAGGTTTGCCTGGGGCAAGCTTTCACCAGCACGAAACGTACGCTCCATGACGTTCCCACTTTGAACATTTTTGAGCTTGGTGCGTACAAAAGCAGAACCTTTACCAGGCTTGACGTGCAAAAATTCAACGACTCGCCAGACAGATCCGTCTAGCTCAATGCTTACGCCAGATCGAAAGTCATTACTAGAGATCATGAGTATGTGTATCGGGAGAAAATGTTCGGCACCTCATTGTACCGCTCCACGGAGAACCACGCTAAGAAGGCTAACGAATAGGAGAGAGGTGAAGGATGAAATTGAATTAAATCTCTGCCTCTCCGCGTCTCTGCGGTTTCTTACTCTCGTGCCCTTTGCCTTTGTAGTACCCTCTGTGTGGCACTATTAAGTGAGAGCGCTTAATGCTGCCTGTGCAGCGCCCGATCGCCTGCCCTTACATGCAGTTGAGTTGGCAAAAGCGCCCGACCACTACTTGCTAACTTTGAGCAATCTGTACCGAGATATGCAACTAAAAGGTTTTGACCGCTTCAAAGACTGGCTAAAAACGGGAGCAACGCTTCTCCTGATGGTGGCTCTATCGCTAGGTTTGAGTGCTGCGGCTAGCAGACCCACCAACATTATGCCTGCTGGTAATCCGATTACCGATGGCAAAGCGTTACTGCGGTACTCCTTACCGATCGACAATGCGCCTGTGCGCGAATTGCAAGGCAGTCTGGAAGATATTGCCACACAACTGCGGGCAAATCGTCGTTGGGGCGCGATCGCGGGCGATGTCAAGCGCGCTAGCTGGATTTTGCGAGACAAAGAACCAGCCATTCTTGCCAGCATTCCCGCAGCCAAGCAAGCCGAAGCACAGGCACTATTGACTCAAATGAAAGAGGGCATTACGCCTTTGCAAGCGGCGATCGAAGTGAAAGACAAAGAGCAAACGTTTCAACAGCGATCGGAGCTATTAAACCTAGTCGGGCAGCTTGAAGAAAGTATGGTGCAGGCATTCCCTTTTGAAGTGCCCGCCGCTTACAGCAACCTACCGCAGCTTAAAGGGCGTGCCACGATCGAATTTACGACCAACAAAGGCAAGATGACGGCAGTTGTAGACGGCTACAGCGCTCCAGTGACCGCAGGCAACTTCGTTGATTTAGTGCAGCGCGGCTTCTATAACAACCTGCCGTTCACTCGCTCCGAAGAATCTTACGTGTTGCAAATCGGCGATCCGCCTGGAGACGACGTTGGCTTCATCGACCCCAAAACGAAAAAGTATCGAGCCATTCCGCTAGAAGTGCTGGTACAAGGCGATAATGAACCGACTTATGAGATCACTCTAGAGGATGCTGGACGCTACAAAGACCAGCCCGTGCTTCCGTTTTCATCCTACGGTGCGTTGGCAATGGCTCGTCCTGGCGAAGATCCCAACGGTGGTTCATCTCAGTTTTTCTTTTTCCTGTTTGAGCCAGAACTAACGCCAGCCGGACGCAATTTACTAGATGGTCGCTACTCAGTGTTTGGCTACGTCATTGAAGGCAAAGACGTGCTGGAGCAACTGAGAGCCGGAGACAAAATCGAATCAGCAACAGTCATTCAGGGTCTAAACGCCTTGGTGGAGCCGAAGACCGCGTAAGCAAGTGAATGGGATGTTGGAGAGTACAGCACGTCCAAGCCTTGAGGATCTCATTCGGTACACGCATTAAAGTAGAGATAAGGATAGGAGTAGATCTCAGGACAATCGTCCGCAAAGTCTAGTCTTTAGTCTCAAATCCTCTCATACAAGCTATGGCAATTTTTGAGTGGATCTTTCTCGTTGGTTTTGGCGTGCTAGCAGGTGTGTCCGTTACGAACGTCATTCAAAATAGACAGCAGCAGTCTCGTTTAGAACAAGCCTTCTATCAACTACTAGAGGTCGAAAATGGCAATGTGTCGTTGATTCAACTCGCCGCTTCAGCACGAGTCAATGCAGAATTGGCTAAAAGCTATCTCGATACTCAAGTGAAATTCTTTGGAGCCGTGCCCGAAGTCGATGATGATGGTGACGAATTTTATCGCTTTCCAAAGTTGCGCCGCTGGAGCGAACCGGAAGAGTGGCAGTGAGGGTAACAGCGGTCAGCAATTAGCAATTGACGGTCAGCGGTCAGCGGTCAGCGGTCGGCGGTCAGCAACGTGTACGATGGCTGTGATCTATCTACCGCAATATCTGAATGCTGAAAAGCTGAAAGCTGACGGCTGAGAGCCGATCGCCCCATCTTAAAGTGGAAAATCGCGCTTAAAGCTCTCGCGGGTCAGCGGTTGGTCTAGCATCAAACCTTCACCGCCCAGTGTTTCTAGCGGCTTACCGTCTACTGACAGCCAAACCTTTGCGTCTGGGGTCAGGCTCGTTGCGGTGTAGAGTACTTGTCCAACTCTGGCGGTCATTGAGGTGCTGCCGCCGCCGTCCGTGAAGGCTTTTGAGAGATCAAGATGAATGCCGTCGTTTTTAATGGCGAGGCTGCGAAGTTTTGTGTCACGAGGAATAGTCGTGGTGACGGCAGGATCGCTGGGACCCGCAAGCAGTGTGTCGATCGCGGCTGACAGCGTTTCGGTTGAGTTCTCTTTAGTGCTAGACGTTACGGGACTGGGGCTAAGGGCGATCGTGGTACTCGACGCTTTCAACCAGTAAACCTGGAGCGTTTTTGTTTGTGCTGCTGGAGCGGTGCTGGTAGGTGATTGCGTCGTCGTTGGAGCAGAGGCTACGGGTGGTGCTTTTTGCGGCTCTGAAGACCCTTGAGTACGCTCAATTGCATCAGGAGTTTTCTGCGAGGCTTGCCACCCCCACCAGGCGACAGCGCTACCTGTGGCAAGCACTAGGGCTGACAACCCTGCCATGATGCCTAGCGGGAGTTGGCGACGCGATCGTTGGTCTTCCATGTCTGTTCTCCTTACAAATAGCAAGCGATGTGAAGGGGCTTCCTAAGTAACTACAGTCTACTCAGCGCGATTACGGAAACATGGAAATATTTTTAAGTAACGGGCTGAGAGCTAGAGATGAGTTGGGTAGGTTTTGCCTGTAGATAGCACTGTCTGCAAGCTAACGTGACTGTGCTGGAGTGAGTTGGACGAACGCAGCAAGATTAATTTGCTTGGGTGTCACCTGCAATTGCAAAATTCTTGCTGTTGTTTCAGATTTTTCTAGCTGCCTCAAGTCAGACTGTGCGCTGATCCCCTGAGCGATCGATCGCACCACCTGTTCTGGCACCGCTTCATCATTGAGCCTCACCAGCGGATTAATGAGCCGCAACTGCCGCCCTGCAATGATTTCAATACCCGACTCTGCCATGATTTTTAACGTCGCGGGATCACCCGCTTCCTGTAGCTCAGCCTGAATCTGAAGCCGCTGGTTAGCGAGCAAGGCAATGCGAGGATTGAGCAAGGTATACTGCTGGACGCGTTGCCTCGTTGCTCGTTGCCCCAGTGCGTTGATGCCGAGGGACGTGAGACGTTTGAGGACGGTGGGCGATCGCAGCGCTCGATTCAGATCGTCCTGAGTGATGACTAACCGTACTCCTGCTCGGAGCGGTTTTTCCAGGCGTGGTCTCCCGCGTTGCAGCCGACGGGCATCCAGTTGAATTGGATCAGTTTCTAGCTCCAGTGTATCCAGGCGAATGTCTTGAGCGAGAAACAGTCCACGTCCGGCGATTCGCACCCGATCGGCTTTGCCCTGCACAATCTGGTAGCTAGGCGCATTGTCAATGCGGACTTCCAATTGTTCGACAGAGGTAAATTGCTTGCGAATGGCATTTTGGGCAACGCGATCGACCACAAACCCTGCTGGAGCAATCAGTGTGATCAAGCTAGAGAGAAAGATGGTCAGAAATTCCAAAGCTTAGTTCTTCTCCGCAAGCCACTGTTTTAAGGTCGTCACAACATCTTCAAGTGGGATTTCTTGAGCTTCTTTAGTCGCACGTTTGACGACTTCGACCTTGCCTTGCTGGAGCGATCGCCCGGTCACAATCCGGTAGGGAATGCCAATCAGATCCGCGTCTTTGAATTTAACGCCTGCCCGTTCGTTGCGATCGTCCAGCAAGGTTTCAATCCCCGCTTGACTGAGTTCGTCGTAGAGCGTCTCGGCAGCCTGCACCTGCTCGGCTTTGGCGATGTCGGGGATCACCACGATCGCTTGATATGGAGCGATCGCAGTGGTCCACACAATGCCATCTTTGTCATAGGATTGCTCGACCGCCGCTTGCGCCAAACGAGAGACACCGACACCGTAGCAGCCCATCACCAGAGGCTTTTCTTCACCCTGTTCATTGGTATACGTGGCTCCCAGCGCTTGAGAATACCTAGTGCCAAGCTGGAAGATGTGTCCAATTTCGATGCCTCTCGCGGTTTTCAGCGTTTGTATGGGATCGTGGAGGGCGCGATCGCCCGCGATCGCCTTCCGCACATCCACAACAAGCTTAGGCAACTCAAAGTCTGTGCCCCAATTTGCACCCACAATGTGATAGCCAGACTCGTTAGAGCCTGTGACAAAATGCGTCAGTTCAGTAGCGGTCTTATCCACCAACCGCAGGAATTTCGGAGTCACAGGATTGACCGCTACCTGACCCGCTGGCATCGGTTTGGGAGCTTTGATGTAAGAATCGTCTAGATTGGGCGCGATGTAACCCAATGGTAACGGCTTTGTTGCCCACTTTTCCTGAGCCTCTGCATCTGGCACAGTCAACGACAGAACGGTCTGACTGCCGTACTGGTCTGCCAGCTTCGTCAACTCATTTTGCAGCTTGATTTCGTTTACTTCCTGGTCGCCTCGAAGGCTGATCAGCACCAGAACTACCCTACCGCTATCGTAAACTGCCTGGTAAAGGACATTTTTAACGATCGCACTGGGAGAGCATTTGAGTAATTGAGCGAGTTTCGCGATCGTTTCAGTGCCAGGAGTTTCCAACTTCTCATACGTTTTGAAGGGCGATGGTTCTGCATCCGAAGGCAAAGAAACCGCTTTCTCTACGTTGGCAGAATACTTGCCATCGTCAGTGTAAAGGACTTCATCTTCACCAGCGTCTGCCAGCACCATAAATTCCTGGGAGCCAGAGCCACCGATCGCGCCCGAATCGGCATCCACTGCCCGAAATGCCAGACCACAGCGCTGCAAAATATTGCAGTACGCCGTATGCATCTTGTCATACTGCCGCTTGAGTCCTGTTTCATCAGCATCAAACGAGTAGGCATCTTTCATAATGAACTCGCGCCCACGCATCAAACCAAAGCGGGGACGAATTTCGTCCCGAAACTTAGTTTGGATCTGGTAAAGGTTGAGCGGTAACTGGCGGTAGGAGCGAATCATGTCACGGGCGATCGTCGTGATCACCTCTTCGTGCGTTGGTCCCAAGCCCATCTCGCGCTGCTGGCGATCGATGAGCGAAAACATGATGCCGTCCGCTTTTGTGTAAGTATCCCACCGTCCAGATTCGCGCCACAGTTCGGCAGGTTGAAGCTGAGGCAGCAGACATTCTTGTGCCCCTGCCGCTGCCATCTCCTCGCGTACAATCTGCGATACTTTCTGCAAGACTCGCCACATCAGCGGCAGATAGGCATAAACACCACCTGCAATACGCCGAATATAGCCTGCTCGCAACAGCAGCTTATGGCTGGGAATTTCCGCCTCTGCTGGGTCTTCTCGAAGCGTCACAAACAGCATCTGAGACAGTCGCATTGCCGATTTCCTTTTCCGATTCAGTCACCAATCTTTTCAGTTTAGAACATCCTATGTACTGGATTTGTTTCCTTCTGTAGAACCATTACATGCAATCTTACAAATGAACAAAAAAAACCGGCGTTTGCAGCAGGGGTTCATCACACGAGGATAGCGAAATGGGTGGAACCGTTAGCCGCCAAAACCACCAAGTCATCTAAGTAGACGGCACAAAACGCTTGCGTAGCGATTCAGCACGACGGCTGGCGGTAGGGTTTTTCGGTTCTACTTCTAGAACCTGTTCATAAACCTCCAACGCTTGAGCAGCCAGCTGCTTGCGCTCGTACGCATGACCAATGTTGTTGAGCGCTGTGACATAGTTCGGCTCGATTTTGAGTGCTTCCTTATACTGACGGATGGCTAAGTCGTATTGTTCTTGAGAAAAGTAGGCAAAGCCTAGAGCATTGTAAATGGGTGGGCTTTCTGGCTCCTGCAAATCGTCTGCCTTTAGCGCTTTCTGAAAGAGCATAGTGGCTTGAGAATAAATTTTCTTATCTAAATAAATGCTGCCGAGTTCGTAGTACTCCTGAGCAGTGCCTGCCTCTTTAGAAAGCTTCGACTGAAGCTTCGCAAGCGCTAGTTCTACCTTGCGTGTCTTCAAGATTTGGCTTAAAACTGCCCAGCCAGCCAGCGATAGCAACACCAGCAATAAGGAAACATAAACGATCGGAAATGAGGTGTTCATATCGGATTGTAGAGCGATCGTATAACAGTCAAAAGCAGCATCACATCTACTTTACCGCAAAAAGGTGTGCGGCAAGAGAGGCTGTGACTTAGCGGCAACTGATCTTTTGTGAAGCGGCAGTACGACTCATCTAACTAGGGTAGTCCCCAGTAAGTAGCGCGTTCTCGTAGCCAGTCCTCGGCTGTCCAACGAGCAATGATTTGATTGATCCGTGAGTGTAAATCAGTATATTGCAACCCTTTTGGCATCACAATGCACAGTGGCTCTGCCGAAAGGGTCGGCGTGAGCAGGCGATAAGACGGAAACTCCTGTACCCATCCAGTTAAGACGCTGGCATCCCCTGCGAAGGCGATCGCGTCGCCCTTTTCAAGCAACGTGTGGGCAGCATCGTAGGAGGACACGCTGATAAGATTGGCTTCGGGCAAGCGATAACGAAGGGTTGCAATGGTACTGGAGCCATCCAGCACTGCGATCGTGCGCTTGCCAACGTCAGCCATACGCTGTACTGAGGCATCACGAGTGACAAGGGCAGTGCCATCCAGATAATACGGGACGCTCAAGCTAACCAGGCGCGATCGCAAGGATGTGCCAGTCACATGGGCGATTGTAATGTCGACTTTGCCGCCCAACACGGCAGCAAGACGATCCGGGTTGCTGACAGTCTGAAGCTCAAGAGCGTCTTTTCGTCCCAGTAGCTCCTGTGCCAGCCGCTGGGCAATGTCAATTTCTAACCCCTGAAGCTGACCGCCGTTTGCTCGAAAACCTAGAGGACGAAGATCGGCTTTAACTGCCACAATCAAACGCCCGCGCTGCTGAATCGTTTGCAGATCCGCTGCCACGCAAAGTGGGATCACTGAAAACAGTGACCCCACAACGCCAAAGCCTAAAATACCGCTAAAAAGCGTAGACAGTTTCATCGTCATGCCAGCAGCAAAATCTATCTCAGGCTGCCTTCTTTACCGCTTGGCTCACGACTTCTACAACCTTGCTAAAACCAGCCGGATCAAGAATTGCCATCTGTGACAGCATTTTGCGGTTGATTTGAATATTTACCTTCTTGAGACTACCCATGAACTGGCTGTAGCTCAAGCCGTGCTGACGCGAAGCCGCATTAATGCGGGTAATCCAGAGGCGACGAAAATCGCGCTTCCGTTTACGACGGTCGCGGTAGGCATTTCGCAGTGCCTTCATGACCTGCTGATTTGCTGTGCGGAACAGCCGAGAGTGCGATCCCCGGAACCCTTTCGCCAGCTTCAGAATCTTTTTGCGGCGCTTGCGAGCGACATTGCCGCGCTTTACCCGTGTCATCGTTACAAAGTCCTTGAGGTTCTAAATCTTAAACTGGCGGTCTGAATTTGAGCGACAGTCGAGCTAAACAGCTTAACTCAACACGAGTCACTCAATCTTAAAGATAAGGAAGCATCAGGCGAACGTTCGCCTCATCCCGTTCGTTGACGACCGCTACGCCTGCAAGCCGTCTCTTGCGAGAAGCGCTTTTGTGCTCAAGCAGGTGACTTCTGAACGTTTTGCGGCGCATGATTTTCCCAGTTCCGCTGGCTCTCAGGCGCTTAGCGGCTGCTTTGCGAGATTTTAGCTTTGGCATGGGTCGCTTTAATTAACACAGTCTCCCATCGTACTATCCACAGGGCAGAAAGTGCAAGCTTATTGTGAGAGTATTTCGTAATCGACATCACGGCTCCTCAGACTTTGCTGACGCAGACCAGATGTAGTCAGCAATTTGGCGATCGCGCCGAATCTCTGGTACATCAGCATTCAGTAGGAGCGAAATCTGAGTGAGCGGTGTGCGCGATCGGATTCCCTGAACTCGTCGAGCAACCCGCTTTGGAATGCCGTCTCCGTAAAGAATGTGTCCCTGACCGACCAGAACGACCACGAGTGTTCCTGGCTGTTGTTGCAGCGTTTGGGCGATGCGTTCAGCCATCGTTTCGTCCCAAAGCACTTGTGCCTGAAAGAATCGCTCCAAATTGACGCTCGCGCTGCCACTATGATCAGCATGAATTTGTTGGATGCGATCGCGATACGCCTGCGGACCGAGAACGACTGCCGATGGAGGGGGAATGAAACGTCGTTCGATTAACGTCAGACTCTCCAGCCCGGTGCGAGCGGTTTTACGAGTAACCTCTGTGGGAGTGTTGAGTGCAACAACAGGCAACTGGTTGCTTTGGGCGAAACGGAGAATCGGTACGTAGTAGTTCCAGGGGTAGCCCCAGCGTTTTTGATACTGACTCTGGGCTTGCAGTTCCGCCTCTGTGAGCGCACCTGCTAAGTAGCGATTTAAGACCGATTGATAGGGGCGCTGAAACATTTCCATACCGATCGCCAGTTTGGGTCGCAACCGCTGCAATGCCTGAATGATTTCAAGCTGTGCCTGATGGTCGGCAGGGCGATCGTGAGTTTCGCCTAAGTAAACTACGTCTGCTTGCGCTAGCTTCTGGAGCACGATCGCCGGGTCTTCTTGTTGCTGTTGGCGAAGATTGAACGCGACGAGTGCAACGTTCTTAGTAACAAGCGGTGCAGCTACAGTTGGCAGTGTACACAGTATAAAAAGGCTCAGAAACCACGCTACAAATTGGGTGCTTTGATTCGTTAGCATTGCGAATTTTTTAGTCAGAATTTAATCTTGAAATTTAGTGGTCAAATGGCTTTTAGACTTCCACACATTGAGTCTGGTGTCCGCTTATGCAGCCGATCTCTGTCCGTCTTGAGTGCAGATGTAGCCATTCGTAACAGGTGCTCAAGCATTTCTACGCAAGCAACATTAACTAATCCTAATTAAAAGTAAATAATCGTAACTGAGTCGTTGTTTTCTGATACCTACGTACAGCATACTGATTCCAATTTCCAAGTAGGACTCAACCATGCCCCCAAAGTAGAGTCCGATATGTGTGCTCTCTCTGTACTGATTGGCTGGTTTAATCATGATGAGTTTGGATAAGAAAATGGCTCCTTCGGCTGCATCCACTTCGACGCAATCTCAGTCTCTTGACGCTAAAAACTCCATTGCAGAGTCGAAACTTGGAAAAACGCCAACCAAAATTTCGTCTTTAGCAGCGCTCTGGGCAAAGAATTACATTATCTCTGTGACCACCCGTGATGAGGCAGAGCGACTTCGCAAAAGTGCTGATTTAGCCGAGATTGCGTCACAGGAAGGGCGCGTTCGTACAGCCAATCATTTGAAGCAAAACCTGAAGTTAGCCAGTGCCCAGGCATGGTCGTTGACCGAAAACCTCCTAGCCGAAGAAGTCCGTCGTCATGGCATTGATCTAAACGTAATTAATCCTTGGCAAATTGCGGCTGATTCTCATGCGTTGTTTGAGAAAGCGTTGGTTGCCTATGGCGATCGCGTCACCCCTCGTCGCCTGTCGGTGCTGGTTGGCGGCGAGTTTGGGCGAGTGCGGCAGAAGTATACAGCGGATGATCCACGGGCGATCGGCTTCGTCAGTATGCAGTTTCACTACACCGGACAAACGCTGCTCGAAAGCCTCTCATCGGCAGAGCGACTACTGCTAGAACCTTACTTCAAAGTGATGGATGACCATTTATATATGCCGCTTCGGGCTGCTTATGAAGCGGCTGGCAATCATCCACAAACGTCTCCAGCTCTACGAAGCGTGCAGCACCTATTGCCAATCAGCACCCGGATTGCCCAGGAAGTCTGTAGGCAAGCGTGTCGTCAATCTCCTAACTATGCGACCTACAGCGGATTACTCAGTTCCCCACAGGTAAGAACGTCCAGCATCCGTGATGTGGAGATGTTTCAGGTCTACCTCTGCTTGTGTGTGCTGGAAGATAGCATCGAGTCTGTACAGCGTGAGTTGTTTCCTCTCTGCGCCATGCTGTATCCACGCTTGAAAGTAAGTTGGAGGCTTGTCCAGGAGATGCTACAGGCGATCGGCTGGGAAATGCACGATCGTCTTTCACCCAATGACGTAGCAATTTTTCTACCCTACTTGGGCGCACTCACAGAAATGTTCTCTAATGAAGTCTTTCAAAGTGCTTAGAGTCTGTCGGGAAGTAAGGTCAGCGGTCAGCGGTTAGCGGTCAGCGGTCAGCGGTCAGCGGTCAGCGGTCAGCGGTTAGAGCGGTCAGCGGTCAGCGGTCAGCGGTCAGCGTAGGATGCCAGCAGCCAGTGGATACGACCTAGCTTTCTGGGTTACATCTAGTAACGTTGGAATAGCTGATAGCTGATAGCTGATAGCTGATAGCTGATAGCTGATAGCTGATAGCTAATAGCTGATAGCTGATAGCTAATAGCTGATAGCTACCCCAGCGGTGCAGTTATTTTTCTACAAGCTTTTAGCCTCTCTACCTATGTTGCTCGGTCTTGATCTAGGTACGGGGTCGGCGAAAGCGCTGCTGTTGGCGATCGATGGCACGGTCATTGCTGAAGCTTCTCATGCCTACAAGGTACAAGCACCACAGCCAGGATGGGCGGAGACGCATCCAGCCGCATGGTGGGAAGCAGTAGCGATCGCGGTCAGCACAGTCATGCAGAATCAGGGCGACTGTATGCCAGACGATCATGTGGAGGCGATCGGGCTTTCGGGTCAAATGCATGGCGTGGTGCTGACGGATGCGAAGGGTGAACCGCTGCGTCCTGCCATTCTCTGGGCAGACACGCGATCGAGCCACGCACTCGATCGTTACCGTGCGCTGTCTCCCACATTGCAGAAACAGCTTGCTAACCCCGTGACGACAGGGATGGCAGGTGCAACCTTGCTGTGGTTACAGGCGCAGGAACCAGACGTTTATGCAACGGCTCGTTGGGCGCTTCAACCCAAAGACTGGCTACGCTTGCAATTGACTGGAGCGGTCGCTGCTGAGGCATCGGATGCGTCTGGAACGCTGCTTTACGATGTATTGCATGATTGCTGGGCGATCGATGTTTTAGATGCACTGCATCTTCGTTCTGATTGGTTGCCAACCCTGATACCCTCCACCTGTATTGCAGGAACCCTAACCGCTGTCGCTGCCGCACATCTCGGCTTGCGATCGGGGTTGCCCGTCATTGCAGGCGCGGCTGATACGGCGGCTGCCATGTTGGGTAGTGGTCTTTTAACGTCAGGCACTATGCAGCTAACCGTCGGTTCTGGAGCGCAGATTGTTACGCCACGATCGCAGCCGATCGCCGATTCACCGATTCGCACACATCTGTATCGCACTGCACTTCCTGACCAGTGGTATACCCTCGCCGCCATGCAAAACGCAGGACTGGCACTGGAATGGGTGCGCCACCTTTTGGATTTGAGCTGGCAGCAGGTGTACGCTGACACTTTTAACGTTGTTCCTGGCTGCGAAGGGCTGACGTTCTTGCCCTACTTTACGGGCGAACGAACGCCTCACCTCGATCCGAATGCGCGCGGTGCATGGGTTGGGTTGGGCTTGCATCACACTCGATCGCACCTGATGCGATCAGCGCTTGAAGGCGTTGCGTTTGCGATTAAGCAGGGACTGGAGGCGATCGCTGCTACAGGTAGCAACGTTACCGAACTACGACTGGCAGGCGGCGGCACTCTAGAACCTGTTTGGCGGCAATTGCTTGCGGATGTTCTGCAAGTACCGCTGTATGGCGTGACGGTTTCCGCTGCCTCCGCTCGTGGTGCTGCGATTCTGGCAGGTATGGGGAGTGGCATCTATGCCGATGTGCAAGCGCTGCCTCAGGTGCCAATCCAGCCCAACCCTGTGATGCCACGATCGCCCGATGCCAATCTTATGGCTGCCTGGGAGCGCTTTCAGTCTCTCTACCCTCACCTGCACGAATGGCGCGATCGTTGGCGCTAGAGGTAAAAACTCAGTTTCTTGCAAGAGGTTACAGGAACGTCTTAACAAATTGCTCCAGAAATCGGGTTTTTGATCACCTCTTTCAAGCTCCAGGCGCGACCCTCCGAGTTCTAAGCTCAACGCTCTCAGTTCTGATGTCAATGTTCCGAGTTCTAAGCTGCATTCACAGAGTTCTAAGCTCGACTTTATCCAATTAGGCAGCGTAGCACAATAGGCTGAAACAGCAG
>NZ_JCACKI010000010.1:0-116876 GCF_059505325.1 Tildeniella sp.
GCTGTTTCAGCCTATTGTGCTACGCTGCCTAATTGGATAAAGTCGAGCTAAGAGGTTGTTTGAAAAGTGTCTGGCGGTTAAAACCGCGACTACGTAAACAAAGTCCGCCTGCGCGGACTACCGCAGAGTAAGGGTTTTATCACCTGCGTAGGTAGGTTTTGTGCGTGTAGCCGCGACTTCAGTCGCCAATGCTACACGCATCTGGACTTTTAAAACATCCTCTAAGCACGATCGCGCTGCGTTAGCAGTCCCTGAGACGGGCTAAACAGAAGCGCCAGTAGCAGCAACCCAAAACTGATTAACACAATGCAGGGTCCCGACGGCACATTTAAATAATAGCTGGTATACATACCGCTGATACTGGCAACGACACCAATCACTGCACCCAAGCCCATCATTTGATGCAGTTCTTTAACCAGCAAATAGGCAGTTGTTCCTGGTCCAACGAGCATGGCGACAACGAGAACAACACCCACTATTTGCATACTAGCAATAATCGTGAGCGTGACAGCAGCCATTAAACCCAGGTAAAGGCGTTCTGTTGGTAACCCGATCGCCCGTGCTCCCAACGGATCAAAGGTGTAAAACAAAAGCTCCTTGTAAAAAAGCCTCACTAGCAGTAACACCGTTGCAGTAACCAGCGCTGTCTCCACCACATCCTGCCAGGTCACGCCCAAAATATCACCAAACAGGAAGCTATCCAAATCGAGCTTGTTGCGTAAGAGCGTAATCAGCAGTATGCTCAAGCCAAAAAAGCTGCTGGACACGATCGCCATCGCTGCATCGACTTTAATGCGAGTTTGAGAGCGAATCCAGGCAATGACAAAAGCACTGACGATGCCAGAAACAAAGGCACCAATCAAGATATTGATCCGCAGAAAAGAGGCGATCGCCAGTCCTGGTAGCACCGAGTGCGCCATCACGTCCCCTAAAAGCGACATCCGCTGCACAATCAGGTAAGCGCCGATAACAGGGCACAAAATCCCGATCAGAACGCCGACTGCCAGAGCATTTCGCATAAATTCAAAGCCAAGCGGCTCCAGTAGCCAGTTGAGCATGGGGAGGGGAGGGAATGAAGAGAATGGGGGGATGAGGGGCAGGGGAGGCAAAGACAGTGAGGCAATGGAGTTTTGAATTCTTCTGGCTCCTTCTGCTTCCCCTGCTCCTGACTTCTGACTGCTCACTGCTACTTCTAACAAAAGAAGTTGCTTTCTAGTGAATCATGAAAATGCGGCAGCGCGGGTGGAATGCCATAGGCAGTTTGAATATTCTTCTGGGTCATGACTTCTGCGGGTGAGCCATGTGCCACTAGCCGTTGGTTGAGCAAGAGTAGTTGATCATAGTGATCGAGAATGCCACCCCACTCATGGCAGCTTACCAGGAGAGTTTTGCTCTGTGCCTTAAGCTCATCATAAATTTGGAAAATTAACGCTTCAGTTTTTTTATCAACAGCCGCGAGTGGTTCATCTAGCAGCAGCAAATCGGCTTGTTGCGCGATCGCCCGTGCCAGAAAGACCCGCTGTTGCTGTCCCCCAGAAAGCTCTCCAATTGGGCGATCGCGCAAATCTAACAGTTCAACCCGTTTGAGGGCATCTCTAACGATGTCTCGCGATTGACGACTGTGTGAACGAAACCAACCAGCATGAGTCGTTCGCGCCATCATCACCACATGCCAAACTGTGATCGGGTAATCCCAATCGATTTGCGATCGCTGCGGCACGTAAGCAACTCGCTGACGTTGCTGTTTCAGCGGTATACCGTCGTAAAGCACCTGTCCCTCCTGAATCGGGATCAACCCTAGTAGCGCCTTAATCAGTGTGCTTTTGCCTGCTCCATTCGGACCAATCAGCCCTACCAGTGAGCCAACGGGCAGTTTGAAACCGATCGCCTCCAGTGCTTGCAAATGGCGGTAATTGACACTGAGTTGCTGAACCTGTAGCATGACGATTTAGCTGGAATGAGAATCATTTTCATCACCATACTAGAAGTATCATGCGGTGTAAACCTATGCTGAAGCAATGGAACCAAATCGGAGGGTTAACAGCGCTGTCGCTGTTGCTTGGGTTAGGCGGCTGTGTTTCTACACCAACGCCCCTATCTGTAAGCCCATCGGCATCTGCGACCACTAACGCCACAACGACAAGCAGTCCAGTGACGAAAGGCGATCGACCATTGGTTGTAGCGACTAATACTGTTATTTGTGACCTCACCCAGCAAATTGCCGCCGACACAGTGAATCTTAAGTGCCTGATTGATAGGGGTGTTGACGCTCATGAGTACAAACCAAAACCGGATGATAGCAAGGCGATCGAGCAGGCAAAGCTTATCTTTTATGGTGGCTACAACTTTGAGCCTGAGCTGATCCGGTTGATCAAGGCAAGCTCTAATACTGCCCCCAAGATTGCGATCGATGAAGTGGCTGTGCCAAAACCGCAAGAATTTGAAGAAGACGGCAAAACCGAAGCTGATCCCCATGTGTTTCACAATGCTGCAAACGGTGCTCAACTGGCGGCAGTCATCAGCAAGAACTTGACGCAACTGGAACCAAAACAAGCCGCTCTCTACGCTGCTAACAGCAAAAAACTGATCGATGAGTTAACCCAAATCAACACCTGGATTAAAGCTGAAATTGCTACCATCCCATCGGCGCAACGGAAACTAGTGACAACTCATGATGCCTTTGGCTACTATGCCAGAGCATATGGCATTCCTGTCATTGGCGCTTTACAAGGTGTTAGCACTGACGAAAAAGCCACGCCAACGCGAGTCAAGGAACTGGTAAAAGCAATTCAAACAGCGCAAGTGCCAACCATTTTTGCCGAGGTAAGCATTAATCCGAAGCTGATTGAATCGGTGGCAAAAGAAGCGCGTGTCAGGGTTGCCGATCGCACACTGTTTACGGATGGACTGGGCGAGAAAGGCAGCGAGGGTGATACTTACCAGAAGATGTTGCTTGCAAACACAGAGGTTATCGTTGAGGGCTTGGGCGGCAAATACACACCGTTTCAGGCAAAGTAATACCAATTCTATAAAATCGCCCTACAGATTCGTTCTTGCTGCTGACCGCTGACCGCTAGCCGAAGCTTGCATGTGTAGCCGCAGTTTAGTGAAATGGTACAACCGGAGGAGTATCTCACGTTTTGCCCTTATTCTTTGTGTGCCGTAACTTGCCTTTGTAGAGTAGACCTAAAGCTCTCTTCTACAAAGGCAATGCTTCAAATTGAATCGGTATAGCTCCAATGATGACTCCTAGCCCCATAAGCCGATTCGCTTCGCGCTACAATCACCAAAGAGTTGAGGCTGAGCGCCCAGTTGGTGGCTTGTACAGATATAGCTGACAGATATAGCTGACCATTGATTAGCTACTTGCACGCTGATAACCAACTACTGAAACGGTCTGCCAACGCACTAAACCTATCACCTAAAGGAGATCTATTCGTGTTTCTTGATGAACTAACCCCCGTCTGGAAAGAGCTTTCGCAACAGCCTGTTGCGTTTCTAGGTGGCTTCTTATCGGGGCTGTTTCGCCTCAACCTTTCAGAAGACCCCGTTAAAAGCTGGCTTGATCAGCAGTCAGATAGTGTTTATCCCTCGGCAATGGGTACCCACAATGGCAATAGTGGTGCACCCAAGTCAATTTCGATCGATTAAGACACTCAAGGCTCTTTGCTCACAATGATCCGTTGGAAGTGGTATAAGTTGAGCCTCACAGGTATCAGACTTTTCAGAATGAGGTGGGAGGGGTGTGCTATCACCGGATTGATGGTTCTGTACGAACCCTTTAATCCTCCACTCGCTCACTCACCGCCCATGACTATTTATGTTGGCAACTTGTCCTATCAAGCAACCCCTGACGATCTCACGGAAGTCTTCGCTGAATACGGTACAGTGAGGCGCATTTCATTACCAACCGATCGCGAAACGGGACGTATGCGCGGGTTTGCCTTTGTGGAGCTTGCTGAGGATGCTCAAGAAGATGCGGCGATCGCGGCTTTGGACGGTGCCGAATGGATGGGTCGTCAGCTTAAGGTAAATAAGGCAAAACCCCGCGAAGAGGCTCGTAGCGCTACGCGATAAGATTGAGTGCGATCGTCAACGATCAAACACTGAGTTATTCAGTGTGGTCAGAGGCGCTTGCATACACAAAGTTTTGTCACGTCTTAACCGTCAAACTTGTCCTATCTGTGGCAATCTGTAGAGACAGGGACAACTCATCCTGTCTTGCTGACAAGTTTTACGCACAGTATATGCAAACTCTGCCCAGTCCTACTGCCTCCACGGCTCCTACAGTCGTCTCTACTGACACATCGATTCAGCGTCGCAAAACGCGTTCAGTGCCCGTCGGCAGCATTACGATCGGTGGGAATCACCCCGTTGCCGTCCAGTCCATGATCAATGAAGACACCCTGGATGTTGAGGGGTCAGTCGCGGCAATTCGCCGTCTCCACGAAATCGGTTGCGAGATTGTGCGCGTGACCGTCCCCAGCATGGCGCACTCTAAGGCAATGGAGGAGATTCAGCGTCGTCTGCTTGCAACGTATCAACCTGTGCCACTGGTTGCGGACGTGCACCACAATGGGCTGAAGATTGCGTTAGAAGCTGCCAAGCACGTTGATAATGTGCGGATTAATCCCGGTTTGTATGTGTTTGAGAAGCCGAAGAGCGATCGTACTGAGTATACCCAAACCGAATTTGACGACATTGGCGAGAAGATCCGCGAAACGCTAAAACCTCTCGTCATCTCACTCCGCGACCAGAACAAATCCATGCGGATTGGAGTAAATCATGGCTCTCTAGCAGAACGGATGATGTTTACCTACGGCGACACGCCCGAAGGTATGGTCGAGTCGGCGCTGGAGTTCATCCGCATCTGCGAATCCCTTGACTATTACCATTTAGAACTCTCGCTCAAGGCATCCAGAGTACCTGTCATGCTTGCCGCTAATCGTCTCATGGTCAAGCGCATGGACGAGCTAGGTATGGCTTACCCCTTACACCTGGGCGTAACCGAAGCAGGTGACGGTGAATATGGTCGCATCAAGTCCACTGCTGGCATTGGTACGCTGCTGGCAGAAGGGATCGGCGATACCATTCGCGTGTCTCTCACCGAAGCACCCGAAAAAGAAATTCCCGTCTGCTACGGCATTCTGCAAGCGCTTGGACTCCGCCGCACGATGGTGGAGTATGTCGCCTGCCCCTCTTGTGGACGCACCCTTTTCAATCTTGAAGAAGTGCTGCATAAGGTACGTGAAGCCACCAGTCACCTGACAGGCTTGAACATTGCCGTGATGGGCTGCATCGTCAACGGTCCCGGTGAAATGGCAGACGCAGATTACGGCTATGTGGGCAAGCAAGCAGGCTGGATTTCTCTCTATCGTGGACGCGATGAGATTAAGAAGGTACCCGAAGCGCAAGGTGTTGAAGAATTAATTAATTTAATCAAGTCAGACGATCGCTGGGTTGATCCGTAGGGTATGGGGTGTGGGGTTGAGTAGCAGTGCGCTAATGTTGTACTGATAGGAGTGATCACTTGCCAACACGTGCACAAGCAGAAGCAGCCATGTTTGTCTGTCAACTGCTTTCTAATCTGTTTCAACCCATCAACGTTTTTCGGTATGACCAGAGGGCTAAGACAATCTACATTCAAGGTGGATTAAGCGACAACATCTCACTTGTGATTCGATCAGATGGAAATTGGGACTTTGTTATATGACTCAAGATCTGAATCAACTGACTAACGCTGAACTTAAGCAGTACATCTCAGAGCATCGGAACAACGATGAAGCGTTTCACGAAGCGTTGCAGGTTTTAATGAGCCGCCGTGATCCAAATGCTCCCTGGTATCCTTACCCCTACGACATGGCTGATCCTGAGCGCGAAGTTGAGGCGATTTTCAGGGAGAGAATTAGCCAGATTGAGCGGGATCAGTCAGCAGATTAACCGCGCCTTGCGTCATAGCACGATCGCTACTTCAGATCTAACAAGCCTTCTTCTTTCAGCTTAGGGTTGAAGCGAATGTCAACCTGAACGCCGCGAACTTTCAGCACCTCAAGGATAGCTGCCTCCGCTCGACGAGCCACTTGCTTAAGGACTTTCATTTGGGTGAGTTCATCGATCGCCCCCGCATAACTAGCCTGCTCCTCCGGTGTCATTTGCAGCTTGGCATCGATCGCCTGCGTCCACTTGCCTTCATCCGCACCATTTCCTGCTGGCACCGAGCCATTCTCGCTAATCCAGGCTGTTCGGATTTCCTCTAGGATCGTGCGACTAGGGCGATCGATCGTCTGCACCTTCAACCCATAACACTGCTCCGGTTGGCGCACTAAATGCTGCTTGAGGCTTAAATACACATCCCGCGAATAGCCAATGTATTGCAGCGTTTGCTGTTGATCAAAAATGGCATACACACCGACTTTGCCCTGAAATTGTTCTGGCAGTTGACCGCGATCGTCGATATAGGAAAAGAACTCTAGACTGGAGAGCGTAGGGGTTTCGGGCATATTGGAAAGGATAAAGGATGAAAGATTAATTTTTAGCCTTTAGCCTTTCGATAGATCGCACAAAGCCGACTGGGCTTGAAAATCTTCGCCTTAAACATAAAGTTGGGCGGCACGTTGATAATCACGTAATCGGCGGTATTTTGGAATTTCTCGAACTCGGCTGGCATCCCTTTCGGAGTTGCGGCACTATAAGGAACAGGTTGAAACAACAGTTCTGTAAAGATAACCGCTTGAGACTGTGCCTGTTGAGCCACCTGCTGAAGAAAGGTATCACTTTTAAGCAACTCAAACAACACCGCTTTAGCGTCTGGGTCAAGGGTGAAACTACTGTCAAAATGATCGATAATTTTGAGCATCATTGTAAAGCAAAGCCAAGGCTTAAATTTCTAAGATCGTATCGTTTAATAGGCTCTTTAAGTTGAGAAGAGCTATTAGCTAGTTATCCGCAAAACCCTCCGCAACTTCAAATCTCCCTCACGAGGGTGGCGGGCTATTGACTTCTGGGATTGCTTGTCCTAACCGAGGCTCACAGCCAGTCAGCAAGCGTTGGATGTTGGCGCGGTGGCGGAGGATCACGTAAACTCCGCCTAAAAGACCAAACAGGATGTAAGGCAAAGGCTGATGTGTGAGGAGCATGAAGCCAGAAACAGCGATCGCCCCTGCAATGGAACTCAGCGACACAATTCTTGTCACTGCCAGCATCATGGCGAACACTGCCAAAGTGCCTAGACCAACCACCCAACTGATCGCCAGCAACACTCCCAAACTTGTTGCAACCGATTTGCCTCCAGCAAAGCCAAGAAAGACTGATTTGCTGTGACCCAATAACGCTGCCATGCCAGCTAAAGTCACGATCCAAGGCAGCCAGATAGTCGCATCGATCGACGGTATCAGAGCGTGGGCATCGGCAAAGGTATAGAACGATCGGACAGCCGCGATCGCCACTGCCCCTTTCAAAATATCGACCAATAGCACCACGAGAGCTGGAACGTTACCCACTGTCCGCAATACATTCGTAGCACCCGTCGAGCCAGAGCCGTGCGCCCGAATGTCAATGCCTTTCAGGAGTCGTCCCGCCCAATACCCCGGCGGAACCGAGCCAAGCAGGTATGCCCCAATGAGCAGCAGTCCATTCAAGGCAAGCCAGAGTGTCATTGCTTGGTTTCCTTAATCCGTAATGGCAGAGCTAGTCATTCGCGGCGATCGCACTAAAAACTAATCCCTAACAACTTTAATACGAATAGGTTGCCGCTTGAGGGTTTGGTGCGAACGCCAGCCAGAGCGAAAATTGCAGTAGCGACAGACTAATATCCTCTTCTGTTTCATCAATAATGATGAGCGGCATTAGCCCGTCTTTCATCAAGCGATCGGCTTTTTGCGCCAGTGGCATGGGGTCTTCAAACAAACCAACGCCGCGCTCTGGACCAAACTCACTGCGGGTGATACCGAGACAGTCTTGCAAACCACGCCGCCATTCACCTAACCGTTCAGGAGATTGAGCAAGGACAAGAGCACGCAAGCGATCGCCATACAGCGTATGCAAAATCGAGATCGTCGCCGAGGCAATCAGAATATTTTGCAAGCGGCTGCCCATCGTTCGCACAGCGCCCCGTCCACCCTGAGTAAAAAACCAGTTTGAGACGCGTTCAGCATGAATCGGCTCAAACGTCCGGCGCAACTGCCACGCAGAACCGTAATAGTCTGGTCGATTGCGGTATTGATCCAGCAGATTGCGAATTTTTTTCGTCTGCTCTTGAAAACTCTGTTCAGCAAACTGCGGCGTTGTCGCCGACTGGGATGTTCGGTCTTCTTTCGGAGTCGTTCGATCGATACTTTGCGCCATTGCTTTTCCAGGCTGCGGTAGATCCAGTTGTTCCGCAGCTAGTGCTAAGTCCTGTAAACTACCAACCAGGTAGTCCTTAAAGCTCTGCACACGGATCGCTAAATCCTGTGAAACGCCTGAAAATGTCGTTCGCATCTCACTACGAATCCGT
The DNA here is from genome assembly GCF_059505325.1 of Tildeniella sp. NCBI lineage: Bacteria > Bacillati > Cyanobacteriota > Cyanophyceae > Oculatellales > Oculatellaceae > Tildeniella > Tildeniella sp. The sequence continues at coordinate 8,495 of NZ_JCACKI010000010.1, forward strand.
TCTTGACGACGCTCTAGCTGCTCGACACTAATTTGCAGTGATTGCTTTCGTTGTTCTAGCTCTTTCAGTCCTTCCTGCACAAGCCGCCCCATCGCTGCTTGTGCGGCTGCCGTTTCTTCCTGTAGACGCGCCTGTGATGCTTGCAAAGCAGCAATCTCTCGTCTTAGCGTTTGTTCTCGACGCTGGAGATCTGCGACCCGTTGACCAACTTCGGTGACAGTAGCTGACGTGCCAGTGACGATCGATGGCAATGCCTGCTCAGTTTCAACCCGTTCCAGCAGCGGTATTCTTTCTTCTTCTATCAGTGCCTGTGCCGATGCCTCCTGTATTCCTAAAGGCTCCGTAGCAGTAAGATCAGTCACTGCTTCCCGTTCAGGTTCATCAGCAGTGGATTCGGACTGGCGTGTGTCTGCTGCCGCAGCGATCGGTAATTCGTCTGAGTTCATAGTCAATGCAAATTCAAGTTGTTGGTCGTTATAGCTAGAACGCGCTGGAGCCTAACATCTACCAACTCACAACTGGCGCTTAGGAAATACGAGGGCAATGAGCATCCAGGCAAGTCTGTAGCGCTTTGGGATCAAAGAGGACTGGCAAAAAGTGGATGCTGTTAACTTCTTTGAAATAAAAGAGGACTGGAATAGGTAGCCAAAAAATACGCCAGTTCTGCCAGTCATGATAAGGAAAACGCCGGATTAGCGTCTGTCCGCGCTCAATATCAAGCGCTGTTTCCGTAAAGCAAAGGCGTAAGGTCGCTGCTTGAAACAGCAAAAACAAACCAAACAACGCCGTCACTAGACTGACCCAAACTTGTATGAATAGCAAGGGGGCTGCTAAGGACACTAGCGCGATCGGCAAATTGTAGCTGGGCGATAGCACAGTCGCCTGGCTTGAAGCAGTCGTTGTGGTCACAGACATTACTCCTGAGATTCAGATCTAAACAAGCCTCTGTTTCCATTCTATGCTGAGCGGCTCAATGCCGGAACCTTAACTCCTAGTTAGGCATAGCTCGGCATGAGCATCGAATGTTAGCTGTCGGAGCTATAGGGGAACTATAGTCTTCTAGCGCTCTATCAAGCGTTCTCTCAAAGTGCTATGAGCATGACAGGCTGTCAGACCAATAGCAGCGACCGTAATGACAAGGTCACTTGTAAAGCTATGATCGCCTTCCTGTGCGTTTTCTTACCGTCAGAGATCCAGTTAATAAAGCTTGAGTAAAATTACTGTTTAGTTCACCACAAACAATTGTGGTCTGTCGAAACTCAGAGTAGCCTGAATATTATGTGTGCATGACAAATACGCAAAGAGTGTTTAGTTGGCAGCTAAGCTAAGCAAAATTTTAACTTTAATGAAGTTTTTCTCTTGGCTGCATTAAGTTATGCGAACTTCAATTCCTAGCCAATCTCTTGCTAAAAATTACTGCAAAAATTCTCAATCCACGGCATTACGAATGAGTAAACAATCCACGGTTTCACAAGTTTGAGTATTCAAGTTCAGATCGTGATAAATATCACATTTTCAGCCTTATGTGCCTGCATAGTATGGCTTCTCCTCGTATCGAAGACAGCAGCCTTAACCAGATTCAGCTCAAACTCACCCTAAGCACTGCTGCATATTCACTTTTGGAAGGCTACAGTAATAGCAACCAAGCTGATACTACGCATCGAAAATGGTGGAAGCATAATCATTTCTTACCCATTTGATAATCTTGCTTGATTACCTTTCCGCAAGTTTCAGTATTCAAGCTGTTATAAAGATTTGTGCAGCAGGCTTGATACCATTGAACGAGACCTGAATACTCCTTCTTAACCTAAGGAGTGACCAGCGATCGCTCTTACTAGAGGTTTTACAAAGAGATACTGCCTTTGACTCAACCGCTCACATGGTTACCAAAAACTCATGCTCGTTCATGGCAATCTCTCTAGCAAAGACAGTCGTCGATTCGCTCCACAGCTTCAGGATGATGTGACCATACCATCTTGCCAGTGTTCGTCCTGACCACAGCGCGATCGTTGCATGTATGCAGCAGTAACTCAGTTTTCGTCGATGTCGTCCAAGTAGGAATTTACTAAATCTTAACGTTAAGGCTGGACTATGGTTAAAGACTATTTTGTTGGGCGGAAGGTTCTCATTACCGGAGGCATGGGCTTTATTGGGAGCAATTTGGCACGGCGGTTGGTTGGGCTAGGAGCAGAGGTTCAGATTGTCGATAGCCTCATTCCAGAGTATGGGGGGAATCTATTTAACGTTGCTGACATTCAAGACAAAGTTAAGGTCAACATCTCGGATGTGCGGGACGAGTACAGCATGCGTTACCTAGTCCGAGAAATGGACTACCTGTTCAACTTGGCAGGTCAGACAAGCCACTTGGACTCAATGAATGATCCATTTACTGATCTGGAAATTAACTGCCGCGCCCAGCTTTCAATTTTAGAAGCTTGTCGTAAATACAACCCAGCGATTCGCATTGTCTTCACCAGTACCCGCCAACTCTACGGTAAACCAGACTACCTGCCTGTAGATGAAAAGCATTTACTCCGTCCAGTAGACGTGAATGGTATCAACAAAATGGCAGGCGAGTGGTATCACATTCTTTACAACAATGTCTATGGCATCCGCGCTAGTGCCTTGCGCCTTACAAACACCTATGGTCCTGGTATGCGGATTAAGGATGCCCGTCAAACGTTTTTAGGAATCTGGATTCGGCTGTTAGTTGAAGGCAAACCCTTCGAGGTGTGGGGAGGGGAGCAATTGCGCGACTACACCTATGTGGATGATGTGGTTGATGCACTGCTAATGACCGCTATGAGTCGTGATGCGGAAGGCAAAATCTTTAATTTGGGTGGCGATCGGGTTGTCAGTCTACGGGATACAGCCAAAACGTTAATCGAGGCAAACGGCGGTGGGGAATTTGTCATTCGAGAGTTTCCACCCGAGCGAAAGCGAATTGATATTGGCGATTATTACAGCGATGACAGCTTGATTCGGTCGATCATCGGGTGGAAACCCCAAGTTTTTCTGCAGGATGGTTTGGCAAAAACATTGCGGTTTTATCGAGAAAATCTGGAGCACTATTTATGACCAAGGATGTTATGACCAAAGATGAGCAAACGATGATCTTGCAAACCAATCCAAAGGCAAGCTATCTAGCGAACAAGGCTGAAATCGATGCTGCTATTCAGCGTGTGCTAGACAGTGGTTTCTATATTCTTGGGCAGGAAGTTGAAGCCTTTGAGCAGGAGTTTGCGGCTTACATCGGTATCAATCATGCCATTGGAGTGGCTAATGGAACAGATGCGCTAGAGGTGGGACTGCGAGCCTGCGGAGTTGGTTCTGGTGATGTTGTGATTACGGTGTCTCATACGGCAGTGGCAACTGTGGCAGCGATCGAGCTAGTGGGTGCTACACCGCTCATGGTTGATATTGACCCGATCAGTTTCACAATGGATGTACGTTGCCTGGAAGCAGCAATCGCCTCCGTGCAAAGCAACCCAGCGATGGGACAACTGAAAGCCATCATTCCTGTGCATATCTATGGGCACCCAGCTAATATGCCAGCTATTATGGCGCTTGCCGATCGCCACGGACTCTATGTGATTGAGGATTGCGCTCAAGCACACGGGGCAATGCTAAACGATCGCAAAGTCGGCACGTGGGGGCATCTGGCAGCCTTTAGCCTCTATCCCACTAAAAACCTGGGCGCGTTAGGCGATGCTGGCATTGTGGTTACCAATGATGCCAAACTGGCTGAGGAGATGGCTGTGCAGCGGCAGTATGGCTGGCGGCAGCGGTACATCAGCGATGTGGCTGGTATGAACTCCCGGTTAGATCCTATACAGGCTGCTATTTTGCGGGTCAAACTACGTCGTCTCGATTGGGAAAACTCCCAACGCCAGTGGGTTGCGGCTGAGTACACCCGTCAGCTTTCAGGTCTGCCGCTACAGTTGCCTCAATTGCAAGGCGATGTCGCTCATGTTTATCACCAGTATGTTTTGCGGGTGAGCGATCGTGACAGTCTCCAGCAGTGCTTGCGCGAACATCAAATCGGCACTGGCATCCATTATCCAGTACCCGTTCACCAGCAACCAGCCTACCAATCACGGCTTTCTAATGATTACCGTAGGCTACCGACTACAGAGCAATGCAGCCAAGAGATTCTCAGCCTGCCCATGCATCCCTACTTGACGATTGAAGAGGTGCAACGAGTGGTTGAAAGGGTGACGGACTGGTGTCAAAAACCGAGCCAGACAACCATTGTGTCTAGCTCCAGGGTAAGTGCCAGAGTTTAATAATGTTCGTCATCAAATCCAGTTTTGTGAAACGCTTGGAAACAAGGAAAGTAAGTGAATGAAAGTGATTGTTGCTGCCGAAAATGCATCCATGAAAATGAGTGGAGAAGCGGCTCTGGCTCTCTACTACTTCGATCGTCTGCATGAGCGTCGTGTCGATGCTTGGCTGGTCTGCCATGAGCGCGTTCGTGAGGAGTTGCGCGAGCGTTACCCGGATGACAACGTGTTTCAAAGAATTCACTTTGTGAAGGATACTTGGCTGCAAGCGCTGATTCATGCCTCTGGCGGTTTGGTACCGTTCCAAATCCAGGATCGAATTTTAGGGCAAGTGATTCATCTGCTAACACAGTCTAAGGTGCGACCGGTTGTTAAGCGGTTGGTGAAAGAATTTAACATTCAACTCGTCTTTGAACCTGCGCCGATTTCGCCCAAAACACCCAGCTACATGTATGGTGTTGGCGTACCCGTTGTCATTGGTCCGATGTGTGGCGGCATGGAATTCCCGCCAGCATTTCAGCACCTAGAGTCATCATTCAATCGGCTCTCAAACCAAGTTGGACGTGCCATATCCGATCTTCTGAACCGCTTGATCCCTGGCAAACTCCGGGCAGATATTCTACTGGTCGCTAATGACCGTACAGCCAAAGCGTTGCCGTGGGGGTACCAGGGAAAAGTCTATGAAGTGGTTGAAAGTGGAGTAGATTTATCGATCTGGAAGCCGACAGAGCGCCAAGCATCGAAACCTGGCGAACCGACCCGCTTTATCTACATGGCACGGTTTGTCGATCAAAAAGGGATTCCTTACCTGATAGAAGCGTTCAAGCAGGTGGCAGAAACTACCAACTCTGTACTGGAACTGATTGGTAGTGGCGAACTGTTAGAAGCAACAAAAGCTCAGGTGGCAGCGTTGAAAATTGAGGATCGGGTCAACTTTCACGGTTGGATGGCGCTTGATGCAGCTGCAAAACTGATTCATGAGTGCGATGTATACATGGTTCCCGCCATCCGTGACTGTGGTGGCTGTGCAATGCTGGAGGCTATGGCGATCGGAATGCCTGTGATTGCGGCTAACTGGGCAGGTCCAGGACAATACGCCGATCCAAGCTGTGGCATTTTGGTGGATTTGGAGACGAAGGAAGCGTTCGTGGATGGTCTAGCAGCGGCTATGATCCGGTTAGCAGAATCACCAGAATTGCGTGAGCAAATGGGTGAAGCTAGCAAGCAGCGAGTGAGGACTAATTACCTCGACTGGGACGCTAAAGTGGATCGAGTTGTTGAGGTGTTTGAAGAGGCGATCGCTCAATGGCAGATTGAGTCAATACCGGAAGTGACTGAAGAAGTAACACAGTCTGTTATGTTGCATTAGGTTGAGTAACCTAAGTTTGGATGGAAACCACAGATGCCGATTCAGGATCGCTAAGCAGCGAATGCTTTTGGGGCTAGTGGCAATCATCTATTCTGAACATTAAATGGGTTAGAAGATTGACTAGTCTACGATGGCGAGAAAGCTCAGTTTGAAAGGGTTTGGGTGAGTCAATTGCCTTCTCAATCAGCGCTCATTTTTTAACAACACCGTATCCACGCCGAGCCTGCTGTAAAGCAATCATAATCGTTATGCAGTAGGCTCAAGCACAACGATCGTGCTCAACAACGAATTGAATGAGCTGGAAGCAATTGCTGGTGCTAAGAACGTTCAAAGCCCTGACAGACGTGATTAACAGGGCAGAAGAGATTCTCTAAACTGGACATAAAACTGCTTGGATCACTGAATTTAGTCACCTAGCTTATGCTCAGTCCTTTCCTCATCGAACTCAGATTAATGTGAGGTTAACAGCTACTCAGCGGGTTTCATCGACCTACAGGTTCTGTGCTGGTGGCGCAGGCTACCGAAGCAGGACTAATAATTGGTTGCTCAGCCTGTCCTTGCTGTGCTGTTTTAGATTCACACAAAATGGTATCTATCCTTGAATTACCCGCGCTGTCTTGGGCTACTGCTGCCATGCCAACGTACGATCGCAGGTTGGCACTTAGCGTTTTAGCATCGTGAACAGCGTATTGAGTACCGGCACTATCCAGATGAATCGAGTAGCTATAGTTTGGACTGTTGTGGAGAGTAACGCCCAACTCGTTGACGCTCTCAGCAAACCGGGCATGTTCTAGTATGTATCTTTGCTGAGCCCGGTTGAGCGTGCCGAGGTACATCTTCGCCTCAACTTGCTTTGCTTTACTTGCCTGGTTGAGAAAAGATGGCAAGGCAAGCGCTGCCAAGATCCCACTAATTACCAACACGATCGTCACCTCAAGTAGGGTAAAGCCCTGATCGGGTTCCCGCAGAGAATGACGCAGCAGCCACGCTTCTTGACCAGTCTTCACAGAAAACAGCTCCTGTCGAATCTCTAGGTGGATGCGTTAAGTGTTTTCCATGGTTGCGATCGATCAACCCACGAAAAATCAGACTCTTTAGCTTGATTCAAATCAAGCCAGAGGCGATCGCAACCATTGATCAACCCACAAGCGTCAACCAAACCTTTCAATCCTTTTTACAGCCTTGACCGTAAAAACCAGGACGATTTTGTAAATTTAATCAGCAAAACTACGGAGACATCTCAACCTGCCTACAAATCATACTCAGTAAGCTACGGAGCGCTGAGGTTCAAGAAACGAGATGATTGAAAGGGTTTTAGGTATCCCCTAGCCTTCTAACCCGTTTGAAGTTGCTCCAGTCTGTTTTAAGTCCTGGCATTTGGCAGCAGCAGCATTGTAGGCTGCCAGGTAGTCTTTGCCGCCCAGCATCAAATCGCCGTAATACTCGTACGGTGACGCACCATAGATGGGCAAGGGGTCATCTTCGGGGTAGTCTTCCTTCGCTTCCTCGATCGCCGCTTTGAGTTGCTTTACAGTCAGCCGATGCGCCGGAAAGTAGTGGAGGGCTTCAGCCGATCGATTGAGATGAGGCAGCGTTGGGTCAATCATGCGATCGCTCAATTCAATCCAGCTATGCTCAAGGGGCTTGTAAGGCTGACCAGTCATCGCTAGAAAGCCCTGTACATAGGTTGCACCTGTAGTGTCTAGAGCAGCACGATACGCGTTGTCAAAGGGCGCTTTAGCTTTGCTCTTAAGGCGAGTAGCAAGTTCGATCGACTGCTCAACATTCAACGGTTTGTTCATAGCGATCGCTGTGAGTTCACGGTTCTAACCACTGCTCTCAACAATAGCGCCACTTTCATTTCTGTCACAAGTGTAGACAGCTTAAGCAACCATGTGATATGTTTATGGGGTGTGAGGAGTACGAATCAAAAAGCCTCTGGAGTCGAAACAAGGAAAGACGCCCAGGGGCTTTTTGCTGTCTATCAGCTTTTCTGTTTACAGGGCATTAAGAACAAGCAGGCATTGAGAGTGAGAAGACATTGAGAATAAGACCTCAATCCTTTAGGCTAGGGTGGTATATCGAATCTTTGGAGGTTCCAGATGCCTAAGCCAAAGACAAACGTGGTTAAAACAAACGTAGTTAAGGTTGATGCGGGCACACTCCTCTTAATTGTGTCTGCGCTGATTCTCTTACCACTTTTGATCACTGGTTTTCTCTCTCAATAAGCTATTGCCCCCTACAGCCGTGACTACCTATTTCCGCCCTAGCATCAACGCGATGACTGGCTATGTTCCCGGTGAACAGCCAAAGCTTGACGCAACCATCATCAAGCTGAACACAAACGAAAACCCTTATCCCCCCTCACCAGAGGCGATCGCTGCACTTCAAACGCTCTCTGGTGAGTCGTTGCGGCGCTATCCTGACCCCTACGCTAGCGAGTTTCGGCAAGCCGTGAGTGCGGCGTTGAGTGTGCCAATGGATTGGGTGATTGTGGGTAACGGTAGTGATGATGTCCTCAATGTCATTATTCGTACCTGCGCCGAAACGAACCGAAGTGTCGTGTATCCTGTGCCAACCTATGTGCTTTATCGCACATTGACTGAGATGCAGCCAGCAGCAACGATCGAGATTCCCTACGGAGAAGACTACTGTTTGCCGATCGCGGAACTGATTGCTGCCAACGGTGCAGTCACGTTCGTTGCGTCGCCAAATAGCCCTTCTGGGCATGTAGTTCCCATTGACGCGTTACGTCAACTGGCAGCAGCGTTGACAGGAGTGTTGGTCGTTGACGAGGCGTACGTCGATTTTGCAGAAGAAACTGCGCTACCTCTGGTACAAGAATTTGACAATGTGATTGTGACCCGTACGTTGTCCAAAGGATACTCGTTGGCAGGGTTACGACTTGGCTTCGGTATCGCCAACCCAACCCTCCTAAGCGGTTTGTTTAAGGTCAAAGACAGCTACAACATTGACGCGATCGCCTCCTTAGTGGGTGCCGCAGCTATGCGCGATCAGGACTATAAAAATGCTTGCGCTGCGAAAGTAAAGGTGTCGCGAGCCAAACTAGCGATCGACCTTAAACAACTAGGCTTTCGCCTGTGGGATTCGCAAGCCAACTTTCTGCTGACGCAACCACCCAAAAGTAATGCTGAGCAAATCTATCTCGCTTTAAAGGAGCGTGGCATTTTGGTGCGTTACTTTAAACAAGTTGGTTTAAGTGACAAGCTGAGAATTACGGTTGGTACCGATGAGCAAAATCAATCGCTGCTTGAGGCATTGCTACACCTAGTGTAGCGATCGCGCTTTCAAAATACTTGCCATACAGCTCAGGTGATTGTTGGGGAAAAGTACCAACGATAGAATGGGCAAAGCCTCGCGTGCCCGATCACTACCATCAATGGCGAATCTCAAGATTCAGGACGTACTGTCCAAGCTGCATTTTTGCTGTCCACAGTTCATACTCAACCCGTAGAAACGTGGGGAGTGGGTGAGTTTCTAGCTTGAGGTTACGGGTGAAGTTACGCAGTTGGAATTGCCCATTTTGCAGCCCACTTTCGTCATGTAGCCAGTAGCGGCTCAGCCCATACAGCCCTCGCCGCCAAACATGCCGATAGCTAAACCGCCCCTGTCCTTGCATCGTCAGTATCACTTGATAGGGCGAAAAGTCGAGCCACAGTAAGCGCGGCGTTGTGATGGGAGGTGCTGTTGCTACGTCTTGACTGCTCATAAACAAATCACGATCGCGTACAGGTGGTTCCGTCATTAACAGATGAAACTGCTCCTGATCTTTCTGATAGAGTGTGCCAACCGTCTCAATGCCTGACCAGACAGGCAAATCTGTTGAAGTGAGCAAGAGGCAGACAGGTCTGCGGTGATGGGTCTGCATAAAAGACGGTACGATCGCTAACGAAATGCCCATCTAGCCTAGCTGATCCCCATGCCGCTGAACGTGATTTCTCTGAATGCTGCTGAAAGCCACCACGATCTCATTATTGCGCCACCACCAACAGGATTGGCGCTCAGAGGGCGCACTCGAGTACCAGGAGATAAATCGATTTCCCATCGAGCCTTAATGTTGGGTGCTTTAGCAGACGGAGAAACGACGATCGCCGGACTGTTATTAGGTGAAGATCCCCACAGCACTGCTAACTGCTTTCGTGCAATGGGTGCAGAAATTTCAACCTTGAACACTAAACAAGTAACGGTTCGGGGTATTGGTCTGGGGCAACTGCTGGAACCAGCAGACGTGCTCAATGCAGGTAACTCCGGCACAACGCTACGGCTGATGCTGGGTTTGCTGGCATCTCATACTGGACGCTTTTTCACCGTCACAGGGGATCAATCGCTACGATCGCGCCCCATGTCGCGTGTTGTACAGCCGTTACGGCAAATGGGCGCAGAAATTTGGGGACGACAAAGCGCAACGCTTGCGCCCCTGGCAGTACAGGGCAAAACCCTACGACCATTTCACTACCACTCGCCGATCGCCTCTGCACAAGTCAAATCTTGCCTTTTACTCGCAGGTCTCATGACCGACGGCAAAACAACCGTCACTGAACCAGCCCTATCGCGGGATCACAGTGAACGGATGCTCAAAGCGTTTGGGGCTGAGCTGACGGTCGATCCGGAGACCTGTAGCGTCACCGTGACCGGACCAACCAGGCTCAAAGGGCAATCAGTAATTGTGCCTGGAGACATTAGTTCTGCCGCGTTTTGGCTCGTTGCGGGCGCGATCGTTCCTGGTGCCGATATCACGATTGAAAATGTCGGTGTGAATCCCACTCGCGTTGGTGTGCTGGAAGCCTTAACCCTCATGGGTGCAGACATCACTCAGGAAAACCAGCGCCTGGTTGCCGGAGAACCCGTTGCTGATCTCCATGTACGGTATGCAGGTAGCGGCGATCGCTCCCCACTCTACGCCTGCACCCTCGCTGGCGACCTCATTCCTCGCTTAATCGATGAAATCCCAGTCCTGGCAGTCGCTGCCACTGTTGCCAAAGGAACAACGATTATTCAAGATGCGGCAGAACTGCGCGTCAAGGAAAGCGATCGCATCGCTGTGACAGCGCACCAACTCAACCAAATGGGCGCACGCATCACAGAGCGACCCGATGGAATGGAGATTATTGGCGGCACACCGTTAAGCGGAACCGACGTAGACAGCTACACCGATCACCGCATTGCCATGAGTCTGGCGATCGCGGCACTCATCGCTACGGGTACTACAACGATTCATCGCGCCGAAGCCGTAGCCGTCTCTTATCCAGATTTCGTTGCGACCCTGCAGCAACTCTGCACAGCCAGCAAACCTGAGTAGCAGGCTGTCCCACCAGCTCACAGTGGATGCAACCGGGAGCAGAGTCGTACTAACAAGCTGCTTTCTAGGCTGGGTCTAGATCAAGTTTGAGCAAATTGGCAACTGTACACAGTTGTTCAAACAGCGAGATCGTAGCAATCAATTCCAACTGCTCTCCTTCTTCTAAACCAGTATCTTCCAGGGCTTGTTTGGTTTGATGGTGTAGTCGCTGCCAGTTGCTCTTATTGAGCGCTCCAGAAGCCGTTCGGCTGGCGATCGCTATAGCTGCAAACTTAAGCACAGCAAGCGTGGCGTGGCTGACCGCCGCCGCATCATAGTGACCCTGCACGATAGCAATCAGGGTCTGTTGTTCAACGTGTTGCTGTACTAAACGCTGTATCAGCACCATGCGGATATGGTCGCAGTGAGTCACCGTTGCAACCACTAGCCCTACCATTTCCTTGAGCACTCTAGGTAGATCGCCTTCCAGTACCAGCGCGTGAAACTGCCCCCAAAGGTGTGTTAGTAAAACTGGCTGCGATTGCAGTAGCTCAAAAACTTGCGGTACTGTGCCAGTGCCAAATTCCTGCTTAATCTGCTCCAGCGTCTGCCGATGCAGAGAGTCGGTTAAGGAAGACGTTGCCCGAAGTTGCATTGGTTGGCTCCTTTCGCCATAGACATTGATGGCAAGTAGGTAATAGAGCCGTAGGTGATCGCCGTCTCAGTGCAGGTATGCAGCCCAATCTTTTTGCCTCTGTTCGAGTCCATCGAATTTAGAGAGCAAAAATCAGCAGTGATTTGCTCAGAAGAACGAGCTGCAAGGCTAACAAATCATTAGGAGAGACGACGCACCCACGTGTGGTGCACATAATTACCAGTTTGTTGTTCATTCACTTCTTCAGTGCTGAGGAAGCAGCCAGTGCAGTGGGGGCTTAACTGTCGTAGCTTAAGAATTCGTGTGACAAGTTGTTTAAGGGGGGCAAAAGATTGAGGGGCAAATTACAGCTTTGATGCTGATGATCTCATATTGAACTGGTATTGCTCGATCATGCTTTGACAAAAATTCTTATGAAACTAGAACTCCTTAAATGTGGTGATGCTAGAACTAACTGCCAAAAACAACAGTTTGAAGTAAAAACTGCAATTGCTTGAGAGCAAAATTCAACTTTGATCAGGCGCTTTCAGCGAAGGTATTGGCGACCGGTCAATGGTTTAGACAATCAAATAGCTGTTCAACCATTACGCTCACCTGATACACAAAGGTGTAAAACCCTGTCCTTCAGTGCTTAGAAAACAAAGAGACGGTCAAGAGAAAACGAGAGTCAGCTCAAGAGACGAGTGTAAAGATAATGTACTTTTATCGTTCAGATAGACCTAGTTCCTTTGTAACTCAATCAGAATGTTGCTCGTAAAGCCACATCGTTGCTGTCATTTAAACTTCATTTTGGGGCAATGAAATGACAAGCGAAGATGAAGCTTAATCCAGTAGTCGATGAAGAGCTAACAGATTAGAGACAGACCATGAAGGTGTACGCCAATAGTACCCAAAGCATTGATTGAGGTACCGTTGCACCAATGACCTTCTAGAAATTTAATTTTTTCTTTAGAAATTAGAGGATGTTTTAAAAGTCCTTCTGTTAGTAGCAAAAAGCTAGATCCCCCTCAATCCCCCTTAAAAAGGGGGAGTTCAAGGCTATTTCCCCCCTTTTTAAGGGGGGATAGGGGGGATCGCTGAGTGTCTAACATCACAGACTATACCTTTTCAAACACCCTCTTAGTCTTGGTAGGCGTAGCGATTTTCACTTGTTTTGCGGATGCTATTTGTCCGATGATACAACCGGACAGTTGCTTGATAGGGGTGGTTGCGTGACGACAGTAACGCTTTGGTAGCCTGCTGTGGTTAGTAGTTGCGTGACGACTAGCTTGGCGCGATCGTTGGCTTTTTCAAGCACACCATCGGTACAGGCGGCTTCGACAATTTTTTTGAGGGCTTCTTGCTGTGCCAGCGCTTGCAGTTCAGGAGCGACATCTGGTCCAAGTCCAAAGCTGCCCCGGTTGTAGTCATAGACTTTAGAGCGACTGACATCAATTTTGCGATCGAGCAGTTGGGGGGGTGGCAACTGAATCTGCATACTGCTATCGGTTACTTGCACATTGGTAGGGGTGAGGCTCTGTAAATCAACGCCTGCCCTCACTTCGCCGTAAGCGATGTAAAGCAGCTTTGTGGTGCCAATCACAAAACCATTGAACGTAGCATCTTGGCTAGTGGGCACAACTGCCTGCATAGTAAAAACAGCCGTAGTTAGTTCGCTCACGCCTCGAACCTGCTGCACCACAACCGATTGGATATCTACTTTAGGTGCTGGCTGCGCTGGCTGAAAAAGATTCTGCACGATCGAGAAGGCACGATCGCCCAAACGCCAACTTCCAACCCCAACGACTAGCGCGGCGACTGCAACCCCTCCTGTCAGCATCCAGCCCATGCTGCGGAAGAAATAGCCTTTACTGTGGGATGCATTGCGATCGTCATAGCCCATAGGTCATTTCCCCGCCAATTTTTAGTTCAATTGTACTACTATTTGCAAGCCAGCTTTGCTGCTCTCAAATCTGTGTGTTGATTGTCTTTTCTCACTGTCATCATCACAGGTATTGTTTTAGTGTTGCTTGTTGCGCTCTTTCTTGTTGCGCTCTTTATAGAGAAAGCTTGCTTGATGCTAGGGCTTGCTGATCAGAGCGTTATCTCACTGAAGCCATTGTGACCCAATTCACAATGAAGCGATAGACGGTGAACCTATTCGTTGGCGTAAAGGATTGAACCTATGATGCGATTTCGTTGGCTTGTGAGATTTGCGATCGCGGCGGCGCTCATTGCCACCCTTCATCAACCATCGTCTGCCCAGACTAGAACGCGGAGTGGCGTGCTTCTACTCAATCAGGTGCGAGAGCTGTCTACGCGATCGACGACGCTTTCTGGCGGCAAATTGGCAGATCTACAAACAGACCCTAATTTTACAGAGGGTGCTTTTGATACGATCGTGAGCGACGCAGCGACAATTCTCGATAACTACACCGTTGTAAGGCGAGGTGGTTATTTCCCTGAAAATCGAGGCATTCCACGTGAGCGGCAGTTGACAGTGATTGAGGCTGTGTATCGCATCTACAGTTTGCCCAGTGGTAATGAACTCTTTCTGTACCGCACTCCCACAGAAAATACGTCTGAATACTTCATCCGCAAGAAAAGCTGACGTGGAAAGCAAGCGGCAAAAAAGGAACGTCTGTTTGTTAGAAGAGCGACTTTTTGCAATGAAACTTTTGCAATGAGACTAATCTAATACCGATGGTCATCGCTCACTGTCCAACACAAAAAGACAGATGGTTACGACTTTCTTCACGACTCACAGCGATACAGTTGGTAAGGAATACCACGTCGGTAAAAGCGATCGCGATCGACCGTGCAGCCGATCGCGCCGCTTGCATGACCCAATGACAGGGTGGGTGGATAATCGGTTCGCTTCAGACCGGGTGCGATCATCCACAGGCTCAGTGGAGCGCTCAACGGCTGTTTGAGCGCGGCTAGATTTTGCCAGACTTGAGCATAGGATGGTGCAGTTTGGAGGCGATCGCTGGTGCCTGCCGAATCCGCCTTGGCAGGGCGCACTCTTGGTATGAAGGCAAACTGATGGGACTCGTCGGCGCGATCGTCCGTATCGTGTAGTGCCAAGGCGATGCTAAGACCCAGTGCCACGTCTTGCAAATCACCGTATGCCATGCCCATTACAAGCGGCGCATCTGATTCTAAACGCACCTGGCTAGCAATCTGATCAGGCTGATACGGTTTGAGAAACACCAGGTTTGAAACGACCAGCGTACTGCTAAGCACGCCCACAAACAGTACGATCCAGGTAAGATGCCGAGCCAGGAATGGATGGGGAGCAGCGTGAAGCATCTGTATGTCGCCGCTGCCTTTTTTCCTTGTCTGACTCGGTTGTGCCAGACATGCACCCAACAACGCACAGACCGCTGGAAAGTAAAGGAAGTTGTATCGAGGTACCGAGGTAATATCTTTGCCAAGAATATAAACGATCGCCAAAAATTCCAGCACGACACACAGCACAAACATCACCAGCATCCGTGTCGGCAGGTGCGTTTCGGGGTTGCTCCAAAGCTGCCCGAAGCGGCTAGAGAGCTGCCATAGCAACCAGGCAGTAAAGACGATCATTAAAAGCACCATGACGATCGCCAGCCAAAGGGGCTGATTTTCGACCGGTAGCGCGATCGCCATGAGAATCCAACCCATGGGGAACTGATACAGCGGTGCGATCGTATCCATCCAGTCTGGCTCAAAGGGCTTCATCCAGTTGGTTTCAGGACGATTGATATGGCTCAAAAACGTTGGCAACCAGGGGATGTAGGTGAGGCAAACACCCGTAGTGGCAAGAGTAACGGCAATGAGCGCACGCGCTGGCTGTAGACGGTAGGCATTAGGATGTAGCGTCGGCAAAGACTTGAAGGTCAGAACGTTGACCAAGAGCGTGGCGACCTGAGCGCAAAATGCCAGGAGGAAAAAGTAGTGAATGTAAAACCCAAGGCTGTTGACAACCATCCAGCCCAGCCAGATGCCAGGACGAAACTGTCGTTGATATAAGTCTGTTTGCACCTGATACAATCCCGTCAGTGCCAGAATCACCAGCAGCATCGGTAAGGTGTAGTGACGGGCTTCTTGAGAGAGGTACACGGCAAAGGGCGATACTGCCATCACCATCGCGCCTGTCAAACCTGCTGCGGGTGAAAAGGCAAGGCGGTTGAGCTGATAAAGTGCGACGATCGCCACCACCCCAATCAAGGCAGGCAGTGCTCGTAGCTTCCAGAGCCACGATAGCGGCACGGCATTTACCCAACGCAGCCAATCGTGCATCCAGCAGAAAAACAGCGGTGGATGTACCGATTGACTGGCGATCGTTTGAGCAATTTGGGCACAGCTTGTTTCTGCCTTGAGGGTAAAGATCTGCTCTAATGCCGACAGCGAAAACGCCTCGTTCAATGGCACTTCATAGTAATTGCGACCCAAACTAAACAGCGCTGTAATCACTTCATCCAGCCAAATGGGTTTCAAGTCCAAATGCCAGAACCGCAGGAGCGCGCCAAGAAGTACGATCGCGGCTAGAGTCAGGTAAGGTCGAGCTTTCATGGCGTTTTACACTTACACCCAGATCATTTACTGTAGTTCACTCGTCAGCCTCTGTGGGAATAACACGCTTGTTTCCCTACGTTCTTTCAACGGGTTGAGGGTGCTATCAGACCGATCGGCTAAAGCTGCCTCAGCTAACGGTTGCGAAACTCTGGAAGTCAAATGTTTTCAACGTGTCTAAAAAAGCAAAGACGGCTGGTGTATGCAGCGCCTCAGAGAGAGCAGCCACACCAATCACGCGTTTGAGCGGATCGGGCAGCAAATGTACGCGCAAGGCTTGGGGAATGGGTTCTGCGGCAAGACGAGGGAGAATCGCCGCACCTAGCCCTTGCATCACCATGCTGACGATCGTCGAGTCTTCTTGAATATCGCTGGCAGTCTGCATGGGTGGGGCAACAGTCGTCAAATGCTGGTGCAGAATGCGTCCGCACGGCAAACAAGGAAGTAGCACCAGCGGATGAGCCGCTAAATCTTCCCAGGTCATTTGTAAACCTCTGATGCTGGTTTTAGGCGGTAAGAGGGCAACGTAGTCGTCTCGCACCAGTTCCCACGCCTCAAATTCTGCACTCGTTGGCAGGTAGGTCATGCCAATATCCGCACGTCCATCTCGCAATGTTTGCTCGATATCCAGATAATCGGGACGTTCAATAATTGTGATGCTGATGTTAGGAAAACGATCGCGAAAGCGGGCAATGACCATTGGCAGCACGTGCGTCGCCACACTGCGAAACGAGGCAATCCGCACGTGTCCACCGTTCAAGCCTTTTTGCAGGTTTGCCTCTTTTTGTATCAGCTCTAAATGCAAAAACACCTGACGCGCATGTGCAACAATTTGCTCGCCAGCAACGGTTAACACGGCACCGCGCCGCCCTCTGGCAAAGAGCGACACACCCAATTCTGCTTCCAAAGTGGCGATCGCGTGGCTGATCGCAGGTTGAGAGAGGTTTAATGCCAACGCGGCTTCACTAAAGTTGCCATAATCTGCCACTGCTACGATAGCTCGCAATTGAGAAAGCTTCATCATTTGCCGATTCATCCATCGCTCACGGACGTGTACCTCTCTTGAAGCACTCTCAGCGGATGCAAAGCGCTGGTACCAGTTTAATAGGTATCAGTTTAATGGCTGCACCCGCAGACAACCGATTGATGTCTTATCAGTCAAGATCGCCCTAAGCATACTTTTGTAGGGTGTGGTTTGCACACGGCAGTACTTATGTATAGCTCACACTCCGCATAGAGAATCTTGTTGAACCTCAAGTTCAGTCATAGAGTCTAAGAAAGAGGACTTGATTCATGACCAATCAGCATTCTGTGAGTTGATAGACAGTTTCGTGCTATTGGCTTGAGTGTCAGTCATAACGGCTAAACGGAGCGCAAATTTGTGAAAGACCTGGTCAAACGTGGGATACCAAAGTGGGCAGTGGGGCTGCTTGTTGCGGCTTTAATTTTAGGCGGTAGTTATGTTGCCTACAGTCAAGTGACAACTGCACAGCGACGTGAACTGCGGCGGCAGGTGCAAACTGCTACAGCAGAGCGCCAGAGTTTGCCAGTGAACATTTCGGCAAATGGCTCTGTGCTGCCGGAGCGATCGGCAAACGTCAGTCCTAAATCATCGGGCATTCTAAAGCAACTGCTGGTGAAAGAGGGCGATCGTGTTCGGGAGGGACAAATCCTGGCATACATGGATGCGTCTAACCTACAGGGACAGTACACACAAGCGCGGGGACAACTGGCACAGGCACAGGCAAACCTCGACAAGCTCGTCGCTGGCAATCGCTCTCAAGACATTGCCCAAGCAGCCGCACAGTTAGCCAACGATAAGGCGGCTCTAGCATCAGCAGAATCGACGTTTCAGCAAAATCAGCAGTTGTCTAACGATGGGGCGCTTGCTCAGCGAGACCTCATTACCTCTCGTGCAACCCGCGATCAGGCAGCGGCTCAAGTACGGAAGTCACAGCAGGCTTTGGATCTTCAGAAAGTCGGTAGCCGTCCAGAAGACATTGCGACCGCACGCGCTCAGGTTGTGACCGCCCAAGGCGCACTACAAACCATTCAGGCAGATATTGACGATACGGTGATTCGGGCACCCTTCAGTGGTCTTGTGACGAAAAAATTTGCTGATCCGGGTGCCTTTGTCACTCCCTCAACTGCAGGCAGCTCGGCTTCTTCAGCATCCGCGTCTATTCTGGCATTGGCTTCTACCAATCAAATTGATGCGTATGTGGCTGAGGCTAATATTGCCCAGATCAAAATCGGTCAGTCGGTCAAAATTCAGGCAGATGCGTTCCCTGGTAAAACCTTTGAAGGCAAAGTGGTGCAGGTGGCGGCACAGTCAACCGTTACGCAGAACGTTACTAGCTTTGAAGTCAAAACGTCTGTCTCTGATCCTCAGAATCTGCTGCGTTCTGGCATGAGTACCAGTGTGAGCTTTAATGTGGGCACTTTGAGCAATGTGCTGGTGGTTCCCACAGTGGCGATCGTTCGACAGGATGGGGTCAGTGGCGTACAGGTAGTGGGTGCCCGAAACGGTAATCAGGGCAGTGGACAAAGCAGTGGGCAGGGTCAGCGGCGACCCGAATTTCGACCCATTACAACGGGGGTGTCTACAGATGATGGCAAAACTGTAGTGCTTTCTGGGCTGGCTGAGGGCGATCGCGTGCTAACGAGCTTCCCGCAGGGCGATCGTCCTCAATCACGCACGCCTTCCTTCCTACCCAGTATGGGTGGTGGTCGCGGCGGTGGCGGTGGTGGTGGCAGCAGCGGTGGTGCTCCTGGTGGCACAGGTGGAGGCGCACGTCAGCGTTAGGAGGATTTTCATGACACAGTTTACTCGCATTCATCCCACTAGCGTTTCGCTGCTAGAAGTGCTCACCATGTCTCTGGAGGCGCTTTGGAGTAACCGACTTCGCACGGGTCTGACGATGCTAGGTGTGGTGATCGGTATTGCGTCGGTGATCACCGTTACCTCAGTGGGTCAGGGCGTACAAAAGGCAACCGAACAGCAAATTCAAGCGCTGGGCACCAACGTTATTTTGGTTTTGACAGGGGTCGCACGCTCAGGAAGCGGGATCAGTCAGGGTACAGGTACAGCTTCGACTGTCACATGGGAAGATGCTCAGGCGATCGCCAAGCAAGCGCCAGCCGCTCAGGGTGTCACAGCCTATTTACAGCGCGGCGTGCAGGTGGTCTATGAAGGAGAAAACAATTCAACAACGCTGCTGGGTACCGATTTGAGCTATCCCGATGTGAAGAACGTTCATCCAAAAGAGGGACAGTTTTTTAGTCAGGAGGATCTGAACAGTGCCAGACCCGTCGCTATTTTGGGCAGTACGGTGCGGAACTCACTCTTTGGCACTAATGGTAGGGCGATCGGTGCTCAAATCCGCGTTCAAACCGAACTATACAACGTCATTGGCGTGATGGAAACGAAGGGATCAATCGGTGGTCAAGACCAGGACGATCGCATTTACGTCCCTCTCACGAATATGTCTGCCCGCATCGTCGGGAACAACTCACTCAATGGCACTGCAATCAGTGGCTTTTGGGTAAAGGCAAAAGACTCGGCAGCGTTAGATGCAGCGCAGTTTCAGGTGACGAATTTGCTACGCATTCGGCACAACATTTATCCGCCCCAGCAAGACGATTTTCGCATCACTAACCAGGCGGATATTATCAATGCCTTCAGCACCGTTACAGGGCTGCTTACCATGATGGTCAGCGCGATCGCAGGCATTTCGCTCGTCGTTGGTGGTATTGGGATTGCCAACATCATGCTGGTTTCTGTAGTGGAACGCACCCGCGAAATCGGCGTTCGCAAAGCCGTTGGAGCAACAAACAGTGCGGTCTTGAGCCAGTTTTTGACGGAGGCTGTCATGGTTTCGATCGCAGGCGGCGCGATCGGCATTGCTTTAGGCGTTGGCATTGCCTTTGGTGCCGCGACACTCTTCAAATTTCCCTTCGTCATCTCCGTCTGGTCGATCGGCGCTGGCTTTGGGCTATCGTTTGTCATTGGACTTATCGCAGGCGTAATTCCCGCTCGAAATGCCGCACAGCTTGATCCGATCGCAGCATTGCGAAGCGAATAAGAATTTGTTAAACATCCTACTGAAGCTAATGATTATCTTAGAGTTGAACCATTGAGGGGATTAAAGATGAGAATAGGTTTTTGGGGCAGCGGTAATATGGCACGCGTGCTCGGAGGGGCTTGGTCAGTAGCAGGGCATCAAATAACCTTTGGTTCACGTGATGCTGAGAAGTCTCGTAGTGTAGCCGAGGAAATCGGATTTAGTGCCATTGGTGGAACGAATGATGCAGTTGCCGAGACTTGTGAAGTCATTGTCAGCACTATACGTGCCGTGCCTTCCAGTTTTATAACATCAACCTCAGCGTTAGCAGGTAAAGTGATCATCGACTTAAATAATCGAGATCTCCCTCGTGACTATAAGCCTGAAGAATTCCTTCATTCTTTAGCAGGAGCAACTCAGAAAGATGTTCCTTCCGCAAGGATCGTGAAAGCCCTGAACAACCAGGCAATGGAAGTTTTTAACTGCGATGCGGCTGCGCTTAGAGAGGCAGGGGTACAAGCTTTTATCGCTGGTGATGATAATGAAGCGAAGCAAACGGTTATTGAACTGCTGAACGATATTGGGCTTAAGCCCGTTGATTTTGGTCCGTTGTCTAACGCGTGGTTATTAGAGCTACAAGCAGACATTCTCAGAACTTATATGTTTGCAACTGGGAATTCTTTAGTAACGCCGGGTTTTATTGAGGCTCCTCGTGCTGAACCGAGATTTGGAGAACGCCGTAAGGGCACCTATTGAAATGCTGAACAATCCAATTGGCTCAGACTGAAAAGAGAGCTTGGTAAAGAGGTAGAAGTCTATGATAATTGCTTAACTGCAATTTTAGGCTGCGATTCAGCGTTCAACGTTAGTGCACAGCTCAAAACCCCTATCTCCTCGCACTTTAAGCCTCACTTTCCCTATGGCAACGATGATTTGGATGGAAGGAATACGGAAAACTTATCGACTTGGTGAAGTTGATGTGCCGGTGTTGAAGGGCATCGATTTGACGATCGAAGAAGGTGAATATGTCGCCATCATGGGTGTGTCTGGTTCTGGCAAATCCACATTGATGAATATTATTGGCTGTCTCGATCGTCCCAGCGGTGGGCACTACGTTTTGGAAGGCAGAAACCTGACCACATTGAACAATGATGAACTGGCGTTTATTCGCAATCAGCGGATTGGGTTTGTGTTTCAGCAATTCAACCTGCTGCCGCGATCGACCGCATTGGATAATGTGATGCTGCCAATGGTGTATGCCAGCGTCTCAAAACCGCAACGCCAAAAACGGGCAAAGGAAGCACTCACTAGAGTCGGATTGGCAGAGCGTCTGTCGAACCGTCCGAATCAACTATCGGGTGGACAACAGCAGCGGGTGGCGATCGCCCGTGCCCTGGTCAACCGTCCCGCTCTGGTGCTGGCAGACGAACCAACGGGCGCACTCGACAGCACAACATCTCAAGAAGTCATGAACTTGCTCACCGATTTAAATCAACAGGGCATTACGATCGTCATCGTCACGCATGAGCCAGACATCGCGGCGCAAACCAACCGTATCATTCATGTGAAGGATGGGCTGATTGTTTCGTGAGTCTGGGGAGTAGGGAGTAGGGAGTGGGGAGTAGGGAATTGAGTTTAGCGGGTTAGAGTTTTCTGAGCGGTCAGGGCTAGTTGTTTCAGCGTGTGTAGATCTGGAGAAAGGATTACATCTTGTGTGGTTGGGGCGACGATCGCCCGTTCTTGATCAAGTCCTTCCATCACTCCAGAATGTTCTGACGAAGGTTCAACATCTTTCAACCACAGCAGATACTCAATATTGCCAGCAGGACCTACCAGGGGTGACCAGGTAACACCGTGATAGTGCCAGCCTAATGCCTGCGCCGCTTCTAAAACCTGCAAAATTGCCATCGCCTGATCCTGGGGATCGCGCACTACACCATTTTTGCCGACGAGTGCGCGTCCTACTTCAAACTGAGGTTTGACCAGCAAGACAACCTCGCGGGGCGACTGGAGTAATTGCCAGAGGGCAGATACTACTTTTGTCAGCGAGATAAACGAGACATCGACTACGCCCAAGTCGGGGTAGGGGCGATCGCTCCCGTATAAATCGGCTGGTGTGAGATGGCGTAAGTTTGTTCGTTCGCGTAACGTCACGCGTGGGTCTTGTCGCAAATTCCAGGCAACCTGTCCGTAGCCAACATCAACCCCGTAGACTTGCTGTGCGCCTGCCTGC
This sequence comes from Tildeniella sp., assembly GCF_059505325.1. NCBI lineage: Bacteria > Bacillati > Cyanobacteriota > Cyanophyceae > Oculatellales > Oculatellaceae > Tildeniella > Tildeniella sp. Next base: position 30,931 of record NZ_JCACKI010000010.1, read on the forward strand.
AATAAACAATCGGTAAAGCCGCCTGTCGAAATACCACCATCTAAACAAAGGCGATCGGCGACTGGAATGGCAAAATGTGCGATCGCCTTTGCCAGCTTTTCGCCACCCCTGGAGACGTAGGGCGATCGTTGCCGCACCTGAATCTTCGCCAGCAAATCAATCTCTGTTCCAGGCTTATCCACAACTTGCTGATTCACCATCACTTCCCCAGCCCGAATTAATCCCTGTGCCTTCTGCCGCGTATCGCAAAGGTCACGTTCGACAAGTAAGAGATCGAGGCGTTGTTTAGGCATTGGGGAAGAGGAGAGGAGTGAGGGGTTTAAGGGAGGCATGAGGGATGAAGGATGCATGAATCTTGCATGGCTCAATCTGCGTCCCCTGCCCCCTCTGCGTCCCCTGCCCCCTCTGCGTCCCCTGCCTCCCCTCTCAACTTCCGCTTTGCTGCTTGCCACAATTGCTCTAGTTCCTCCAGGCTGTAGTCAGAAAGGGGTCGATCGGCGACGGTTTCCATTTGCTCCAGGCGTTGAATGAAGCGTTGGTTGGTGCCTTGTAGTGCTGCACTGGGGTCTAGATCATACCAGCGGGCGAGGTTGATAACAGTGAAGAGGAGATCGCCCAGTTCGGCTTCTTGGTGAGCTTTATTGTCTTCTGCAAGCGCTTCCTTAAATTCGGCTAGTTCTTCTTGAAACTTTGCCCATACGCCGTCGATCGTCTCCCACTCAAACCCTGCTTCAGCCGCTTTGCGAGAAATTTTCATGCCTGCCATTAAAGGAGGAAGCGATCGGGCGTATCGACTCAGTTTTTTACTCAAGGATGGCGCGATGTTGGGATCTTCACCTTTCTCGATCGCCTTGATTTGCTCCCAGTTGCGATAGACATCATCTATTGTCTGTACATTCACATCCCCAAACACATGCGGATGACGGCGGATAAGCTTCTCGCTGATGCCATGAGCGATTTCTGTCAGGCTGAATTGATTGGCTTCGCTGGCGATCTGAGCCTGTAGGACAACCTGTAGAAGCAAATCGCCCAGTTCTTCACGAATTGCGTTTGCATCGCCGCTCTGAATGGCATTGATCGTCTCGTAAGCCTCTTCAATCACATAGGGAATCAAGCTTTTGGGCGTTTGGGCAAGATCCCAGGGACAGCCATCGTTGGGCGATCGCAGCCGCGCTACCACCTCAACCAAATGTTGTATCGCCTCCAGCATCGTAGGCTGCTGCTCCAATGGGTCAGAATGAGACTGCTCAGAATTAGTCATACAACACTCGACAATAATTGGCGCTTCTCTACTTTAACGATCGACGAGAATAGGAGGGAGTGGTTGGTTATGGAAGTCAATGGTCAGTCTAACTGTTGATTCTTCATCTTCTATAGCTATCGCATAAAAGCTAAGACATTGAGATTAAAGGGAGTGAAACCCCTATACCTCGTCCTAACCCATGTGACTGAGCTATACCATTACTCCCTCTTGCGCTCGAATGGTGGCAATTGTGGTTCGCGCTGAGTCTGTGGCGAGGGAGGCGAGGGGAGCGATCGCTTTGTAAGGGGAGAGGGCTTTGTCGCGTTGCCTTCCAATGGTGATAGAACAGGCGGCAAAGCAGATTGTCGTGATGCCACAGCGCTTTTGGGGGATCGCTGCTTCAACGTGCGTCGGTAGGTTGACAGTGCCCAGTCAGCAAAAGCATGGCTCATGGCACCCAGCTCAAGTCCAAGGGCGATCGCGATCGCTTCATTAGGGTATTGCTGAGGTACGCGCCCAATCCAGACAAGGCTGTCGCTGCACCACTGCTGGGTAAGGGATGACCAATCATTAGTGGTGCCAGTGATTTGAGCGATGATCGCGCCCGTCAATATTCCGACCGCACCAAACAGCCCGACCCAGATCAGCAAATAGGCTACCCGCACGATTGTTCCCGCAAGGAAACCATGCGACCAGAACGATCGATGCCGCATACTCTGTCTGTAGGGCAACCAGATCCAGCGCAGCAGTCCCCAGCGTTTGTACTGGTGTGAGTACACGTCTAAATCGGGACCAAACATTAAACCGCTGAAAAGGTAGCTGCCAGAAACGCATAAAGTCAGACTGCTGCTCTGTGTCCGTGCGAAGGTCAGCCCAGCAATCAGGGGCAAACTCCAAAGGGTAATGCTGTCGTGGGTACGACCAGAAGGCATAATGGCAGCGCGCAGTCAATTCTTTCAGCATCGTAGCAGGTACAAATGCACTGGCTAAAGATTAGCCGAGAAATTCATCGCCATCGACAGTCATCGTTACGCTTCACCCAGCCTACGGTGGACTTAACCTCCCAAATTATGGTACTGAAAGAATATTGCTTTAGCCAAGCGATCGAAATCAATATCAGGCTTTTAAGGAGTGTTAATGGTAAGTAGAATGGACGATCGCAAACTTTCAGTAAGAGTTTTGGTGGGGATGACGATCGCGATGATCGGGTTAGAGTTGCCTGTGTTTGCAGTGCCTCCATCTTCTCCCCTGTTGATGTCTCAAGTTGCCTGTAAAGTCATCAAAACGACTCCGGTTTACAAAACAGCAAATACTGGAGACTCAGAGTCACTGATGAGTTCTCTTCCAGTTGGCACTTTGGTTGGTTTGGCAGGAACTTTACCTGGTGTACCGCCAGCCCGTGTTCAAATCGATCAACCAATGAGTGGCTTTGTCGATTATGCGGCTTTAGACTGTGGCAGAACATCGCCGTCAACCCAAGCAAAATCGAGTGTGTGCCGTACAGTCAAAAATACTCCTGGCTCAGTGTCTGTTTTTCGAGCACCAAACTGGCAATCTAAACCGATCGATCGAGCCGTCTTAGCAGCCGGTCAGCGAGTTTACGTGACCCAACCTAAAGGTAGCGGATCCATCACTAGCCAGAGAGACGCAAAAGGCGGAGTGTGGGTAGAAGTTGATTTGGAAAAAACCTTTAATGGCAAGAACTTCGGCATCTTGTCAAGGGTAGGTTGGCTTTTTAACTCTTCACCAGGCGATCCAAATACGACTCTCGGCAATGGAGGTGGGTGTAGTTAGGCTGGCTTATTTGGTTCTGCGATTTTGGATTGAACCATAATTCTGGTCAAAAACTAGCCAATCAGTTCGTTTAAACGGGTCAATGACTTGCACTAGCTTTGACCCGCCACGCTCAAATTTGACTTGAGGGGCGACGATCGCTCAAAGCTGTCTTACCCTGAGAGATAGAGTGTCTCAAACGCGATGATCAATGAAACTATTCGGGTTCGCTGTAACTGTTTTATTGCTGCTGACAGCGCCTGTCCGTGCCGTTGAGTATCAGGGCAAGAACCTGGATGGCATCAAACTACCTGCCAAAGTGATTTCGTACCAAACGGGTGGTGAGTACGATGTGCAGGTGCAGTTTAAGCAAAACCTCGCTACGATCTATTTTTCGCACGGCGCACAAACCACGATTCGTCTGACACAACGAGTCATCACCGATCCAACTCGCATTGAAGGCATTGGCAAACTAGGGCAAGTGTATCTCGGCAGCTCTTTCAGCGTTGGACTCGACTTCGATCGTTCCAATAGTGATGTTGCCGCTTCGGTAGTGCCTACGACCGATTACCTCTGGAGCATTCGTCTCGACCCAGACAGCCTCGATCGAATGACTCAGACTACGCCTCAGCCATACAGCCCGTAGCTTAGAATCAAAGCATTGTCAGTCTTCCCCCGCCTTATGCTGCCAATTATCTACTCCGACGCTTTTTTGCTGCACGAGACAGGTTCCTTCCATCCCGAAAAGCCAGCACGATTGACGGCGATCAAAAATGCGCTTAAGTCAGCGCCTTGGGCAGATCAGTTGGATTGGCGATCGCCCACTCCCATCGAAACTCGTCCCGTGATGCCACACGTACAACAGGTACATACTCAACGCTACATCGAAGGAGTGCAGCGGCTGGCAAAACGTGGTGGCGGTTACATTGATGCCGATACACCCGTTTCAGCACAGACGTATGATGTCGCACTATTGGCAGTGAGTGCCTGGATGGATGGAGTCGATCGCGTCCTGGCGACCAACAATCCAGCGTTTGTCTTGGCACGTCCACCGGGTCATCATGCGGTCAGCGAAGTGGGCATGGGGTTTTGCATCTTTTCCAACGCTGCGATCGCGGCTCATTACGCGCTAGAGCAGTCGGGGGTCGATCGCGTGGCGATCCTCGATTGGGATGTGCATCATGGTAACGGCACACAGGCGATCGTCGAAAAGCATCCTCAGATTGCCTACTGTTCACTGCACGAATCGCCACAGTATCCCGGTACAGGTGCCGAGCATGAACGCGGGTTGCACAACAACGTGCTGAATGTACCGATGCCTCCTGGCAGCACAATGGCAGACTACGAACCTGCGTTTATCCAAAAAGTGATGCCGTTTTTGACCCGTTTCCAGCCTGATTTGCTCATCATCAGCGCGGGGTATGATGCCAACCATGCCGATCCATTAGCTGGCATTTCGCTCAAACCAGACGATTTTGGGGTGTTCACACGCTACTGTTTGGCGCTGACTCGTCGCCTTCTTTTTGGCTTAGAAGGTGGCTACGATTTGGAGGCGATCGGGCGATCGGTGGTTGCGACGATCGAACAGTGTTTATAGCGGTCAGCAGTTAGAAAAAAGCGGTCAGCAGTCAGTGGTCAGAGAAAAGCTGATAGCTGATAGCTGATAGCTGATAGCTGATAGCTGATAGCTGATAGCTGATAACTGATACTGATAGCCCCAATAACCACTAAAAATACCATTATGCTTAAACACCTTCTAGGAGGCGTTCACAGCCAGAAGTTTGACTCTATGCTGTCTCACGGAAAGATAAACTTTTAGACATAGACTCGGACTAATGGTTAAAACTCCTGGCAAAGACTGAACGGCAATGAATGAGCTGGATACGCGCGAATGGCTGCTGACAAATGGGTTGGGTAGTTTTGCCAGTGGTACAGTTTGCGATGCCCGCACGCGCACCTACCACGGTTGGTTAGTTGCGGCACTCGATCCACCTCGACAACGAACACTGCTGTTCTCCCATTTAGAAGCCAGTTTGGAAGTCGGCGGACTTATTTTTGCGCTGGGAACGAACGTTTGGCTTGCCAATCAGGTTGAGAAGATCGAACCGCTGGGTTATCGGCTGTTGCAGGAGTTCAGCGTCGATCCCGTCCCAACCTGGTGTTGGGGCATGGGTGAGCAGTGGCAGTTGAGCCGTCAGATCATGATGCCTTACGGGATTGCTCAAGAGGGGCGATCGACGGGAGCACCCCTGCCTGGTCAAGCGAACAATCGAGTTTTGGTGCAATACCGTTATATCGGCACTCAACTGGCAATTTTGCGGCTACGACCGATTATTGGCGATCGTGATTTTCATCATCACCAGCAAGAGTCATTGAGGCTGTCGTTTTCTCAATTGGTCGGCTCCAATCAAGTCTTTCTGCAAGCGCTACAGGCAGGTAAGACGGGCACACCCTGGGGACTCTCCTGGAGCCAGGGGCACTACCAGCCAGAGGAAACCTGGTACTGGAACTACTACTATCCTGAAGAAGCGCATCGCGGGTTGGATTATCTAGAGGATCTGTTTAGTCCTGGCTACCTAACGGTTTGGCTACAACCCGGTGAAACGGTAACGCTGGAAGCGAGGGTTGGCTTGCCTGCCTCCAGCATCGCAGAGCTTGCATCCACCACCGTTGATCAAGCAATACAAGTAGAGGAACGGCGACTAGAGCGAGAGTTTTTGCACTTGCCTCAAGCGGTCAACAGTCAACCAGCGATGTGGGAGCGATTGTTGCGGGCAAGCGATCAGTTTATGGTCAGTCAGGTGACTCAAAAGGTGCCTGCGATCGTCGCTGGTTATCATTGGTTTGACGATCGCAGCCGCGACACGTTGCTTTGTCTACCTGGCTTCACGCTCACCACCAAACGCTTCTTGCTGGCACGCAAAATGCTTGACCAACTGGGGCGATCGAGCTACCAGGGTCTCATTCCCAATGTCTTACCGAACGAGCATAGTGAGGTTGTTTACCGCAACATTGACTGTGCGCTGTGGTGGATTGAAACACTAGGGCTGTACCTCGAAGCCACTCAAGACTGGGAGTTTTTGCTTGATCAATACGAAGTCGTCAAGCAAATCTACAAGGCGTTTACGGCTGGCACTTTATACAACATTCGGATTGATGCCTCCGATGGGCTGATTACCTGGGATGATGCCAGCACGCCACTGACCTGGATGGACACGATCGTCGCTGGCGAAGCCATTACTCCCAGGCATGGCAAACCCATTGAAATCAATGCCCTCTGGTATTCGGCGCTTTGTTGGTCGAGCCAGTGGGCAACGCTGTTGGCAGAACGTCCTGACGTTGAGAACGCCGATCGCCTTTTGAATCAGGCACGGCGCTATGCCCAGCAAGCCGAGCAGGTGAATGTTTCGTTGCAAAAGTTTTGGCATGACCAACAGCTCTACCTCTACGATCGCATTGAGCCAGACGATCGTCTGGATGCAACGATTCGTCCCAATGCCGTTCTAGCACTGTCGCTTCATCATTGTGCGTTTACGGCAGAGCAAGCGCGTCAAGTACTCTACACAGCTCGCGATCGTCTGCTGACTCCATACGGACTCCGCAGCTTAGATCCCGCTGATCCCGCCTACTGGGGCATGTGTAGCGGCAACTCCGATCAGCGCGATCGCGCATACCACCAGGGCACTGTCTGGAGTTGGCTTCTAGGTCCATTTGTTCGTGCCTGGAGCCGCTTTTGCCCAGAAGAACCGCTACCGCTTGACTTACAGCCACTGCTGACGCATTTTGAGCATGAAGGCTGCTTCAGTACGATCGCCGAGATCTTTGATGGGGATGCGCCTCATACACCGCGTGGCGCGATCGCCCATGCCGCTACGATCGCTGAATTGCTCCGTCACTGGGAGGTGTTGGGCGGAGAGAAGGGGGAAAAAGTGAGGGGAGCCGGGGAAGCAGGGGGGCAGGGGAAGATCAAGGAATAGGTAATACCATTTCACTAAACTGTGGCTACACAGGCAAGCTTTGGCTGGCGGTCAGCGGTCAGCGGTCAGCGGTCAGCGGTCAGCGGTCAGCGGTCAGCGGTCAGCAGCAAGAACGAATCTGTAGGGCGATTTTGTAGAATTGATATAAGACGGGAAGCCAGCATGACACAGAGGCACGCGAAAGTTTAGCTTCTCTGCTTCCGTCGCCTCCCTTGCCCCCTCTGCCGCCTTCTGCCTCCTGCCTTCTGCCTTCCGCCTTCTCCCTTTTCCTTCTACGGCAAAAAGAGTTGCAACAGCGTCGCGAACGCACTCAGCAGATTTGTCCCAAAGCCGTTCCCTGATTTTGGTCGGTTGGGCGGTGTTTCTAGAGCCTTAATAGACTGTTGGATGCCTTGGGCTGTTTTGGTATCGCCCTGTGCAGTGAAGAGTTTGTCTGCTTGCTTGAGGTCAGCGATCGCCCCTGCGCGATCGTTCGTCTGGAGCCTTGCCACCCCTCGTCCCAAATATGCTTGCGCAAAATCTGGTTGACGTGCCAGCACCTGGGTAAAGTTAGCAACGGCTGAGGCGTAGTCTTTCTCCTCCGTAGCGACCATTGCCCAACGGTAAAAATCCTCTGGGTTTCCAACTGTGTTGGTCAACCCGATCGTTCCTTGCAGCAAGGCGTGATCCAGGGTTGCCCCTTGAAAGGTAGCGTTCGTTACAGAGGCGTAGCGCAGATCCGTTGCAGTCAGATTTGCGCCATCCAGGTTTGCCCCTGTTAAATTAGCACCTACTAAACTGGCACCTGCTAGGATAGCGCCACGTAAATTGGCTCCCTGCAAATTTGCTCGACTGAGATTTGCCCGACTGAGATTTGCCCGTTGCAGATCGGCTCCGCGCAGATCGGCATACACTAAGCCAGCATTGCTTAACTCACAGCTAGAACATTGTCTAGTTGCCAACAGCGTTTGCACCTGCTCTAAATCGTCTGCATGTGCAGGCATTGTCATGCTCAAGCCAACTAACAAGGCTGCAAATTCTATTGACACTGTTGTAGCTGTCTGCAAACGTTTGAGGCTCATAGCGATCGCCTAAATGCTGAAAAGAGAGGCTCCACTATTTAACTCTAAGTTCGCGTTGCCAGCACAACGACTTCAATTGTTCAAGTGAAGTTTGTCCCGTTTATAGGCGATTGTCGAAACCAGGTTTCTTTGTGTAAAGCGACCGTTTGAGCCTCAAACTTACTTTCAGCAACCCGGTTTCTTTCAACCTGTGCCAGCCTATTAATGTACTTGTAAGCAGCGTTCATACCTGACGCGATGTGCGGCTTTCCTGAAAGACCTGCTGAGACCGCCCTCACCCCAGCCCTCTCCCAGCAGGAGAGGGAACCGGAAAAGTCCGAAAGCCCTTCTCTCTGGGGAGAAGGGTGGGGATGAGGGTAAATTTAGTTGCACATCGCGTTACCTGATATTAAATATTTGGTGCCGCGATCGCCCATGATCAACTGACTACTCACATCGCTACACCCGTACCTCAAGATGGTTCCCAGGCAAACTAACCCCGTAGTCGGTACTTCATTCGCACAAGCGGACGCGATCGCCACTCGACTTGCCAGTCGTAAAGAGGATTGGGTGCGGCTTAGTGTCGCCGATCGCATTGCCTATCTTGAGCGCTGCCTGCATGACGTGATGGCAGTAGCAGACGCTTGGGCAGAGGCTTGCTGTCGTGCGAAGGGAATGAATCCAGAGGCAACGCTAGCAGGGGAAGAATGGTTTGTAGGTCCGATCGCTACGATGGGATATTTGCGCTTGCTCATCAAAACCCTCAAAGCAAACGGGCAACCGCCTGTCAAACTCTGTGTTCGCCATGGGCAAACGATCGCGCAGGTCTTTCCCGATCACCTGATGGAGCGTCTGCTGTGGCTTGGGTTTAGGGGAGAAGTCTGGCTGCAACCAGGACAGCCAGCTACGCAAGGAAGGGTGTATCGGCAGCCATCCCAGCAGGGAAAAGTGGCATTAGTCTTGGGTGCAGGAAATGTGTCCGCGATCGCGCCATTGGACGCACTTTACAAGCTTTTTGCGGACGATGCAGTGGTGCTGCTCAAAATGAATCCTGTCAACGAGTATATGGGTTCCATCTTAGAAGTAGCGTTTCGATCGTTGCAGCAGGATGGCTTTTTGGATGTGGTGTACGGAGGCGCAGATCTCGGTCATCATCTGTGTCAGCACTCGTTGGTCGATACCATTCACATCACAGGGTCACATCATACCCATGATGCGATCGTCTGGGGTGATACGCCTGCGGAACAAGCACAGCGTAAAGCAGCGAATCAGCCCCGCACCACAAAACCGATTACCTCTGAGTTGGGGTGCGTGACCCCAGTGATCGTTGTGCCCGGTGCCTGGTCAACGGCAGACCTCACTTTTCAAGCACGACACATCGCTGGGATGGTGGCTCACAATGCCAGCTTTAACTGTGCTGCCGCTAAAGTGGTTGTCACAGCGAAGGGTTGGGCGCAACGAGACGCTTTTTTGGCACAGCTTCAGCAGGAATTAGCCCAAACGCCAGCTCGAAATGCTTACTATCCAGGGGCAAAAGAGCGTTACCAGGCGTTTTTGGCACGGTATCCAGAGGCGATCGCGCTAAGCTCAGTCACCATTGCTCCACAGCATTGCGAGGAGCCACAAAACACCCTGCCGTGGACATTCATCCCCAATGTGCCAGCTCGTGCAGGAGAATATATACTCACTCAAGAAGCCTTTTGTGGCGTGTTGGCAGAAGTCAGCTTGGAGGCATCGGATGCGGGAGCGTTTCTCACGCAGGCAGTGGACTTTGTGAATGAGCAGGTTTGGGGCAATTTGTCTTGCACGGTGCTGGTAGACTCACAAACGCAGCAGCAATGGAGCACGGAGGTAGAGAGTGCGATCGCGCAATTGCGCTACGGTGCGATCGGAGTCAACGTGTGGTCTGCCGTCATTTTTTCGCTGAGTGTCTTACCCTGGGGTGCGTTTCCAGGCAATCCACTCGCTAACATTGCGTCTGGTCAAGGAGTGGTTCACAACGCTTACCTGTTTGACCATCCGCAGAAAGCAGTTCTACGCGCTCCGTTTCGCATTCTGCCCCTTCCCATCTGGTTCGCCCGACACCAAAACTTGTTAGCGCTTGCTCAGCAGTTCATAGCGTTTCAAGTACAGCCATCCTGGCAGCGCTGGTTTAAAGTTGTTGTAGAAGCACTGCGTGGCTAGAAAGCATTCAGCATTCAGCTATCAGCTATCAGCTTTCAGCTATCAGCTTTCAGCTCTAAATCCTATGCTGACCGCTGACCGCTGACCGCTGACCGCTTAGTCAACAAGATGCAATTCATGAGTACTTTAGAGCAATAGCGCGTTTTAAGATAAAATTGCCTGAAATCATGTCACGACTTGAGGCTCCGGTTTCGTAGCCTGGATTGCATTCAAAGCCAAGGCGATCGCAATGAAACCCATACCTGCTGCCTCTATAGGAGTTGGCTTTTCACCGAGCTGTAACCAGGCAGCCAGACAACCAACGATGGGGTTCAGCAGCACACCCAAGCCTGCCGTGCCCGCAGAAAGGCGGTTGAGCACATAGAGCCAGAGTAACGTAGCGATCGCCGTACCCGGTATCACGTTGTAGATCAGCGCCAGGATAAATGACCCAGACCACACGATCGGCACAGAAGGAGCAAGCATCGCTGCCAACAGGAGCGGTACTGCGCCAGCTACCGTTTGCCATGCGGTAAATGACAGTAAGTCGAGCTTGACTGTCTGACGGACTCGCTTAGCAACGATCGCGCCGCCTGCCCAACACATACCTGCTAGCAATGCCAACACCTTACTAAGGATCGTTCCGTGCAGATGTTGAACGTCCAGGATTAGCAGTAGCCCGGTGATGCTGAGGGCGATCGCCACCCACTGCAAGCCATGAACGCGTTCGCGCAAAAACAACCAGGCAAACAGCAGCGTCCACAGGGGCATCGTGTAAACCAAGACCGAGGTTCTACCCGCACTACCACTCACCAATGCCAGCGTTGCAAAGCCATACACACCACCAATTTGCAAGACACCTGCCCAAAAAGTCGCTGGAATCTCTTTTGGCAGCAGCGGTTTACGCAAACACACCAGCGCTAACAGCAAACTCAATGCACCCAGCACAATACGCAGTGCCGCAAATTGAAACGGCGGTGCATATTGTACAGCAATCTTCATTTGCACCCAGTTATAGCCCCAGATCAACGCCAGCGCCAAAAGCGCCAGGAGAGCCGTCCAACGTGCAGGTTCCGGTTTTGACATAAAGTTTTTCTTGGGAGTGGTCGAGCAGTCAGCGGTCAGCGATGAGTACAGATTGGCGACTGATTGCTGACTGCCGATCGCTCTCCCAAACCATAGAGCTTAGTTTCAACAAGCTCTCAGCAGGTAACGCCCTAAGCGCGCAATGCCCTACATGAGTGCATCTTCTGCATGGGTTTGAATGGTGCAGTTTGATGTGGGATAGGCGTAGCAGGTGAGCACGTTGCCAGCGGCAATCTGATCGTCGTCCAGAAAAGACTGATCCGATTGGTCAACCGAGCCTTCTAACAATTTGCCATTGCAAGACGAACACGCGCCAGCACGGCAGGAGTAGGGGAGATCCAGCCCGTTATCTTCAGCGGCATCGAGAATGTATTGGTCGTCGGGCACGTCAATAGTGGTATCTAAGCCCTCTGTTTCATTGACGAGTCTGACTTGATAAGTTGCCATATGTAATCCTTCGATTGATCTTTAATTGAAACTGGTGAAACTGTCGATCGCCATTACGCAACAATCGCTTTTGTAGTCTGCCTTGAATGGTGTACCAGTAGCAATCAATCTACAGAAGGAGGCGTTTTGGTAAGGCGTGGGGTGCAAGTAGCTTTAAGCGTGACGCTATCTTTAACTACTCATAATACTTCTCAGCAAGAAACCTCACAGTTTTTCTTTGCTGTGGTCTAAAGGCATTAAAGTGTGCCTTGCTATCACTATTTGGCAATTGGCACGAGAAGGCTGGACAATCAGCGCGATCGTTCCAGGCAACCATTTCAAAGTCTTTGCAGCGATTCTCAAAGAACGCTTGCGTTTGCTTGCTTGAAGTTTTGTAGCGTTGCCACTATGTTGCTTGACATTGCTCAACCTTGATCGTAGGTTTCTTTATTGAGGATTAATCTCAATTAAAGTCTTGATCTTTTCTCTGGATCTTTCGTAATTGAGACAACGCTTCAGGATTGAGACAACATAGGAGCAGCGTGAATCGGCAATGAGTATTACTAGGCGAGTGTTTTTAGGCGCTGGTGTCGCCGCCACGGCAATAGCAGTTGATCAGTTTAGGCGATCGGGGCTGGGGTTTGCTCAGTCAAATCGGGTGCTAAATCTCTACTCGGCGCGTCATTACGACACAGATAATGCCCTCTACGAAAGCTTTACGCAAAAAACAGGCATCAAGGTCAATCTGGTTGAGGCAGAGGCAGATAAGCTGATTGAGCGCATTAAAAGCGAAGGAGTAAACAGTCCAGCAGATGTGCTGATTACAGTAGATGCTGGGCGCTTGTGGCGCGCACAGGAGGCAGGCATTTTGCAGCCTGTGACATCAAAGGTTTTGCAGACGACCGTACCCAAAAGCTTACAAGAGGTCGGCGGTCATTGGTTTGGTCTTTCTCGACGGGCACGGGTCATTGTTTACAACAAAGAGCGGGTGAAGCCGTCAGATTTATCAACCTATGAAGATCTAGCCAATCCCAAGTGGAAGGGTCGTCTTTTGGTGCGATCGTCGAGTAGTGTTTACAACCAATCTCTGACGGGAGCAATGCTGGCAGCCCTCAAAGCGCAGAAAACGGAAGCATGGGCAAAGGGTTTGGTTGCTAACTTCGCGCGTCCGCCAGAAGGAAATGATACGGCACAAATTAAAGCCGTAGCGACAGGCGTGGGCGATGTGACACTGGTCAACACTTACTATGTTGCCCGCCTTTCTAAGTCGAAGAAAGCAGAAGATCAGGACGTTGCTTCTAAAATCGGCGTGTTTTTCCCGAACCAGGGTAAGGGCGATCGTGGCACCCATGTCAACATCAGTGGTGGTGGCGTGGTGAAAACTGCACCCAACCGGGATGCCGCCGTGCAGTTTCTGGAGCACCTTGCCAGCCCAGCCGCCCAGTCAATTTTTGCGGGTGGCAACTACGAATATCCCATTCTAGACAAGGTTGCGATCGACCCCATTGTGAGCAGCTTTGGCACGTTCAAAGCAGATGCACTCAATGCCGCCGTCTATGGGCGCAACAACGCTGAAGCCTTGCAACTGATGGATCGAGCAGGATGGAAGTAAGGGATAAGGGGTGAGAGGTGAGGGAAGGTTTTTGAGTTTTGAGTTCTGCCTCCCCACTCCCTACTCCCCACTCCCCACTCCCCACTCCCCACTCCCCCGTCTCGATCGACTGATCCCAAAACTGAGCACAATCACGGGAATGATGCCCACCAGGACAATTGCCAGAGCCGCACCGGAGGCTTCTGCCAACCGTTCATCTGATGCCAGATTGTAAACGCGCACAGCTAACGTATCGAAGTTAAACGGGCGCACAATCAGGGTGGCAGGCAATTCCTTAATGACATCCACAAACACCAGCACAGCCGCCGCTAAGAGTCCACGCGTCATGAGCGGCACATGGATTCGTGCCAGTATACTAGTTGCGTTATGTCCCAGACTACGAGCGGCATCGTCCAGACTGGGCTTAATGTTGGTTAGGCTGGCATCAATTGTGCTGAACGAGAGCGCTAGGAACCGGACGAGATAGGCGAAGACGAGGGCAGCGATCGTGCCACTCAGCAGCAAACCGGTCGAAATACCGAAGGTCGATCGCATCCAGGCATCGATCGCATTGTCTAGCGTACCGATGGGAACCAGAATGCCGACGGCAATGACCGCTCCAGGCACGGCGTAGCCCATTGATGCCATTTGGGTTGCCAGTCGCATTCCCAGCGTCGGGCGCAACCGCAACCCATACGCCATGATGACGGCAAAGATAACGGCAATTCCTGCGGTCAAGGCTGCCAGCGTGAGGCTATTAGTGGCAAACGTCCAAAAGCGGCTATCAACCGTTTGTTCTGCATTCTCCCATGCCATTTGTGACAACAGCATTCCTGGCAGCAAAAAACCGAGGACAATGGGCAGCAGGCAGGCGATCCAGGCGGCGATCGCCCGTACTCCTCGTAAGCGATAGCTGGGTAATGCCTGTTCGCGCTGCGACGTTTGATAATAGCGCGCCTGCCCACGCGACCAGCGTTCCAGTAGTACCAGCCCAAAAATCAACAGGAGCAACAAGGCTGCTAGTTGGGTAGCTGCCAGACGTTCATTCATACCAAACCAGGTGCGGTAGATGCCTGTGGTGAAGGTATCGACCGCAAAAAACTGTACAGTGCCGTAATCGCCCAAGGTTTCCATCAGTGCCAGTGCCAACCCTGCGACGATCGCCGGACGCGCCAGCGGTAGCGAAACGGTAGTAAAACTGCGCCAGGGGCTACAGCCCAAACTGCGGCTTGCTTCCAGAGTGCCGACTGATTGAGTGAGAAAGGCGGTTCGTGCGAGTAAGTAAACATAAGGATAAAGGACAAGCACCAGCATCACGATCGCCCCCCATAGCGATCGCACATTGGGAAACCAGTAATCCTGCACGCTCTTCCAGCCAAACCAGCCGCGCAACGCCATCTGCACGGGACCGTAGTATTCTAGAAACTCGGTATAGGTGTACGCCAGGATATAGGCGGGCGCTGCCAATGGCAACAGCAGCGCCCATTCAAACAGGCGACTTCCCGGAAAGCGACACATCGTCACCAACCAGGCAGTGCCCGTGCCCAGCACCACCACTCCAACCCCAACGCCCAGCATAAGCCAGCAAGAATTAGCCAGGTAGGTTCCCAGAACCGTTGCTGCTAGGTGGCTCCATACGGATCTTGAGTCAGTCAAAAGACCACTCAGCACCACTAGCAGTGGCAAGGAGATGAGAGCGGCGATCGCCATGACCAGAACTGTCCACCCGCTAAAGCGAGCTTGCTGAACACGCCAGGGCTTGCCACCCGTATGAAAATTTTGCATCAGCTACCGCAGCCCCGTTGCGTTTCTATCGACCAAGCCCACTGATGCATAAGCTGACCAATGAGCATGATTTCAAAGATTACTTTACTACGGTGTCAGAATTGTTGATGATGAGTCTCAATAAGATGCTTTCGCTACACATAAGGTAACAGCAGTTCATGGTGCGATCGGTGATTTTGCGGCTCGACGGTATTACCAGGCAGTTCTCGCGCGCATCAGCGCCAGCCGTCAACAACCTGAGTCTACAGCTCTATCAGGGCGACCTCTTAGGACTTTTAGGTCCTTCTGGCTGCGGCAAGACAACGCTGCTGCGGCTCATTGCTGGCTTTGAACCACCTGATGCTGGCACGATCGCGTTGGCAGACCGCACGGTAGCTGGAAGCGGCAACTGGGTTTTGCCAGAGCAACGTGATGTGGGCATGGTCTTTCAGGACTACGCTCTGTTTCCTCACTTGACCGTGGCGAAGAATGTCGCGTTTGGTCTGAGACAGCGACAGCACAAAGGCTTACGGCATACTACAAAACAGGTAACTCACCTGATAAAAGCAGCGATCGCGCAGGTAGGACTGGCAGGGTTGGAAAACCGCTACCCCCACGAGCTATCCGGTGGGCAGCAGCAACGCGTTGCCCTTGCCCGTGCGCTGGCTCCTCAACCCGCCCTCGTTTTGTTAGACGAACCGTTGAGCAATTTAGATGTTCAGGTGCGGCTGCGGTTGCGTCAGGAAATCCGCGATGTGCTCAAAGCAACAGGCACTTCTGGCGTATTTGTCACCCATGACCAGGAAGAGGCGCTATCGATCGCCGATCAGGTGGCTGTCATGCGAAACGGCAATTTGGAGCAATTTGGTACACCCGAAACGATTTATCAGAAGCCTGCAACCCGGTTTGTGGCTGAATTTGTCACTCAGGCAAACGTTCTAGCAGCGAAGTGGAACGGCGATCGATGGGAGACAGAGATTGGTTGCTTTGAGGGTGGCAGACAGAACACAGAAGACACCAGACAGCAACCAGCAGATTTGATGATTCGTCAAGAAGACCTGCTTTTGGAGCCAGACGAGGCAGGAGTTTTAGTTATTCGCGATCGTCAATTTTTAGGACGGGAACACCGTTACTATCTGCTTTGTCCCTCTGGACGAGAACTCTATGCTCGCCTTCCAGCAGCCAAAGCGATACCCACTGGCACTCGTGTCAATGTACATATCACGGCATCAGCGCTGCAAGTCTTTCCATCAGCATCAGTGCTTCAGCTTTGAGCGGTCAGCGGTCAGCGGTTAGCGGTTAGCGGTCAGCGGTCAGCGGTCAGGGCAAAACTCAGGAATGCAAAACTTAGCCTTCAGCCTTTAGCCTTTAGCCTTTAGCTTTAGCCTTCAGCCTGCCATGCGCTGCTCCAACTGTTCACGAGTCAGTTGCTTTGGGTCAAGCACGTATACGGTGCCTCGATCGGTCAACAGCAGATGCAAAAACGTCTTCTCGCCGTTGCTGGCGACCACTCGGTAGATGCCTATACCTGTGTCATCATCTAGGTCATCGAGTTTACCTACCTGGTAGCCCTTCAACTCTAACGTTTGCGTCAATCTACTAGCCACAGCACGCCATTGAGTATCGTCCACCTGCCAGCAGTCTTCGCCAGTTTTGCACCCAGGCTGTGCCTTTGCCAATTGGGAAAAGTCTGCTACTGCATTTTCCAAGTTGGGCTGCGCTTTTGGAGTGACTGGTGGAGGTGAGGGCTTGAGTGTTTGTGGTTTTGGGGTTTGGTTTTTGGGGGTTTGGCGCTTCGGTGGCTGAAGCGGCTTGGCTGGCAGTGTAAGCGGTTTGGATTGCGATGAGGCGATCGCTCGTGCCACTGACGATTTCTGTGGAGCTTGTGAGGGCGTTGGCAGCACAACAGGTTGCTTTGACAGACTTACGACCCTGACTGGTTTGGCGGCGATCGGCGGTTCGGGTGAAGGGGTTGGTAGCATGAGCAACAGTCCGTGTAGCCCTAACGATAACAGCCACATTAACCCAATTGCTTTTTTCGGAGCAGCCAGCAGTTTTTTCACAAGCGTGATCAAGCAGTAAAAATGGCTCTCAGCCATTGCAGCCAAGAAACCTGTCGTACCAATTTTAGAGACTATTGAAAAACTAAGTCAATAAAATCGGCATTGAACAGCATAAGAATCTGCTCGAAGCCACCGCCACCAACGACACGTTCGTTACACTAAGCGGGTCAACTGCACGCGATAGCGGTCTTTTTTGGTCACGGCAATGTCACCGACTTCGACACGACCTTTACCACGAATGGCAATCAGGTCGTTGGCTTTAACGGCGTGGCTGGCGCTGGTGATTTCCTTCCAGTTGACGCGCACATCACCACCATTAATCAGGTCTGCCATTTTGCTGCGTGACATGCCGAAGCCCGCAGAGGCGATCGCGTCTAATCGTAATGACGCTTCGACCGTTGTGAGTTCTTTCTTTTTGGGTTCGCGTACTTTGAGTTCAGCCAGCTCAATGCGGCGAGTTTTCACAGGCACCGATCGTACCTGGTTCAAGTGCAATTCTAAAAATTCGACCAGTTCAAGTACTGCGATTACCTGTGCGCCACGTTCGCCCAGTACGATAATGTCACCGACTTTGTCGCGTACCAGTCCCGTTCCTAAAAGGGCACCCAAAAAATCGCGGTGGGTTGCCTGATCGAACAAAAAATTGCCAGCAATGTCCAAGGCAGCGATTTCCACGTGGGTGCTATCTAAAGGCAACTCGGTACGGGCGATCGCCAGACGTTGCCGTTCTGCCTGCGGGTAGCCGCCCCACGCAACAAGCTGTACCTCAGATAGGCGGCTGAAGGCTTGCTGCACGTCTGCTATCTCTGGCGGCGAGAGAAAATCGGTTTGCACCACGTCCCAGGTTTTGATTGCCTGATCGGCTTGATCAATGACCCGTGCCACCACGTCCCGGTTTTCAACGCGCTTTAAAAGTTCTTCCCTGGGCAACATAACAGTACTCTGATGACGAGACACTTATTCTAACGAGCTATGAGCGGTACGCGTGACTCATTCCCTAGCCGTTGGAGGAAACTATACTGTTGTGCAGATTTCAGGCTTGCTGGAATTCGTTAAAAGATAAGAGCGAACGAACTCTTATTGGTTAACGATCGATGCCGCGCACGGTTCAAAAACGATCTACTCAAAAAAAAGCCTCTCAAAAGCGATCTATTCAAAGGCATCTGCAAGCGGTAATCACATCTGATCCGATCGAGTCTGCTGAAGCGATCGGCTTGCGCTATGTTGCTGACGATCGCCCTGGCATCCAGCGCCAACGATCGGGCAAAAAAGGCTTTGCCTACTTTGATGTGAAGGGCGATCGTATTCGTGATTCAGAAGAAATTCGCCGGATCAATGCCCTGGCAATCCCACCTGCTTACAAAGATGTGTGGATATGTCCGTTTGCGAATGGTCATTTGCAGGCAACTGGACGTGATGCCAAAGGACGCAAGCAGTATCGCTATCATCCTCTATGGCGATCGATCCGTGACCAAAGTAAGTTCACTCGCATGTTGATGTTTAGCCAATCATTACCACAAATTCGACAGCGTTTAGAGCATGATCTTTCCCTGCCAGGATTGCCGAAAGAAAAAGTGCTGGCGGCGATCGTCCGCTTGATGGAACTCACTCGCATTCGTGTGGGCAATGAAGAATATGCCCGTTCTAACCAGTCGTATGGCTTGACGACCTTACGAGATGAGCATGTAAACATTGCAGGCTCCAAACTACAGTTTCAGTTTCGTGGTAAGAGCGGCGTTGAACACGACATCGAGCTTGCCGACAAACGCTTAGCCAAAATCGTCAAGCGCTGTCAGGATATTCCTGGTCAAGAACTTTTTCAGTACCGTGATGAGGCTGGGGAATATCAGGCGATCGACTCTGGCGCAGTCAATGATTACTTAAGAGCCATCACTGAACAAGACTTTACGGCTAAAGATTTTCGCACCTGGGCAGGCACCGTACTGGCAGCATCAGAGCTGTCAGATATCGGCACATTCACATCCGAAACGGCGGCTAAAAGAAATATTGTGCAGGCAATTAAAACAGTCGCTTCTTATCTCAGAAACCGCCCTGCAACGTGCCGCAAATACTATGTGCATCCCGCCATACTGGAGGCGTATATGAATGAATCGTTGCACCAAATTATGGAGAAATACGCCGTCAATCTCGGCGAAAGTAGTCATGCACTGAAGCCAGAAGAGTTAGCAGTCGTCGCTATTTTGGAGCAACAATTAATGCAAGAAATCCAGCAGAACGCAGCATGTTAATAAGCTAGGACTTAGAGGTTGTTTGAAAAGTGTCTGGCGGTTAAAACCGCGACTACGTAAACAAAGTCCGCCTGCGCGGACTACCGCAGAGTAAGGGTTTTATCACCTGCAACGGCAGGTTTTGCCTCTGTAGCCGCGACTTCAGTCGCCAAGGCTACAAGCATCTGGACTTTTAAAACGTCCTCTTACGTACAAGGGGTTTAGATCCCCGACTTCTGATCAAAACTTAGCCATCAAAGCCTGCGCTCTTGTAGAAGTCGGGGATCTTTGCGTAAGTCCAATAAGTGTCAACTTCAATGCGTCTAGTTTTGGGTGTCGCACTCGACTTGATGCGAATGGATGACTTAGGCACATCAAACGCTTTAGCCAGCAGTTGAATGAGTTCTTGGTTCGCTTTGCCGTCGATCGGAGACGCTTTGAGTTGAATCGTCAGGCTACCGTCATGTTTGTGACGAATCGTCTGCTGCCGAGCATTGGGTTTGACTTTGACGCTGAGAATTTTCACTGGAAGCGAGTCGTAGGGGTAGGCTTGGACGACAGGCGATCGGTCTTGCTGTTGCTTGTGGCAAAACCTACCCCTACTTGCAAGAGGCGTTACTTGATAAACAGCATCTCCTGATACTTGGGCAGGGGCCACAAATCGTCTGCTACTTCACCTTCCAAAGCGTCAGCATACTCGCGCACTTTATCCATCATCGGACGGAGTGTTTTCGCAGAGTACTGCATGTGCTCTTCTGTCGTTGCAAAGTCGTGCTTGCTTAGAGCATCACTTAGTTTGCTAACAGTATCCGTTAGCAACTTGGTGAGGGAGGCAACTTTTTCGGCGCTTTCCGTTTCTAACTCGAGTCCGATCGCCTTCAAACTACTGATGGTGCTCGACAGTTCAGACAAGTAGCGGAACGCCGCAGGATAGATCACAGTTTTTGCCAGACTGATGACCAGCTTGGCTTCCATCTCAATCACCTGAATGTACTGCTCAGAGTAAACTTCAAAGCGGCTTTCGAGTTCAACCGCAGACAGTACGCCTGTTTTTTCAAACAGTTCTTCGATGTACTTTTCTTTTAGCACTGGCAGGGCATCGGCAGTCGTTGGCAGGTTTAGTAAGCCCCGTTCAACCGCTAGCTTGTGCCACTCTTCGGAATAGCCGTTACCACCGAACACTACTGGACTATGCTGATCCATCACTTCTTTAAGGACGGTGTAGGCAGCAGCGCTCATCTCGGCACCTTTAGCCAACTCAGCCTCTAGCTCATCGGCAACCCAGGTTAAGGAATCAGTGAGAATGGTATTCATTGCCACCAGTGGTCCAGAAACCGCCTGGTTAGAACCGACTGCCCTGAATTCAAAGCGGTTACCTGTGAAAGCAAACGGTGATGTGCGGTTGCGATCGCCCGGATCTTTGGGGAATTCTGGTAAGGTATCGACACCCAGATTCATCACCCCAGCATGGGCGGAATCCTTTACCTCTCCTTTCTTGATCTGCTCAAACACATCTTCGAGCTGAGAACCTAAATAGACCGAGATAATTGCAGGCGGCGCTTCGTTGGCACCCAGACGATGGTCATTGCTGGCAGAAGCAACCACAGCCCGGAGGAGAGGACCATATTTATGCACACCCCGAATGACAGCACCGCAGAAGAGCAAAAATTGCAGGTTAGCGTGAGGCGTATCGCCAGGATCAAGCAAATTGCCTTGCGTTGCGTTGCCCACCGACCAGTTAACGTGTTTTCCAGAGCCGTTAATGCCCGCGAAAGGCTTTTCGTGCAGTAGACAAATGAACCCGTGCTTCTTCGCGGTGTTCTTAAGAATGGTCATTGTCATCTGTTGGTGATCGCTGGCGACGTTTGCCGCTTCAAAGAAGGGCGCAATCTCAAACTGACCAGGAGCAACCTCGTTGTGCCGGGTTTTTGCCGGAATACCCAGCCGATACATGCGTTCTTCTACGTCCTGCATAAAGACCTGAACGCGTTCTGGAATCGCTCCAAAATAGTGGTCGTCAAACTGTTGACCTTTGGCAGCGGGTCTACCAAAAAGGGTTCTGCCAGTCAACAGGATATCTGGGCGGCTATTGGCAAAGTGAGAATCGACCAGAAAATATTCTTGCTCGGCACCACAGCTTGAGTTGACGGTTGCGACATCAGTATGCCCTAGCAGTTTGAGCAGTCGGGTAGCGGCTTTGCTCATCACTGCATTAGAGCGGAGCAGTGGCGTTTTCTTATCCAGCGCCTCACCGCTCCACGAGATGAAGACGGTGGGAATGCACAAGGTTACGCCATTATCAGTTTGCATGACGTAAGCCGGACTGGTGACATCCCAGGCGGTATAGCCCCGTGCTTCAAAGGTAGAGCGGATGCCACCGTTGGGAAACGAGGAGCCATCGGGTTCACCCTGTACCAGCACTTTGCCAGTAAACTCTGTGATCACTGAACCATCGCTTTGCACCGAGACGAACCCGTCGTGTTTTTCGGCGGTGATGTTGGTCATGGGATAGAAGACGTGAGCATAATAGAGTGCGCCCTTAGAAATCGCCCAATCCTTCATTGCCGCAGCAACGACACCCGCTGCCGAGACATCCAGCTTGCCGCCTGTTTGCACTGTTTTCTTGATGGCTTTAAAAACATCTTTGGGCAGACACGCCTGCATTTTGCTTAAGGTGAACACGTCGGTTGCCCACAGCTCTTCCAGGCGATTGGGCGTTTTGGGCGGCAACACCTCTCGATCGGTAATCTGACAAATGGCTGCAAAGCGCGATTCATTGCCACTCATAATGCTGGTTCCTGAGGATACTAAACGTACAAAGCGTACTTGGTCACGTGCCGACAAAAGGTATAAACGATAGCAAAGTCGAGAGCGTTTCTGCGATCAATAGATCTGTGGCACAAAAAATTGTTCATTGCGTGGCGGACGTACATAGCCATGGGGAGCGATCTTACGTGGTGCCAGTTCCAGCGGTTCTGGAGTCATATCGATGTAGGGAATTTTGCTTAAGAAATGATGGATGCAGTTCAGCCGAGCGCGTTTTTTGTCGTCGGCTTCGACTGTGAACCAGGGCGCTTCTGGAATATTGGTGTGGGCAAACATGGTGTCTTTTGCCTGTGAATATTCCACCCAACGATCGCGCGACTCCAGATCCATCGGACTCAGCTTCCAGCGACGAGCGGGATCGATCGTGCGGGACTGAAAGCGACGCTCTTGCTCCTCATCGCTCACCGAAAACCAATACTTCAGCAGAATGATGCCCGATCGCACCAGCATCCGCTCAAATTCTGGACAGGTCTGCATGAATTCCTGATACTGCGTTTCTGTGCAGAAGCCCATCACGTGTTCTACACCAGCGCGGTTATACCAACTGCGATCGAAACACACGATTTCACCTGCTGCGGGTAAATGGGGAACGTACCGCTGAAAATACCATTCGGTTTTCTCGCGATCGCTCGGTGTACCCAATGCCACAACTCGACAGCCACGCGGGTTGAGTGGTTCGGTAATGCGCTTAATCGTGCCGCCTTTGCCCGCAGCATCACGTCCCTCAAACAGAATGACAATGCGAGTACCCGTGTGCTTTGCCCAGTACTGCATTTTCACCAACTCTACTTGCAGACGTGCCAGCTCTTTTTCATACTCTTTGCTGGACAGCTTAGAGCTACCTTCACCTTCAGAGATGTAATGAAACACTGCTGGCTCTTTAACTTCGAGCTTGGCTTGCTTACGTTTTTTCAGCTTTTTCTTATCCCTCTTCTTGTCCTTTTTCTTGAGATCTGCCGTTGCAGGGACAGACTCCGCGATCGCTGGCGTAGACGTTTCCCCGTTAGTGTCTTCAGTTTTCATAATGACTCTCAAACGACTGAGATTTAGATTTAGACGTACAGTTCTACGCACTCCTGCCTACCTGAGAGTGTCACCAGCCAAGCATAACGGCAGCAGTCATCGAACGACTTCACGCTGAAACATCTACGAAGAAGCGACCGTATTTCACGGTTGTCCCATGGTAAAAACAGAAAAACCGCGATGTTTGTATCGTAGGCTACATATTGCAGTCGACAGAGCAAACGTTGGCAATCTAAAGCTTTAGCAATAGATTGAAACGCTTGATGCTGGATCAAATTCGCTGGGATTATACCAATTCTACAAAATCGCGCTACAAATTCGTTCTTGCTGCTGACGGCTGACCGCTGACCGCTGACCGCTGACCGCCAGCCAAGGATTGCATCTGTAGCGACAGCTTAGGGAAATGGTATTACGGTTCCTGTAAGGGCAGAAGTTGCCATAGAACCAAAGAAAGCGTTGAGCAATGGAGTCGTTCTGGGTACGCTCTGGTGTAGCTAGAGAGCTAGTGATAAATGTGCCCGTAAAACAATGATCATCTAAATGATAATAATTGACAGTAAGCTCAGGGGCTTTTATGCTTGTAATCTAGCAAGGTCTTTTTGCGCTCATTTGCAGTAGTACCGTTGTTGCAGACACACACCATTAACGTACGCATCAGGAACTGCTGGTTACGCTATGCCCGATCGCTATGCTCTGAATCAACCCGATCGTTGGAGTCGGCGTAATCTGTTGAAAGTCGGTCTGGCAGGGGTTGGAGCCATCGGTGGCGCGATCGCACTGCGGACACTCTGGCAGCCGCGATCGCACACAGTCCACATCCCAACGTCCGACCAACCGCAAGCTGAGCCAAAGGGGTTCACGCCACTTACCACGCTGCGCCAGTTTGACTATGGCACAGTCACAACTGAAAACGGGCGTACCGTTCGTGAGTTCCGCGTCGAAGCACAAACCTCAGCCGTGCAGCTCAACAGCGCGACTTCATTTATTACCTGGAACTTGAACGGACGAGTGCCGGGACCCACCTTTCGCGCGACAGAGGGCGATCGCATCCGCGTCATTTTTTACAATCGGGCTGGGCATTCGCACTCACTACACTTTCACGGTGTCCACAAAGCAGAAATGGACGGCATCAAGCCCGTCCGTAACGGCAGCGTGTTTATCTACGAATTTGATGCCGAGCCGTTTGGCGTTCACCTTTATCACTGCCACATTGCCCCCGTTACGCGGCACATTGGCAAAGGCTTGTATGGAATGTTCATCATCGATCCGCCCACGCCTCGCCCGCCTGCCGATGAAATGGTGCTGATTATGGCTGGCTACGACGTAAATGGCGACCAGAAAAACGAGCTGTATGCCTTTAACGGGATGCCGCATTACTACATGCAGCACCCCATCCAGATTCAGAAAGATCAGCGGGTGCGGCTGTATGTGCTGAACATGATCGAGTTTGACCCGGTAGCAACCTTTCATTTGCACGCCAATCTGTTTCAGGTCTACCGCACGGGGCGACACCTGCAACCCGACGAAGAAACCGATGTCATTACGATGGGGACGGCAGAACGGCACATTCTAGAGTTTTCGTATCGCTATCCCGGCAAGTTTATGTTCCATCCACACCAGGATGCGATCGCGGAAGCTGGCTGTATGGGGCTGTTTGAGGTGGTCGATCGGGCGGCGAAACATCCCTCTGAAGCGGCTGACGCACACCTCATGTAGACGTGCAGAACGGCTTGGCTTCTGGACAATCGCTTGCTCTTAAGAATCTTTCGCAGAAATTTTGGAAGCCTTATTGACAAGTGTTACGACGAACCGTCAAAATAAGCCTCACAAATACTAATAGGAATATCTGGCAATAAGCATCACGCCGCGCTGGCGTTTAGCGCTGAGGCTGAGCATCTGTTCAAGCCTAAATTCTTACGCTTAAATTCGCTGCCACCCAAGCAGCAAAATGACTCTAGCGTTTACCCCTCACGTGCAGTGACCCGTTCTGAAACACCTTCAATCTTTTCTCTTGTCCTCTTACTTATCTGAGTAAAACATTATGTCCTTTTTCAAATTTTTAGCGTTGGTGTTCGCCTCTATGAGCTTGACTGTGCTAATTTCGTGCAGCACGCCACCACCCGACACGGCTTCTGCACCGACCAGTCCCTCCCCGGCTCAAAGCAGCATGGCGATGAGTGGCATGGCTCATGGTGGGAAGCCCAAGATCAACATCAATACTGCCATCTTGTCCGAGTTGGATAAGTTTGAAGCACAGCTTGGTGTGCCAGCGCTGTCGAACAAAATTCAGGCAAGCCGCCCCTACGGTAAACCCGAAGAGTTGGTGTCGAAAAATGTGATTAACCAGGCACAGTTTGATCAGATTAAAGACATGGTGACGATCGAAGACATCGTGCTGACTGGGGAAGCAAAAGATATCGACTACATGACCAAGCTGGGCTTGATGAAAGGTCATCTGCTCGTTGCTAAAGAACTGCTAGATCTGCAAAAACCTGAACAGGCAGAACCGCACATCGGGCATCCCGTCGAAGAGATCTATGCGGATGTCGAAGATCAGCTTACAGAACGGAACGTCAAGGAATTCAAGACAACGCTGATTGCTTTCCAGGATTTAGTCCGAGCCGGAGCAAAGGACACGACCAAAGTGGACAGCGAATTCACAACATCAATGCGGGCTGTAGACGGCGCGATCGCTACCTTACCCGCAGCCCAACGTCAGTCTCCCAACTTTGTGCTGCAAGTGATCAACGGATTACTAGATACCGCCAACGCTGAATATGGTGCGGCGATCGCAAATGGCAAAATTACTCAGGCGATCGAATACCAGGATTCACGCGGGTTTGTCCAGTATGCAGGTGAACTCTATGCAGGCATTGCGCCTCAAGTAGAGAAGCAAAACCCTGACACGCACAAGGCAATCCAGCAAACGATGGCTGAACTTACGAAGGTGTGGCCCGCGCCCATTCCTCCTGCCGCTGCCGTCAAAACACCGACTCAAGTGTCTCAACTCATCAAGACCGTTGAGGTGGACACTCGAAAGGCAGCCAAGACCTCTTAAAGCAGAGCCTGATAGGGGCGAACGATCGTTCGCCCCGACGATGATGGGCTTTTTCTTAAAAATCACTTTAAGCTGGTAGGAGTCTGCCTTTTTGCGATGTGCAGGGCTAGAACTGAAGTAAACAACTTCGCCTCTAATTCTCGTTCTTCGCTTACCCCCAACGCTTTACCTTATGGACTTTAGCTCTGCCTTACCGACCTTTATCATTACCCTGCGCGAGGGGGTAGAAGCCGCTCTTGTGGTGGGCATTGTGCTTGCTTACCTTAAAAAAGCAAAACAGTCGCACCTCAACACGTGGGTGTACGGCGGTATTGCAGGTGGACTGGTCGTGAGCGCTTTGGTCGGCATCTTATTTGGCTTCGTGCTCCAAGCGCTAGGGTCGTCCAACCAAAAGTATGCACCAGTCTTTGAGCCGCTGCTAGAAGGAGTCTTTAGCGCGGCAGCGGTCGTTATGTTGAGCTGGATGTTGATTTGGATGACGCAACAGGCACGTTTACTTAAAGGTCAGGTGGAAGGCGCGATCGGGGCGACACTGCAAGGTGGTAATGCAGCCGGATGGGGCATCTTTGGACTCATCTTTTTCGCCGTGCTGCGAGAAGGCTTTGAAACCGTGCTCTTTATTGCCGCTAAGTTTCAGCAAGGGCTGATCCCTGCAGTAGGGGCTATAGCAGGCATTGTCTGCGCGATCGCGATCGGCTTTCTCCTGTTTCGCTGGGGTGTGCAAATCAACCTCCGCGCCTTCTTTTTGGTCATGGGCATTTTCCTGCTACTAATTGTTGCGGGTTTAGTCGTTTCGGCACTGGGTCATTTTGATACGGCTATCAGCACCCTTTCCAAGATCGATCGTCAGTCCGAAGGTCTTTGTTTCTATTACGAACGCTTTACCAAGTTTCCCTCATGCGTGTTAGGACCAATGGTTTGGAATACCAGCAAAGTCCTTCCTGATAGCCAGTTTCCGGGTGTAATTCTGCATACGCTGTTTGGCTACGAAGACAAACTTTACGTTGTGCAGGCAATTGGCTATGTGCTGTTTCTCCTCAGCATCGGCAGTATCTACCTCAAAAGCGTGATGGGATGGAAACTGCCGTTTGCGAAAAGCGCTCAGGTGGAATCGTCGGTTGGTAAATGATGGTACCTGTAGTGATGGATGTGCTACGTCCTTACGAAGGCTCTACTTAGGAGATTTCTAGCAAAGAAACTACCAGCGGGTATATTCTTTTCCAGAGATCGCATTAGAGCTTGCTAAAAAATAACTGGACACTTTTGGATCAGCTATCAGCTATGAGCTATCAGCTATCAGCTATCAGCTATCAGCTATCGGCTATCAGCTATCAGCTATCAGCTATCGGCTATCAGCTATCAGCTATCGGCTTTTCGCTGACGGCTGACGGCTACAGACCATGCTGTTATTTCTGTACAACTCCTTAATGATCTTCCAGAAGTAACCGCGCCAAGCTAGGCAACGCTTCGCCATAAGTGGGGTGAATGTGAACGGACTGTTCCAGCAATTGCCAGGTTGCACCCGCTTCCATTAAGGATAGAAACACATGTACCAACTCAGCCGTTTCATAACCGACTAGCGTTGCGCCAAGAATCTTATTGGTGTCATTGTCAATGACCATCCGGTAAAAGCCTAGTTCGTGCCCCCATTCGATCGCCCGTGCAATCTGACTCATGGGAAGCGTGACGCTACGAGCATTAATCCCTTTTTTCTGCGCCTGTTCTAACGTCATACCAACCCGTCCCACTTGTGGTTCGGTATAGACGGCATACCCAAGAACGCGATCGTGCCGATGGCGCTGTTCGCCGTTGAGAATGGCTTTTAGACGACGGTAGTCTTCCCAGGAAACGTGGGTAAAAGCAGGCTGCTTGGCAGCATCGCCGATCGCATAAACGCCAGAACAGGTGGTATGAAACTGGTCGTCAATTTTGACAAAGCCCTTGTCATCTAGCTCAATCCCGCTGGCGGCTACATTAAGGGCACCTGTGTTCGGTTTGCGCCCAATCACGATCAGCAATGCTTCTCCCTGAAGCTGGTCGCCATTGCTCAAGGTCAGCGTAAACACATTGTTCTTATAGGCAACTTGCTCGGCATTGACTCCAAAGTGAAGCTGAATGCCGTCCTGCTTGAACGCGTCGGCTAGGGTCTCGCTCACGTCAGCCTCTTCTTGACCGAGAACGCGATCGCCCCGCACGATCAGATGTGTCTCACTGCCCAACCGCGCTAACCCTTGTCCTAACTCCAAGCCAATATAACCGGCTCCCAGGACTAACAAACGAGGCGGCAAGGCTTTTAGATCAAAGAAATTCCGGTTGGTGAGGTACGGGGTGCCTGCCAGTCCGGGAAGATCAGGCACCAATGACGATGTACCTGTATTGATGACGACTAGAGGCGCTTGTACAGTGACCTCACCACCTTTGACCGTGCGTTCGCCCACAAACGATGCTTCAGCACAGACAACCCTGACACCCGCACTTTCTAGACGCGTGTGAACGCCCTGGTTGAAGCGATCGCGAATTCCTCTCACGCGCTCCATCACTGCCGGAAAGTCAACGTTGACCTGAGTGTGAATGCCTAATTTTTTTGCCTGCCGCGATCGTCCTGCTCCATGAGCCGCTGCCAAAAACGCCTTCGACGGTGTGCAGCCATAGTTGATACAGCTACCGCCTAACGCATCCCGTTCAAACACAACGACCTTGCGTCCCTCTTTAGCGTAATCAGCCGCCAGAGGCACCCCACCCTGTCCGCTTCCGATCACAATCACATCTGCTGTTTCCACCACTGGCTGGTCTCCCTGAGAAGAGTACTCTACGCAATGCTGAGGCTTTAAGTTAAAGATCGCTTGAAGTTACGCTGAGCGAGCGATTAATTTCTTCATCATTGAATTCTGATGTTACTTTAAGCGCTCGATCGCTGTATTTTGCCACAAAGACTCGTCATTATTCTTCTGTGTGTTTGACGGCAGGTACGCGCCTTGAGGTATAGGTTCAGGCTGCGTTGAGAGCGGTCAGCGGTCAGCGATCAGCGATCAGCTTTTCTCTAACCACTGACTAAGGTGCTATCAACATTCCTCCGACCGCCAATTGCTAGTAACTATAGCGGTTCTCTAACATGCTTTTAAGACATGAGTCGGTTCACGATTAGGGCGAGCAGCCAGCCCTGGGTATGGCTCAATAGCAAAGGTTTGATTTGGCTGGCTTCGGTTTGTCTCACCTAATAAATGGCGATCGCAAGCACCAAACAATTCGGCTTCTGTGTGAGCATGGCGCATCTCGCTTAAGAATGCTCCTGTAACATCAACGCCCTGACCGATGTAGTTGAGATACATTTTCATGTGGTTGACACGCGCACGCTCTGGTATGGACGGCATAGCTGTCGCGCACCGTAGGCGTTCAATATAGCCGCGCACCGCAGGTAGTGCGATCGTTGAGACGGGTTGACCGCTCAGGTGTTGGCGAGTTTGATGAAAAATCCAGGGGTTGCGAATTGCCGCACGACCAATCATTACTCCAGCGGCTCTTGTTTGAGCTAAGACAGCAGCAGCAGCAAAGGCAGAGGTGACATTCCCGTTGGCGAAGACGGGACACTGCACTCGTTGCACCGCATGAGCGATCAGGTCGTAATGCACGTCGCTATGGTACATCTCCTTCACCGTGCGACCATGCAAGCTCAGCAAGTCAATGTTGTGCCGATTAATAAGGTCGAGAATGCGATCGAAGTTAGCAGTGTCGTCAAAACCCAGTCGCATTTTGACGGTTAAGCGCCCAGCCACAGCCTTACGCAGTTCGCCAAGCATATGATCGATTTTGTCAGGATCGCGCAACAGTCCGCCGCCAACGTTTTTGCGATAAATTCTAGGGGCGGGGCAACCCAGATTCAAGTCGATGCCCGCGATCGGATACTGGCTCAGCTCACCAGCCACGCGCACTAAATCAGGAATGCTCTCGCCAATGAGTTGAGCAAAAACAGGGCGATCGGTTGCGTTCTCTGTAATCGATCGCAGAATGTTTTTGTGCAGCCCTGAATTGGCGTAGACGCGGAAATACTCTGTAAAGAAGTAGTCGGGACTGCCATAGTGGGCGATCACACTCATGAAGCGCAGATCCGTCACGTCTTGCATCGGCGCAAGCGCGGTCAACGGGAGTCCTGGAGCGAGTGGTAGAGGAAGACGGTGGACGGGTGGCATGGGCAATTTATGGGACGGTGCTTGAGAGCTACGAACAAACCCTGTTGGAGGCTTGGTATGACTACTTTAACGCTTGAGAGCGAACCCCTTGCCGCACAAATCAGAGTGACTGACGAGAAGCTAACGGTGGATCTAGTTGATGGGCGAAGTCTGATTGTTCCTTTATCCTGGTATCCACGCCTGCTGCACGCTTCCCATAAGGAACGGCAAAACTGGCAGCTCTTGGGAGAGGGTTACGCGATCGAGTGGATTGATTTGGACGAACACATTGGAATCGAAGGTTTGCTAGCAGGCAGGCAAAGCGGCGAAAGCCCTCATTCGTTTGAGCGTTGGTTAGCGACACGGGCTACTTCATGAAAGGTCAGCCATGCCATCATCGCCGCGAATGATCGCCAGGATTTGTCCTGCTGTGACCAGTTGCCCTGGAGTACAGAGTATCGCTGTTACAATGCCGGGTGCTTCGGCAAGCAGCGTCATTTCTTGCTTCATGGCTTCCAGGATGATGATGCCTGTGTCTTCTGTGACGCGATCGCCCGGTTTGACCAAAATTTGCCACACGTTAGCGGTAGTAGCAGCCGTCAGAGCATAGCAGTCGTCAGGAATTTCAACCGTTGGCGTGGGAGGACGATCGGGTTCGGCAGCGATCGCGCGTTCATCGTCGGCATTGAGTGCCCAGCGATCGCGCTCTGCTTGAAATGCCGCTTGCTGACGGGTTTTAAAGGCAGTTGCTTCATCCGCAATGCTGGTTAGAAACTGCTGATAGTCCTGTAAGTTGAAGGTCGTTTCTTCAATCTTCAGCTTGCATTTGCCTTCAATAAAATCCTCACGGAGTTGCGTTAGTTCAGCGTTAGACACTGGGTAAAACCGGATCTGATCGAAGAATCGCAGCAGCCAGGGGTTGCCGTCTGTGAAGTCTGCCGTTTGTTTGTAGCGATTCCACACCTGCACCGTGCGCCCCACAAACTGGTAGCCGCCGGGACCTTCCATCCCGTAAATGCAGAGGTAGGCACCACCAATGCCAACGGCGTTTTCAGGTGTCCAGGTGCGAGCAGGATTGTATTTAGTAGTGACGAGGCGATGACGCGGATCGAGCGGGACAGCAACAGGCGCACCGAGATAGACATCGCCTAGCCCCATGACGAGATAGCTGGCGTTGAAAACGATTTCTTTTACGGCTTCAATGCTATCCAAGCCGTTGATGCGGCGAATGAATTCGATATTACTGGGACACCAGGGCGCATCGTTTCGCACCGACTGCATATATTTTTGAATGGCTAGTTGTGTCGATGCATCATCCCAGGACAGAGGCAGATGGACAATGCGAGTTGGTAAAGTTTTCAGGTCAGCGATCGCAGGCAACTGCACTTCAATTGCTTGCAACGCTGTCAGCAAATCTCGCTGCGAAAGTATCCGGCTATCGTAATGTACCTGGAGCGATCGCATTCCCGGCGTAAGCTCCAAAATGCCTGCAATGGGATGGGTGTGCAGATACGTCATCAACTCATGCACCCGGAAGCGCAAGTTTAAATCCAGCACCAGTTCACCATACTCAATCAGCAGATACTTGTCGCTTGCCTGACGATACGTGACGGTAATTTGGGTTTCGGTTGCAGGCAGTGTGGCAAGAATGGCGCGTTCACTTGTGTGTGCGAAGCGCGTATCGCTGGAACTATCATCTGCAACGGTTGTGGATTGACCAACTTGCAGCGTTTGAATCTGACGATCCAACTGCAATTCTTGCTGTAACGCTTGATCAAACGTCAGGCGATGGAATTGAATGGTGTTGCCCGGTTTGAGCTGTCCAATTTTCCATAGTTCGGCTTCGGCGATCGTCGCAGGGCAGACAAACCCACCTAAGCTAGGACCGTCTAGCCCAAGAATGATCGGCATATCACCCGTGAAGTCGATCGTACCAACAGCGTAGGCATTGTCATGAATATTTGAGGGATGTAGTCCTGCTTCGCCGCCATCCTGCCGTGCCCACTGCGGTTTAGGACCAATCAACCGAATACCTGTACGTGCTGAGTTGTAATGCACTTCCCAGTGAGTGCTGAAAAACGTTGCGATGTCTGCATCGGTGAAGAAATCAGGTGCGCCGTGAGGACCATACAGCACGCCAATTTCCCAATGGGTCGGGTAGGTAGGAATCAGTTCAGACGGCAACGTGTGCGATTCCTGAGGCAAGGCTGCATTCAACTTCAGCACATCACCGACTTGCAAGGCTCTGCCACCGTGACCGCCAAAGCCACCTAACGTAAAGGTCGCTTTGCTGCCCAAATAGTTGGGTACATCCAACCCACCCTGCACAGAAAGGTATGTCCGAAACCCATTGCCCTGGATGGTGCCCAGACGAAGCGTACTGCCTGCTTTGACGGGAACGGCTGTCCAAACGGCGATCGGCTCCTTGTCCAATGTTGCCTTCATCGCCGCACCCGTGAGACAGATGACGGTATCGGTATTGAAGCGCAAAGTAGAACCCGACAGCGTAAACTCCAACCCAGCGGTGGCTTCTGGGTTGCCCAAAATCCGGTTACCGAGCCGAAATGCCAGCGAATCCATTGGACCAGACGGTGGCACACCCACATCCCAATAACCCACGCGTCCGGGATAGTCTTGCACGGTCGTCATGGTGCCTGCTACAAGGACATCGATCGTCCTGGGGTGATAGGCAAGCTCGTTGAGAAACTTGGTCGTCAAGGTGGCAGTGGCAAAGGCAGGTGCGGCAATGATTTGGCGTAAATACTCCAGATTTGTTTCAATGCCATCAATGCGAGAGGTAGCGAGGGCAGTTTGGAGGGATGCGATCGCCACCGCACGCGATGCCCCATGCACAATCACTTTTGCTAGTAGTGGATCATAGAAGGGCGATACCTCTGTTCCGGTGGCAATCCAGGTGTCACAGCGGATGTTAGCCGGAAACTGCACGTTGGTTAACATCCCAGAACTGGGCTGAAAGGTTTTGTTTGGGTCTTCGGCATACACCCGCACCTGAATCGAATGCCCGTTTGGTTGATAGCGGTAGGTGTCCAGCGACAGCGACTCGCCTGCTGCCTGTCGCACCATCCACTCCACTAAATCTATACCCGTAATGGCTTCGGTGACACCATGCTCAACTTGCAGGCGCGTGTTGACTTCTAGAAAATAAAATTGTTCGGTGTCTACGTCGTAAATGAATTCAACGGTTCCCGCCGATCGATAGTGCACTGCTTGACCGAGTTGCATCGCAGACGTATACAACTGCTGTCGCAGTGCGGCGCTGATCTGAGGTGCAGGTGCCTCTTCGATGACTTTCTGATTGCGTCGCTGAATCGAACAATCGCGCTCACCCAGGGCAATCACTGTACCCTGACCATCGCCAAAAATCTGTACTTCGATGTGTCGCGCCCGTTCGACATATTTTTCGAGAAAGACACCGCTTTCGTTAAAGTTATTGCGGCTTAAGCGCTGCACGGTTTCAAACAAACTTGCCAGCGTCTCTTCCTCACGGCAAAGCTGCATCCCAATGCCACCACCACCAGCCGTGCTTTTGATCATTACGGGGTAGCCGATCGCCGTTGCCGCCTGTCGTACCTGATCCAGAGTGGTTAGTAACGGCGTACCGGGGACGAGGGGGAGTCCGGCTTGTTCGGCGATCGCCCGTGCCTCATGTTTCAAGCCAAACTGCTGAATTTGCTCTGGGCTAGGACCAATAAATACAATTCCCGCTCGAACACACGCTTCCGCAAAGGCAACATTCTCACTCAAAAAGCCATAACCAGGATGAATGGCATCTGCCCCAGTTGCTTTTGCTGCTGCCAAAATGGCATCTGCCTGTAAGTAGCTCTCTGCTGCTGCTGCCTTTCCCACACAGACGGCTTCATCCGCTGCTGCCACGTGTGCGGCATGTGCATCCGCTTCGGAATACACAGCAACAGAAGCAATGTTTAAGCGATCGAGTGTGCGTATGATGCGGCAGGCGATTTCACCCCGATTAGCAATCAGAACTTTGGCGAACATAATCAGTCAATCAACGGATAGCCAATAGCTAACATTACATTAGTTAGCAGGTGCAGGCTGAGGCGGACCAGAGGTCGTTGGGGGCGGCGCAGGTTCAGCGGGCGGCAGTTCAGGAGCGGTGTCTTGGGGGGGTGGCGCTGCTTCAGGGACTGCTGGGTCTGGTGATTGATCGGGTGCTGCTGGCACTGGCGCACTACCGTTGGAGTCGCCTGCGGGAGCACGTGTGGGTTCTCCAGACTCTTTTGGATAGCTCCGATAGCTGTCTGAATTGCCGCTGCTAGGCTGAGGCGCTTCGCCGTCATACATTTGAGCTGGCTTGACTGGCTTTGCCTTGAGCGTCCCTTTCCGATTGTCAAGCTTGGGCAACTCAGCAAACTTCTCAACGGGCATCCCCTTCACAACGATGGTCATAAAGTTGTGCCAGACTTCGGCTGCTGTGCTGCTGTAGCTCCAGGTGGGGGTGTTGTCATCGTTGCCTAACCAAACGCCAGCCGCCATCTGAGGGACAAAGCCGATAAACCACAGATCGCGGGCATCTTCAGAGGTACCTGTCTTCCCTGCAACGGGTCTACCAATTTGAGCCGCCTGCCCAGTCCCGCTGTTGACGACGTTCTGCATCATCCAGGTGACGATCGCAACCGTATCTTGGTCGATCGCTCGTTTGGGCTTCAAGTTAGCCGTGTAGATCACATCACCATTGCGGTTGATAATGCGACGAATACCGTGCGATTCGGCATGGTTGCCTTTTGCCGCTAAAGTGGCGTAGGCAGTAGTGATTTCCAGCAGGTTGACCTCAGATGCGCCGAGTGCCAGAGAATACGTTGGCAATAGCTCGGATTTAATACCCATGTCATGACCTAATTTGATGACCGGATCAAACCCGACATCAATTAGCAGGCGCACTGAAACCAGATTGATGGAATTAGTAATGGCATCTCGCAGAGACAGCCAGCCACTATATTTTCTACCGTAGTTTTGGGGTTTGTAGCCATCTACTGTTAACGGCGCATCCAAATACGACGCGTAGGGGGAAATGCCGGTTGCGATCGCCGTAGTGTACAGAATCGGCTTAAACGATGATCCTGGCTGTCGCTGCGCCTGGGTCACCCGGTTGAACTGGCTGGTAACAAAGTCAGTGCCACCAACCATTGCCCGGATTTCACCGTTACGGGGATCAACCGCTACTAACGCTGCCTGCTTGAAGCCTTCGGCAGGACCAATATTTTTCACAGCGTCTTTGACCGCTTTTTCCGCTGCCTGCTGCCATGCCGGGTTGAGGCTGGTTTCAACCGTCAGCCCTCCGGCTTCTAGCTGTTCTTTTGAAATCAGCTTGGGCAGTTGCTGCTGTACGTAGGATGTGAAGTAAGGCGTATCGCTATACAGCTTCTTGGGAGAGCTAGGCTTGAGTGTCAGCGGTTGAGCACGCGCTTGTTCGACCTCAGCTTCGGTGATGTAACCCGCTTCCTGCATCCGATCGAGCACAATATCGCGTCGCTGACGGGCAACTTGCGGGTTTACCAGGGGCGAGTAGTCACTGGGAGCAGGGGGTAAGCCTGCGATCGTAGCGGTCTCTGACAACGTTAGTTGATTCACCGATTTGCTGTAGTAAACCCAGGCAGCGTCAGCAACTCCATAGGCTCCTGAACCCAGATAAACCAAATTGAGGTACTTTTCCAGCACCTGATCTTTACTCAGGGTGCGCTCAATTTTCTGAGCCAGGAACGCTTCCTGAACCTTGCGTTTCATCGTGCGATCCTGGTTCAAGTAGACGATGCGTGCAACCTGCTGCGTAATGGTGCTGCCGCCTTCAACAAAATCGCGGGCAAGCAAATTGGATGCCACTGCCCGCAGAATGGACTGATAGTCAACACCGTTGTGCTGGTAAAAACGACGGTCTTCAGCGGCAATGAAGGCTTTGACAACGCGATCGGGCACTTGCTTGATCGTGAGCTTTTGCCGGGTTGCAGAGCCAAGCTGCTGTAAAACAACGCCATTAGCCGCTCTAATCGTCAACGTCCCATTCTGGTTAAAGCTGGCGATCGCTGAGACATCAGGCAAGCTCTTTTCGACCGTTTGCATACCCCACGCTAGAGCGCCGCCACCACTGACCGCCACAAGCGCCAGCCAAAAAGTATACCGACGATGCAATGGCTTACCCATGCGAAAACGCTTGCCGTGTGAAGCAACGGGATCAGCGGGATCAGCCTTTGATGCTGGCTTCACTGGTAACGTAGAGGATGGTTTGACCGCACTGTCTGGTCGCAACTCAGACCGCAGCGGAGCAGAACCGTTTGAGCGGATCGATAAGTTTTTGAGTTTTGAAAGAAAGTTTTCCACATTACAGCCTCATCACCACCAACCGATCGCCGCTCTCATTGTAAGGGGTTGGGATCGAAATTTGTCTCAGGGTACAGGCAAACCCTGAGAAGTCTGACGACCCAGCCTTGGCGTGAACTCCAATGAGCGCCTGCTATATCTTGGCAGAATCCTGACAGGGGTCAAGCTCTTGACAGAATCTTGACAGCGGTTCAATCGACGATCGTCGAGCCTGTGCCCTCAGCCAAGCCGCTCCAGACTAGACGATCGCCCAAAGCAGCATTCAAACGACAAGCACCAGGCAAATTTGAGTAAGATAGCAAGCTGCAAAATGCACTTTTGTATAAGTAGGCACACTAATAATGCCTATACCCCAGCATGACCCAGAGCTAAGGCAGCGACCAACATGCCTAACACTAGAAAGGGTTGAGCGCTTGCCTGATATTTCACATCGTTTTCGAGCGGGTTGCGCAAAAAGTACATGTCCTGAAAGGTCATTTGCGGAATGATCAGCAACAGCAGGATAGCAGCATAGAGATTTTCGTGAATGCTAATCAAATAAACAGCGATGCCAGCCTGAAAAATATCAATCATACCGACGCAGATCCAGGCAGCGGTAGTGATCCCAAACATGACGGGTAGAGATTTTAAGCC
Organism: Tildeniella sp.; assembly: GCF_059505325.1. Classification (NCBI taxonomy): domain Bacteria; kingdom Bacillati; phylum Cyanobacteriota; class Cyanophyceae; order Oculatellales; family Oculatellaceae; genus Tildeniella; species Tildeniella sp. The sequence goes on from NZ_JCACKI010000010.1 coordinate 68,345, forward strand.
CAACTGCCGATCGCCCTCCACACTTTTAAAGTCGTTCACAACTGCAATCCCTAAGCCTGCCAAACTATAGAACAGGGTCAGAACCATAATCGTCGGGTTCAGGTCGCCAAACAGCGCGTGACCCGCCCACCAGGGCAGCGCGATATAACTCGCACCCAACGCATAGTTTCCTAGCCAGCCATTTTGCTTCAGCTTCAGCGGGGGCGCAGAGTAGATGTAAGACAGAAACGAGCCAATGAGCGCCAAGATGGTAATCGTTGGAAAGTCATGACCTGCCCACCGATCGAGCGCATAAGCCACACCAACCCCACCCAAAAGCAAAATAAAGATCTGTGCTTTTACTTGAGACAGGAGAATCGCTCCAGAGGGAATCGGGCGATAGGGTTCGTTGATTGCGTCAATGTCACGGTCATAAAAGTCATTGAGCGTCTGCGTGTAGCCTGTCAGAAAAGGACCCGACATTAACATACAGGCAGCCGAAATCAGCACACTCTCTAACGTCCAACGGAAATTGCCCGATGAGGCAGCGCCGCAGACAACACCCCAGATAAGCGGAATCCAGGTAATCGGCTTCATCAACTGTAGACGAATCTTCCAGATCGACGTTTCACCTTGTTGGGCACCTTTCATGCCGAGGAGTTGGCGAGCTTTGGCATTGCGATCGCCTACAGGTACCGACGCGCCCCCATCTGGCGCGAGATCAGCAGCAATGGGTTCGTCTGATAGTGGAGCAGGATTTGATTCAGTCATACAGCGTCACTATCCAAATCAGAACTAAGTGGACTTGAAAAAAGTCAGGTTTTCCAGCACATCAGCCGACAGGAGCCAGAAGTCAGAAGGAAATAATGAGAAAATTATCCTGAAACTTTGCGCCAGCAACAGGTTTACCGCTCAATTCTGGTGGTAGCAGAATGTTCCGCCGCTGGTCGCCTGCCTCGATCGTAATTTCGGGTCCAGACTGCGTCAGCTTCACCTGCTTCTTGTCGAAACCGGGCAGAAAGAGGCTGACTTTACGCTCTGCCACGTTGATCGCGATCGGACGAGGAGCCTGAGACGCTTGCTCAAAGTCAGGCAGTGCATCAATCAGCGGTTGCCAATCGTCAGTTGCTTGCGTCGGAATCGGTGTCACGGTAAGCGGAGCAAAGGTTGGCGCGACTGCCGCACTCTCATGGGTACGATTTAACAGCACACCACCCACGGTCAGCCCGACTTGTTGTGCAGCACCCCAGAGGTAGGTTGCCGTTGCGATCGCCGCCGCATCGTCTGTGGTGACCAGATACGCTGCCACCCGCTTGGGATCGGCTAGTGCTTGCTTCCCCTGCTCCAGAATATTGGTTGCCTGCTGAGCGGCTGGTTGATTGAAGATATCATCCGTCCAACTGACGTTTAGTACCGCACTGGCGATCGGCTGTAAGAAAGGTGACAGGGTTCGACCCAAATCCGAATCAGCAAACACCTTGCGAAACCGACGGGCGTACCAGCTCAAAATTTCGGGCATCCCAAACAGACGTAGCGTTGCCTGATCGCCCGTGCCGTCATACACAATGACATCGTACTTGCCGCTGGCATCGTATTCTCTCAATGCATTCAACACAAGGGCATTGTCCATCCCCGGCAACACGCCCAACTCCTGCCCAAAGACTTCCTTAAAAAACGGCGTTCGTAGGTATTGCGCTTCGAGTTTCTTCACCTCTTCCCAACTGCGCTCTAGCAGCAACGCCGCTTGAAACTGCACGGCAAAAAAATTGGGCGAAAGTTCGTGTGGGTCAGTGCCAGGAACCTCGCCCAAAAGGATCTCCAGCGCTGGTACTGGCTCCTGTAATGCCAGCAACACCCGCTTTCCCTGAGTAGCAAACCGCTTGGCTGCCGCGATCGCGATCGTCGTCCGACCAACGCCACCTTTGCCCAAAAAAGTCAAAATTAGAGCCATGTCTCTTGCTTTTACGCCCAATGCAGTACGTTTGCCAGCCGAAAGTTCTGCCAGCGTCCCTCTTATGGTAACGATTGCCTAAAATCTGCACACGTTCTTTGGGAATGTTACCGTGCGATCGACCCAACCTTTAATCAGTTGCTTTCGGGCGCAAGCTTCACCTCATCCTCAAAAAACCAAATGGCTGAGCCATCAGTGAACTTGACTAGAAACCCAACGCCACTGCCATCTGTCATTTTGTAATCCTGGATCACGCCAACTTCGCCCAGCTTTTTAGCAATGACCGGAGACACGCGATCGCGCAACCGATACACACGAACCTTCTGTCCGACTTCCATCGCAACTCCAAGACTATAAAACCAAGCATCAGTGTATCAGCGTCAGGGGGAGAATTGGGAGGAAAGAGGATGCAGGGGAAGCAGAGGGAGCATGGGAGGCAGTAGGGAGCAGAGGGAGTACGGCAATGAATGAAGACGCTTCAAACGACTTCCCCAACGTTTCTTCCTCTGTCTCCCCACCCCTCACTCCACCGCGAAGCGGAAGCAAGCTACACTCCTCTCCCCTCACTTCCCCCAAAGCCTTAGAATCCAAGAGTTCAACCTCTCCAAAATCTCATGCTGGCGAAGCGAATTTTACCCTGTTTGGATGTGAAAGCAGGACGAGTTGTGAAAGGAGTCAATTTTGTTGACTTGCGAGATGCAGGTGATCCGGTCGAGTTGGCGCAAGTTTACAACCAGGCAGGAGCCGATGAGCTGGTGTTTCTGGACATCACGGCAACGCACGAAGACCGAGGCATCATTTTCGATGTGGTGTATCGGACGGCAGAGCAAGTGTTTATTCCCCTTACGGTTGGAGGCGGCATCCAAAACTTAGAAACTATTAAACAATTGTTAAGGGCTGGTGCCGATAAAGTGAGCATCAACTCAGCAGCAGTGCGTGATCCCAACCTGATTGATCGCGCCAGTGAACGCTTTGGCAACCAGTGTATCGTTGTGGCGATCGATGCCCGTCGCAGGCTAGATACCGACCATCCCGGTTGGGATGTATACGTGCGTGGCGGACGAGAAAATACAGGACTGGACGCGATCGCGTGGGCGAAAAACCTTGAGCAGCGCGGTGCTGGAGAGCTTCTGGTTACAAGCATGGATGCTGACGGCACTCAGGCAGGCTATGACCTGGAACTAACGCGCACGATCGCCGAACAGGTCGAAATTCCCGTGATTGCCTCAGGCGGAGCCGGAACCTGTGAGCACATTCATGCGGCACTCACAGACGGCAAGGCAGAAGCCGCTCTCCTCGCCTCGTTGCTGCATTATGGGCACCTCACAGTCGCTCAGATCAAAGCTTATCTGGCAAAGCAAAAAGTGCCTATCCGCCCGGTTTGAAGCCCTGTATTGCTTAATTTAGGATTGAGGCAAAAGCGATCGCTGTCCCCTGCAAGGAGGATGAGGGGAGTTTGCGGGTGGCACATTGCGCGAATAAGGCTTCGAGCTGCAAGGGCGTAATACCAATTCTACAAAATCGCGCTACAGATTCGTTCTTGCTGCTGACCGCTGACTGCTGACCGCTGACCGCTGACCGCTGACCGCCAGCCAAGGATTGCATCTGTAGCGACAGCTTAGGGAAATGGTATAAAACCTGTCAACCGGGGGTTCCACAGTGCGCTGAGGGGATGACGAAATCTGAGTATCTGTTACAATACTTTAGATATGCTGATACTCATTCTTGCCATCGTCATCGCCTTGGTCGCCTGGTCGCTTCATCTAATGCAGCAGGCAGTCGATCGCAACGAGTTTTCGCTGATGCTAGCAGGCACACTGGTTGCGTTCTCCGCAGCGGCAATGGTAGCGGTTTATTTCTTAATGGGAAACTACATCGGGTATGTCACGGGCATGACACACACTTCGTCTCGCGCTTTGCCTTCAGATGTAGCTGTTTGGGTCTTGGAATCTGATAGCAGTGGAGGGAACATGAGTGGCGTAGTGACTAAGGTTCCTGCATCTGACCCAAAATCTGCGCTTCAATCAAGAGCGGTTGCTTGGGACGCATTGTAAACAAGCTTCTAAGGGTAAGATGCTTTTTTAATTGCAATAAGGTTAGAAATGCTACGAGATTGGCAAAACTAGATCTGAACCGTTCGCTAGTGGTATCCATAGCTTATCTTCTAGCCGATTCGCTTCAATCTCAGATTGGAGTCATCATTGTGACCGTTCGATGCGCTCTTGACTGAAATCAGGTCTGTAGTGACGATGTTGCTACAATCCCATCCGCTCTCATGTTTTTATCCCGTCATTGTGAATGCAGTGCCTTGGGAATGCTTCCCTGCTGACGTGACCTAAAGAGTTTCTTACCACTATGGACTACGCAATCTCTGACCTTGATGCCATGAGTCGCCAGTTAACGAGCCTGGAACGAACGAAGAAGGCAAAAATGCTAGTTGTCGATGACGAGCCTGACAATCTTGATTTGCTGTATCGTACCTTTCGCCGCGATTTTCAGGTGCTAAAAGCAGAAAGCGGTGTACGTGCATTGGAGCTGTTGGAATCTGAAGGCGAGGTTGCCGTCATCATCTCAGACCAACGGATGCCAGAGATGAAAGGGACTGAGTTTCTCAGCCGCACAGTACCGCAGTTTCCAGACACAATGCGGATCATTCTCACTGGCTTTACGGATGTTGAGGATCTGGTAGAGGCGATCAACTCTGGACAGGTTTACAAGTACATCACGAAGCCGTGGGATCCAAACGAATTGAAAGCGGTTGTGCAACGTGCTGCCGAAACTTACGACCTGCTGAAGCAGCGAACAGAAGAATTGCGCCGATCGCAATCGCAAACGGCTTTACTATCTGCGATCGTTCGCACTGCTCAGGAGTCAGCCAGTCTAGAGGAAAGCCTGCTGCCGATCGCGGCTGCGTTTGGCAAAAGCTTTCAGGCAGATGGTTGCATTCTCCAGCTGGTTGAAGGTAAGCAGCTCGTAGCAACTCAAGGCAAATACAGCGCGAATGATGCGCTGGAGAATTGGCTTGAGCACGATCCTCTGGTGCAAGCAGCGATCGCCACCCAAAAAACGCAGGCTGCGGTCAACATCCCCTCTGATCCTGACCTTGCAGCGATCGAACATTACGTAACCTCTGGCATACAGGCACATTTGCTGATCCCAGTGACCTATCGGCAGGAAGCCCTTGCTGTGCTGTCGTTGCAATGGTGTCAACCATCAACGTTGCGGGAAGATGAACTGGTGCTGCTACACCTCTCTGCCCAGCAAGTCGCGCTAGCGCTAACCTGTACTCGCTATTACCGTCCAGTGACCTAGAGCTGAGCCTGTAGAGACGCTCCATTTCAGGCTTCTACAGGCACCAGTCCAACGCATTAGCCTCTCGCTAGACGTAAGACGCGATCGTCTCCCGATACTGACTCTTGGGCTTCACACCCTTCATTTCTGCCACTTTATCTTTGTCTTTAAAGAACTGAATCGTCGGTGTGCCAACCACTCCAGCCGCTTCAGCAATTTCTGGGTCTTGCTCAATGTCAATTTCGATGTAGTGAATTTTGCCGTCAAATTCATCCACCACTTTATTGAGAATGGGCTTGAGCGTGTGGCATGGACCGCACTGAGGAGACGCATATTTGACCACAATCAGGCGATCGCTGTCGTGGTAAAGCTTACGCAGCGCATAGCCCCCTTCATGACGAGTCCGCTCAACGCTGAACTCAGTTTCCTGTTCCGCTTCGGTTTTCTTCGCCACGGCTTCTGCAACTGGCTTTTCAGAGTCAGTCTGGTGAAACTCTTGGATCAGATTATTGGCAGAAAGCCACCGTTCTGCCAGCATGGCGGACATACAGCCCGTACCTGCTGCTGTAATTGCCTGACGAAATTCGTGATCTTGCACGTCGCCAGCGGTGAAAACGCCCTCGACGCTCGTCTCCACTGACCCATGCTTGGTGACAATGTAGCCCACATCATCCAGCTCTAGCTGGTCTTTGAAAAGGGACGTGTTGGGAGTATGCCCGATCGCGTAGAACAATCCTTTGACGTGCAGCTCGCTCTCCTCGCCCGTTTTCGTGTCTTTGATTTTGACCCCTTTCATGTGGTCTTCTTCACCAAACACATCCATGATATCGGTGTTCCAGTGCAGGGTGATTTTCGGATTGTTCAAAACCCGATCCTGCATTGCCTTACTGGCACGCATTTTCTCGGTTCGCACCAGCATGTGTACATGAGAGCCGTACTTGGTCAGGTAAATCGATTCTTCTGCTGCCGAGTCGCCGCCACCAACAACCGCCAGTTCTGCCGATCGAAAAATCGGTGTTGCGCCATCACAAATCGCACAGGCGGAAATACCACGGCTCCAGAACTGGCTTTCGCACGGTAGACCCAGCCGCTTTGCCGTTGCGCCTGTAGCAATCACGACACTATGCGCCAAGACTTCTCGTTCGTCCGATCGGATCACAAAGGGACGTTGGCTGAAATCGACTGAGATGACATCTTCAGTCACCAACTCTGCGCCCCAGCGAATTGCCTGCGCTTTCATGCGATCCATCAACTGTGGTCCGGTAATGCCTTCTGGGAAGCCAGGAAAGTTCTCTACTTCGGTGGTTGTCATGAGTTGCCCACCAGGTAAGCCACCCGCTTGATAACCCTCAAACATAAACGGCTTGAGATTAGCACGAGCAGCATAAATAGCGGCGGTATACCCGGCTGGACCGGAGCCGATAATCACTACGTTTTCGATCGTTGGGGTGGTCATTGCTCTTTACAAACTCATAACGACTACGGATAGTATAGCGCGATCGCAGTGGGATGAAAACCCCTACTGCGCCTAAATGGTGTCTTCAGAGAGACTGAGCAGGGCTACTTATAGCCTCTGACAGCAAGGTTGAAGTTCTCTCGATGACTGACAATCTCGGAAAACCCTGCTTGCTGGAGCTTTTGACTGAGTGTTTCAGCGGTGAAGGCAGTGCGATGTAAGTGGTGAATCCCAAACGCGTGGGTTGGTCGGTAACCATATACGAGGTCGATCGCGGCGATCGGTCCGCCTGGAGAATGGTAAAGCGTGCCCTCCAAGTTGCCTTGAGCAATCTGTTCTGCGGCACTTTGAATATCAGGCACACTGATCAGAACCAAGCCACCCGGCTTTAAAACGCGATACATCTCAGCAAGCGCAATAGGCACTTCGTCGTAGTAAATATGCTCCAGGTTGTGAGACGAAAAGACCGCATCGACCGAGGCGCTGGGAACAGCGCTCAGATCGGTAATCGTGCCAAGGATGTCTGGCTCCACTAATGGATCAATATCAAGCCGAATTTCTCGCCATGCGTCTGTACGGAATAGTTCTGGCAAGGCATCAGGGCGGTACGGACCACAGCCTACATGCAGCAGCCGTTTGACTTCATCCGAGTGAACTGACGTGATTGGCAGAGGTAGTGCTTGAGTCTGTTGCTCCAAGCGCTCTCGTACTACTTGCTGATAAAACTGTTCCAGTCCCTTCACGCAAGCGGTGTCGTCGAAAAGATAGTGCTGCTGATCGCTCATTTGCTGCGCGATCGCTCGTCTCCACTCTGGCTCCAAACCAAGGCGTACCGCAATTTCAACGTACTCCGCTTCATCCTGAGCGATCGTTTCGGTGATACCCATCATCGTGAGCATCCCGAACGACTGACGACCTCGCATAAACTCGCCAACATGACTGACGATCGGCAAATTGCAGGCGATCGCGTCGAACGTAGTGTGTCCACCCGAAAAATCAGGCGTATCTAAAAACACCTCTGCATCCAGCAGTAAACTGGTGTAGTCTTGCCAGCTTTGCCCTGGTAGAAATACACAATGATCATCGCTATTCAGCCCGACAACCAGAAACGCTTGCTGGAGCCGCTGACGGAATTGCCGTTCTAAGCTTGGGCTACAGCGGAGTGTCCCTGTTGACCGCACAATAAAAACGAATTTTGCCTGGGGCACGCGTTGCGCGATCGCCACAAACAAACAGTCGTGCTGCGGCAGATATTTAGTGATGAACTGGCAGGAGATATAGAGTACAGCCTCTGCGCTGATCCCAAAGTCCGCACGCGTTTTCGTCGGTGCTGGAATAATTGGCTGCGGATAGCTAATCCCAAGATTGGGGAGCCGAATGAGCGTTTCTGTGTAATGCTCCTGGGCGTTTTCTGGCTCAATCAACGCGCCAGAGAGGTAATAGTCGATCGTGGGTATGCCAGAGGTGACAGGATGCCCCCAGGTGCTACACTGCACGGGCGCTAATTGCAGACAGGCAATCATTGCCGTTGGCTTGTGGGTGCCGATCGCCAAAAACACCAAAACATGTAGCTTGTCGTCAAGAATCTGCTGACTCACTGCTGATAAATCATTGGGAATAGAACGGTACACATCGCTTAGAGCGTGAAATGACTCTGTGCCACTATCGCTAGCAGAGCCAGTGTTGTAGCAGTAAATTTCAAATTGACTGCGATCGTGATGTTGCAACCAGCCCACTGCCCAGCGCGACATACTGTTTGCACCCATTGAATCAGCAAGATAGCCGATTCGGATTTTGCCCGTCGCCGGGATTGGCGGCATGGCTAGGGGCGTTAACCAATCTGGATAGCTCTCACGCATGACACGCTGTAATAATTGCCCATCAATTGACTGCAATGCTCGAACGTTCACTGCTTGATATGCCAGATAAAACGTGCCGAGCATGAGAATGCTGGTAAAGCTAACGGTCTCGTGTTGAACCTCCGTCAACTCGACCTGATGTTGCAGAGTTTTAAGACCCTGTTCAAACCGCTGATAATAGCTGGCAAGCTCATCCACGTTTTGATAGAGCAGCGGTAGGATTGTTTGTGGAAAAATCCTCAAGAGGGGATCGTCTGGTTCCAGGTTTGCTGCACTACGGATGCAGTCGATCGCCGCGTCAATTTGTCCACAGAGCTGATAGCATTCGCTCAGTGCGAAATAGTCGCTCAGCGTTCCCACGGTAAGTGCAAAGGCAGCGCGAAATTCCTCGATCGCGGCTTCATGATTACCAGCACGCTTTAACGAATGGGCAAAGAAGCTATGGGCACTAGCCAGATCTCCAGCAGCAGTATACGCCTCACCTAATTTCCGTAGGATGTCAGGATCAAGCTGTTTGTGCAACAGCGCTTGACGATAAGCGGCGATCGCGGGTTCAGCCTTTTGCTGTGCCATGAGCGCATCGCCCAAACGGAGATGCCCACCAAATTCGTTAGGTTTAATGACGATCGCCTGCTGAAACAACGCTTCTGCCTGACTGCTTTCACCAGTCTGAAGCAAAAGATCGCCCAGGCGATGGAGCGTGTCAATGTAGGTTGCATCTAGCGTGTGCGCCCGCTGATAGGCTGCGATCGCCTCCGCAGTGTGCATCATTCGTTCCAGCACCAAACCGCTGACATGGTGCGCTAAAGCGTGATTTGGTTGAAGTGTGAGCGACTGCTGCAATACTTCAAGCGTTGCCTCGTCGTTTTCAGCCAAATGGTACAGCATACCTAAACGAAACCAAATCTCAGCATTCTGAGGCTCAAACTGTAGAAGTGTTCGATACTTCTGTTCTGCTTCAGCTAAACAACCGTCGAGATGCAGTTGTACCGCTTCTTTAGCTAAGGTTTCGAGGTATGACCAATTTGGGTGTACAGGCAGATTGTAAATGGCATCAATCACAGCCCGATCGCGATGTTGCTGCCAGTCAAACTCATCCTGAGCACGAGGATTGCTGGCATCCCAACTTAAAATCAGCCAGCCTTGAGCACACAGACCTTGCCTGAACAGGTGACTTTCGGTGTCACTTGAGGCATCAAGCAACAGTCTTGCTGGCAAATTGGTGGCTAAAAAATCCCATGTTGCTTGTCGAACAGTGCCTAACGCCCCTTGACTGATGAGTATGAGTGACTGATCGGCAAGAAACGACTGTGCCAGCATTAGCCCCAGCATTTGCGATCGATAATCAGTCTCGCCACTGTAAACATAGACACCGATCCGATCGCTTAGCTCTGCTTCCTTTAACTCAGCAAAAAACTCTTCGCAGGATTGACCACAGAAAAGCACCTGTTCCTCTAGCCCGAAAGCAGTCAAATTCTCAAACAGGCGATCAGTCACCGCTTCAAACTTGGCGTTGCCCGTATCTTCAACCGCATAAGCCATACACTGCGGCTGATGACGCAAAGCACCAATAAGGTTGACTCCTTGCTGGCAACCTACTTCGCAGTACACTTCCCCTGGTGCTAAGGCACCAGTAGCAGCATTGAGCAGCTGTAGCACTGGCGCACTGGTCAACGCACCCGTTTGCTCCAGTAACTGATAAAGCTGCGGTTCAAGCAAGTCTAGTGGTGCTTGCCAAGCTTGCTCAAGCTGAGATAGCTGTGCCATAAACTGCTGAATGTCCATTTCGCTCACTCAAATCAATCAGGTTAGCAGCAATTTAAGCCTTTCTCCCCGGGGAGAAGGGTTTGGGATGAGGGCAATTTATACCTTTATGTAGCAACGTCCATAATCGTTTTACAGGTCTTTTCGCCAAAACGCTCCCTTCCATCTTGCCCAAGTTGCTGCAATCATGCACAGCGCTGACCCGCGAACCGAATCCTGCCGATTAATAGAGCGTTCCTTTCGGAGCATTCAGATAAGAGATGAGAAAAATTCGGCGTTGCTGAAGGCAAGTATGATTTAACCCTCATCCCCAGCCCTTCTCCCCAGGGAGAAGGGAGGTAGAAGTCCTGTCTCCTCTACCTTTGGGAGAGAGTTAGGGTGAGGGCGGATTTTGCGGTTCATACCTCGATTTAGCAACGCCAAAAATTCCTGCCGTTAGGGGTGATCGCCATTCGTCGCCACAGGAGATCGATCGTTTCTTGAGCGCTCCGTTTCTGAAAATCGCTTGGGGACGAGCGCACGTGGCTGTAGAAGTCTCACTAAAAGCCCTTGCTAGCGTGCTTGGAAAGCAGAGCAAAGCCGCCATTCAACTCATTTTCTCAGAAAAATAGTCGATGGTGATATGAAGTTGGTGTTGGAGGGGTACGTTAGGTTCAGGAGTTAGAACTACGACCCCGCACCTAAAAGGAGACCCTCTCATGAAATCTGATTTCCAAGCTAAGTTCCTGCAACACCTGATCGCCAAGAAGCAAGAAAAAGGCTTCACCCTGATTGAACTGCTGGTTGTTATCATCATCATCGGTATTTTGTCTGCGATCGCGCTGCCTTCCTTCCTGAACCAGGCAAACAAAGCGAAGGAATCGGAATCCAAGCAGTACATCGGCTCTATGAACCGTTCACAACAGGCTTACTACCTGGAGAAGAACACCTTCTCTAGCGATGTATCCATCCTGGGTCTTGGCATCAAGACCGATACAACCAACTACACCTACGCCATCAACGGTCAAACCAGCTCCGCAGTGACCAACCTGTCCTATCCTAAATTCACCACCACGCTAAGAGCGCACACGGGTGGTGTTGGTGTTGGCTTTACCACAGGCACCACGGCTGGGGAAGCAACAACCCTGGCTGTCCTTTGCCAATCCGTCAAGCCCGCAGCGGGTAGTCCTGCTGGGGTTGCTTTTACCGCGAACGTCGGTCCCGCTTGTGATGGCACCAACTTCCAGGATCTTGGTAAGTAACTCGTGAGCAACTGAGCCGAATGGCTTTCACTTGCATCTAGTGCGATTCAACGATTAATAGAGTGGGCAGAAATTTCTGCCCACTTTTACTTTTTGGTGCATCGTTAGCGTCAGCTCCACTTTTCCTTCTTACAATTAATTTGGAGCAATCTCATTCATGCAGGTGTGAACGATGAGCCGAAGTTCGTCCGATGCCACGACTCAAACTTTTTTGGTGGTTGATGACCACGAGGCGATTCTGGAAGGTACAGTACCTGCCTTAAAGCGAGCGTATCCTACTGCTGAAATTTTGACGGCGCAAGAGATTCAAACGGCTCAGACGCAAATCGGCTATTATCATCCCACGTTAGTAGTGCTGGACTTGAGTGTGCCTCAGAAGCCTTATGCGATCGCGAGTGCTGAGGTTGGCATTCAGTTTCTCAAAACGCTGATCGAGAGTCAGTTGGCACCGAATATTATGGTGCTGAGTACAAATATTAAGCCGCTGGTGCAGCTGAAGCCAATGATTAACGCCTACGAAGGTGGCTTTGCGGCGATGGACAAGTCGCTGCCCATCCGCGAGATGCTACGACTGGTGGATTTTGCGCTGCGTGGCTCAATTTACTTGCCACCGGAACTGCGTTCCCGCTCTGAGTTTGACCGCAAGTGGTTAGAGGTGCTCACGCTGAAATTTCAGGAGGGTCTGACAGATAAAGCGATCGCCGATCGGATGCGGGTGAGCGATCGCACGGTGCGAAACTACTGGGTGAGACTTCAGGATGCGTTGGGCATTTACGACGAACCCGACAAGGATTTACGGATGCAGATTGCGATCGCGGCTCGAAAACTGGGGCTACTGAACTAAGCATCGGTAGGGGATGAACGGTGCTTCAAAGCGTTTGCCTGCATCCGTAGAACCTACCTGTAACGCTAGTCTTTGATTGTCTGGTCACCGACTGGCTTGAACATCACTCAGTAAGAGAGAAGCAAGCTTTAGCCCTTGTTGACTTGAATGAACATTAAAGTGAACGCTGGATTTTGGAAACAAATTGAGCCTCATGCCAAGGTTTGGCGCGTGGGGATACTGCCTGGGCTGGTCGTTATTGGGCTGGTGGCGATCGCCCGCATCACTGGTTCGCTGCAACTTTTAGAGTTAGCTACTTTTGATCAGTTTCTGCGATCGCGCCCGCTGGAGGCACCGGACACGCGAGTGGTGATCGTCGGCATTACTGAAGAAGATATTCGACTGGTGGGCAAATACCCGATCCCAGACCGTGAGTTAGCGGCACTGCTACGAACCCTACAGCAGTATCAGCCTGCCGCGATCGGTCTCGATCTGTTTCGTGACCTGACTACAGACCCCGATCGGGCTGAGCTGGCACAGGTATTCAGAAACAGCCCCAACCTCATTGGTATTGAAGCGGATGTGGGTTCATCTGCCCTGCTTAAGGTCAAGCCGCCCCCAGAATTGCCCGATACACAGGTGGGTCTGGCAGATATCGTGATTGACTCGGATGGCAAATTACGGCGCTGCTTGTTAGCTAGCAAGGTTAGCTCTGGTCAGGTGAAGTACTCTCTATCACTGCTACTGGCAGCACGCTATCTCCGTACTCAAGCAGCCACGTTTCGGCATGGTACCCGTGCCAGCGATCCAATTCGCCTTGGGTCGATCGAGCTACCCCGCTTTCGTGCTAGTACAGGTGGCTACGTGCAGGCAAAGGCAGGCGGCAACCAAATGCTGCTGAACTTTCGCAGCCACCCAAACCCGTTTCGGGCTGTTTCGATGACAGACGTGCTGAAGGGGCGGGTGCAGCCAGAGTGGATTCGTGACCGTATCGTTTTAGTGGGTGTGACTGCCCCAAACAGCCAGAATGATACGGTGACTACGGTTGCGACCAAGGGCAGTTTGCTGACCGATGCGATCGGCACAACCGGTGAGGATTACAAGTTGCTCTATGGCGTTGAGAATCACGCTCACTCGATCAGTCAAATCATCAGTGCCGTTTTGGATCACCGTCCGCTGCTGCGTAACTGGTCAAAAAGCGTGGAATATCTTTGGATTGTGGTCTGGGGACTCATTGGTATAGTGCTGGGCTTGCTGCTGCAATCGCCCTGGAAAACGTTTTTAGGTTTGGCAGTGAGTAGCGCTGGCTTGATCGCACTGAGCTACGGACTCATCACGATCGGCTGGTGGATTCCTGTCGTGCCTGCGCTACTAGCGTTAAGTGCAGCAGGCTTAACGACATTGCTGTTTGACCGTGATGCTCGACTGCTGTTAGAACAGCGGAGTCTGACACTTCAGCGTACATACGATGCGGTGCATAACGGTCCCCTGCAAACGCTGGCAGCGATGCTGCGAAGCCTCGACGATCTGTCAGCCGAAAAAGTGCGATCGCAGCTGCAAAATTTGAACCAGGAATTGCGATCGGTTTACGAATCAATGCAACAAGCACTTGTGACAGGCGATCAGCGCTACACGCAAACACCCATTCATGAATTGCTCTATCAGGTTTATGAAAACACCCTGAAGCGAGATCTGCCAGGGTTTGCCTCCATCCTGACCCTCATCCCGCCAGACTTTACACCCCTCAAAGAGTGTCCCCTATCGACTGACCAAAAACAGGATCTGTGCCTTTTTCTGGAGGAAGCCTTGTGTAATGTTGGCAACCACACCATCAACGTTAGCTGTCTAGACGTTATTTGTCGGCGGGACAAAAATTGGTATGCTTTGCAAGTGATTGATAATGGTCTGCTTACGAGTGCTTTGAAAACGACACGAGAAGGAACGAGAAGGACGGGGGACGGCTCAGGCTAAAGAGTTGGCGCGATCGCTTGGAGGCAGCTTTCAGCGTCACCCTCACATGCCCCACGGCATGGTTTGTGAGCTTGTCTGGCGCAGCCCAAAACCCTGGTGGCAGTTTTTTCACCCGTTTCAGTCAATCAAGCGTCCGTTAAACAGGCTTCAATAGTCTTAGCGTTGTTGGAGCGTTTTGGATAGTCATGAAGCATCAAGTTGCATTGGTTCTCACGCAACGAATCGTTACGAAGCTGGTTGCTGGCATTGTTTTGGGGTTATGCCTCATGCCTGCGTTAACCGTGGCAGCAGATGACGATACAGCACCGACCAGTGGTCGGTCATCTGGTGGCAGAGGTTGTGGTACGAGTGCTCTACCAGTTGCGCCTAACGTACCGGCACTAATTTTGTTGGCACCAGGCGGGCAAGCGGGACAGACCGTATCAACGCGCCCTACGTTTGCCTGGTTTGTGCGTGATGCGGTATCTCTGCCGATCGAGTTCAGGCTGTATGAACAGGACAACGATCGCTTTAAGCTGGTGAAAGAAATCAAAGACGATCGCCTGCGAAGCGTGTCTGGCATTACGGTCATGTCGGCTGCGGGTGCTCTGCCTGAGTTAACGGTTGGTAAACGTTATCGCTGGCAGGTCGAACTGGTGTGCAATGCCAATCGCCCTTCTAGCAATCTTTTTGCCGAAGCTGTCATCGATGTCGTACCGATGCAAACAGGCTTAAAACAACAGTTGGCGCAAACCCGCGATCGCTCGAATCAAGCTCAGCTCTACGCTCAGGCAAACCTGTGGTACGACGTGCTAAAAACTGCCTTTACACCACCCAGCAGCGCCACTCAACTGCAAGCACTGCGACAGTCTCTGTTGTCCAGCGTGGCGATCGATGCTACCGAGCGTAAACTGCTGCAAGATAGCTCGATCCACGCAATTCAACGCTAGAGTCGCAAGCAAGGGGCGGGCAGCGATCAGCTATCAGCGGTCAGCGGTCAGTTGACAGTCTTAAACCTGTTGGGTAATAACGAGCGAAATCGCTAAAATACTCACAAAGGCTGAATTCTAAGGATTTTCGCTGAACAAAGCTCTTACCTTCATGGCTGACGGCTGACCGCTAATCGCTTTCCGTTTAACAAGCCTTTCGTTGGATAGCAATCTTGAACGACGCATCATCAAATGAGACATTGCCAGATGAGTTCTGGCAGGGAGTTGAGCAATTTAACCAGCGGGAGTTTTATGCGTGTCATGACACGTTAGAAGCGCTATGGATTGAAGCAACTGAGCCAGACAAAAAGTTCTATCAGGGTATTCTGCAAGTGGCGGTTGCGCTCTATCATCTGGGCAATCAAAACTGGCGCGGTGCGGTTCTCTTGATGGGTGAAGGCATCAATCGGCTGCGGGGCTATCAGCCAATCTACGCGGCGATCGACGTGGAGCAGTTTTTGACGCAGACGTTTCAGATTCTCACCACGCTTCAGGAGGCAGGACCCGATCGGGTAAGCGTCGTGATGCAGCAACTGGGGATAAGACCCGCAGAGGATAATGTATCAGGCGGTGAACGACTTCAGTCACTTGCTTTTCCAACGCTGCAAAAAGTCGGTTGATGGTGGCTATAGTGAGGTTGCTTTCGTTTAAGTGGGCGATCGACCCGCAACTTTTCACTCTGATTACTCGTCTTACAGGCTCTAGGACGCTATCTTTAAACCGTCATACCTTCTAAAAGAATTCGCCTGAGCCGAAGCAAGATTGGGTAAACTACTAAAGCATCTTCCAGCGCTGTCATCTGATTCTTCGCCATCTCGCTGAGTATTCTGCCCCATGATGTCTTCTCTTCGATTGCTTGTTCCGTTAAAGCTGCTCAAACTGATAGCTGTCCTTCCAGGTGCGTTGGCAACCGCATTGTTGCTAAACAGTGGGGTGAATCTCTTGCTCAGTACGCCGACTGAAGCGCAAGAGGTCAGTCGATCGCTCACGCTGCGATCGGATATACAGGAGGCAAACTCCAAAACGGGCGTGATCACAGCACGCGGCAACGTGCAGATCAACTATCCCGCCCGACAAATTCAGGCAACGTCGGCTCAGGCACAATACTTCAGCCGCGAACGCCGGATTGTGCTGAGTGGGAATGTGTATGTTTTGCAACAAGGCAATAGCCTCAGAGGTGAAACAGTTACCTATTTAATCGACGAAGGTAAATTTGTGGCGCTACCAGACGCACCAAAGCAGGTCGAGTCGATTTACCTCGTTCCGGAGGCAACAACCACACCTGCCCCAACTGCAAATTCTGCGCCATTCACGCCACAGCCACAGTTTACGCCTGCTGTGCCAGTGTTGCCGCGCAGACAACCCGATCTGGCACCACCGCTGTCCAGCCCATCGTCTCCAGGTTCGCGTTGAGACAGTGGCGGCTGATCCACGATAAGATCGTCGTCAGCTTTGTTCTTGCCCAGCACGACCAGGAGTGGACGGTTGAAGATTGCGCTTGAGAATGTTCATAAGTCCTATGGTGCGCGGGTTGTGGTCAGCCGCGTCAGTCTTTCTGTCTCTCAGGGTGAGATTGTAGGACTATTGGGTCCGAATGGAGCGGGCAAAACGACGACGTTTTACATGGCGACGGGGCTAGAAAAACCAAATCAAGGGCGCGTTTGGCTGAACGATACGGAAATTACAGCACTCCCACTACATCGACGGGCACGGTTGGGCATTGGCTATCTGGCGCAAGAGGCAAGCATTTTTCGGTATTTGACCGTGCAGGAGAATATTCTACTAGTAATGGAACAGTCTCAGGTTCCCCGGCAAGAATGGCACGATCGGCTGACCTATTTGCTGAAGGAATTTCGGCTCGAAAAAGTTGCCCATACCAAAGGGTCTCAAGTCTCTGGTGGAGAACGGCGGCGCACTGAATTAGCACGAGCCTTAGCGGCTGGACGCAGCGGTCCCAAGTTTTTGCTCCTAGATGAACCGTTTGCTGGCGTTGACCCGATCGCCGTTGCCGAAATTCAGCAAATTGTAGCCGCACTGCGCGATCGTCAAATTGGCATACTCATCACTGATCACAATGTCCGAGAGACTCTGGCAATAACCGATCGCGCTTACATCATGCGCGATGGACAAATTCTTGCTTCTGGTAGCTCCGAAGAACTCTACAGCAACCCGCTGGTGCGACAGTATTATCTGGGTGATAGTTTTCAACCATAGAAGCGGTGAGGAGTAAGAAGTGTAGCTTGCTTCCGCTTCGCGGTGGAGTGAGGGGATGAGGAAGTGAAGGAATGAAGGATGGCACTTTAAGTAAATCCTGACTCCTGACTTCCGCCTCTCACCGAGTTTTGAGTTCTGTTTGCTCCGCTGCTCCCCACTTCCTACTCCCCACTCCCTACTCCCTACTCCCCACTCCCTAATGTATGGCTTCAATCTCCACCACCAGTCCGCCGCCTTTGAAACCGTTTGGTTGGCTCACCTCACTGTTCTCGGTCATGGATCGCTATATTGCTAGCGAACTGATCATGCCGTTTTTGTTTGGAGTAGGTGCGTTTTCGTCCATTGGTGTGGCGATCGGCGTGCTGTTCGATCTCGTGCGGCGGGTGACGGAAGCCGGGTTACCGATCTCTATTGCAGTGCAGGTTTTTCTGCTCAAGCTGCCCTATTTTATCGGTTTGTCGTTTCCCATGTCGATGCTGCTGTCGTGTTTGACCGTGTATGGTCGGCTTTCAAGCGATAGCGAACTGGTGGCGCTACGGAGCTGTGGGGTGAGCATCTATCGACTGATTGCGCCCGCGATCGTCATGGGCTTGATTGTCACGGGCATTACGTTTGCGTTTAATGAAGCGATCGTTCCCGCTGCTAACCGTCAGGCATCCAATACGCTCGATGCTGCCCTGAACAAAAAGGAGCCATCATTTCGAGAACAAAATATTCTTTACCAAGAGTTTCAAAACGTTAAACAACTAAATGGCGATCGTGAAAGGGTGCTGTCTCGCATCTTTTACGCCAAGCAGTTTGATGGGAAGCAGATGAAAGGCTTGACCATCCTTGATTTTTCACAGAATGGACTCAATCAAATCGTGGCATCCGAAGCGGCTCTTTGGAACACTGACCAGAAAACCTGGGACTTCTTCAATGGCACCATTTACGTAGTTGCGCCAGATGGTTCTTATCGCAATATTATCCGCTTCACCCAACAGCAGATTCAGCTTCCACGCACACCGCTAGATATTGCCCAGACATCGCTCGACCCTGGTGAAATGAACATCGCCCAGATCCAAGAATATCTGAGTCTTATCAGTCAAACAGGCAATCAGAAAGAAATCCGTAAGCTGACACTACGCATTGATCAAAAAATGGCGTTTCCGTTTGCCTGTCTGGTCTTTGGTTTGGTAGGCGCAACTCTAGGCACTCAGCCTCGTCGAGGAGTCGGTCGCGGTACCAGCTTCGGTATCAGTCTGGTGCTGATCGTGTCCTACTATCTCTTCATCAGCATTTGCGAAGCCCTTTACCAGTTCGATATTCTTTCCTCCTTTTTGGCGGGATGGCTGCCGACGCTGATTGGGCTGGTGTTTGGCGGTGTTTTGCTGGTACGGATTAGTCGGTAGGGGGTCGGGGGTCGGGAGTGGGGAGTAGGGAGTCAAAGGAAGCAGGGGGAGAGGGGGAAGTGAGTTAAAAACTTAAACTCAGTTGAAAGCAAATCAGAATTAACACTTAAAACTTAAAACGTTTCTCTTGCCTCCCTTGCCCCTTTGCCTCCCTTGCCCCTCTGCCTCCCTTGCCCCCTTACTCCTCTCCCCTTGCGTTAAAAGTGCTGAATAATCGCCTCAGCAAACTCCGAACACTTCAACGGCGGCTCTACGGGCGGTTCCATCATGCGGGCGAGGTCGTAGGTGACTTCACGGTTGGCGATCGCCGCACTGATGCCTTGAGTAATCAGGTCAGCCGCTTCTTGCCAGCCCAGATATTCCAGCATCATGACCCCAGACAGGATGAGAGAACCGGGGTTAACGCGATCGAGTCCAGCATGTTTAGGAGCGGTGCCGTGGGTTGCCTCAAAGATGGCGCATACGTCACCGATGTTAGCTCCGGGACCCATGCCTAGCCCACCAACGATCGCCGCTGCCGCATCTGATAAGTAATCCCCATTCAGGTTCATGGTTGCCAAGATGGAGTACTCATCGGGTCGCGTCTGGATTTGCTGAAAGATGCTATCGGCAATGCGATCGTTCACCATGATTTTCTCTTGCCACTGTCCGCTGCCGTGAGAGTCCCAAATGGTTCCTAAAACTTCTTGCACTTCGGCGCAGATTTTTTCCTTCTTATCAACCGTCAACGCATCGTAGCCCGGATCAATCTGACGGGCATTTTCTTCCAGCGTGATGTCTGTGTTGCGTTCCTTGTTGCCTAAAATCCAGGATTCGCGCTCGGTCACGCATTCACCGCGAAACTCGCTCGTCACCAGTTCATAGCCCCAATCACGAAACGCGCCTTCGGTATATTTCATGATGTTGCCTTTGTGGACAAGCGTTACCATTTGCTTTTCCCTGGGCAAACGCAAAGCGTGTTTCATGGCACGGCGTACCAGGCGCTGGGAGCCTTTTTTGCTAATGGGCTTAATGCCAATGCCAGAGTCAAGCGGAATTTGTTTCTTGCCATGTTCGGGCGTAGCGGGAATCAAATCTTCGTTGAGAAGCTTGATCAGGCGATCGGCAATCTCACTACCCTGCTTCCACTCAATGCCCAGATAAATATCTTCAGTATTTTCGCGGTAAATAATGACATCCAGCTTTTCTGGAAAGCGGTGTGGGGATGGTGT
The DNA here is from genome assembly GCF_059505325.1 of Tildeniella sp. Classification (NCBI taxonomy): domain Bacteria; kingdom Bacillati; phylum Cyanobacteriota; class Cyanophyceae; order Oculatellales; family Oculatellaceae; genus Tildeniella; species Tildeniella sp. Next base: position 88,464 of record NZ_JCACKI010000010.1, read on the forward strand.
GCCCGCATAGTATTTGCAGGGACGGACACAAGCATACAGGTCAAAAATCTGACGCAGCGCCACGTTGAGCGATCGAATGCCACCACCGATCGGGGTTGTTAACGGACCTTTAATTGCTACACCGTACTCTCTGATTGCCGTCAGCGAATCGTCTGGCAAGTACTGATAAGTGCCATAGGTGTCACAAGCCTCATCGCCCACAAAGACTTTGAACCAGCTAATCTTGCGTTTGCCACCATACGCTTTTTCTACGGCTGCGTCAAAAACACGCTGAGAGGCGGGCCAAAGGTCGATGCCCGTCCCGTCTCCACGAATATAGGGAATGATGGGGTTGTCTGGTACCTGAGGCTCACCGTTTTGAAACGTGATTTTGGTACCGATCGTTGGGGGCGAAATTTTTTCATAGGTCATTGACAATCACTCCTGTACTTGTGTAGCGGCGCAGCATCAGCCAACGAGCGGATCACCAAACAACGAGTCCCTCACAGCATCGCTCGGCTGTACTGCTGTGGTTAGAATAGCCCAATGGCTGAACAGGTTTGTAGTGCATCTGACTGCGATACAGCGATCGATCGCTGTAAACACCAATTGACTATCGTCAGTTCTATCGCTGACCCATTTATCAGCAAGACTGAATCAGTTAGCGATCAGTTTTTTTTTGCTAACCGCTGACCGCTGACCGCTAATACCAGTGTCACTCTCATCATTCAAATAGGATCGCTAGATGTCATCTGTCTGGTTTGAGTCGCTGATCATCATGCCGCATCTCTAACGACCGTTGCATGTTTTCCATAAACTCGGATACTGCCATCTAGTTTGTGCAGAAATCCCTGGGAACTCTAAGATAGGAACGAGGGAATTGCTGATTAAGTTCAGCAATTTAGCGTGATTGAGTAGAATAAGTTGCTCAGCACCGATAATTATAGGCAGTTCATCTAACTTAGTGGGAATACTACTTCAGTTACAAGAGGCGGGCACGTTGGCAGACAAATTGGTGTGAAGATGGCTACCCTCACTGATTGCGCATCTTAGAAAAACAGACTAGATATCCTTACCTGATGATTCTCAACGCTGTGCCTGGAGGTTGTGTGCTGAAACAAACACGGAGCGCTTCTCACATGTATTTTGTACTACCGCTGCAGAGATCTAGATGAAGAAAGTTCTAGTAGTTGATGATGATGCAACCCTACGGATGGCGCTCACACGCTACCTAGAAAAACGGGGTTATCTGACGCAGAATGTTGCGTCAGGCATTGAAGCACTCAAATTATTTGAACAAGATCCTCCAGATTTAGTGGTTTCGGATGTCATGATGCCTGAGATGGATGGGTTTGAGTTTTGTCGTCGCTTGCGATCGACCCGCTCTGGGCAACTCGTACCCTTTATCTTTCTCTCTAGCAAAGGAGAAGTAGACGATCGGGTACAAGGGCACTCCATCGGCGCTGACGATTACCTGATTAAACCGTTTGAGCCGAGAGAGCTACTGGCAAAAATTGAATCGCAGCTTGAGCGATCGCGCCGCATCCACAGCGAAATCGTGCTACTGATGCAGCGGGAAGGCAATAGCGCAGCCCTCAATGGACACGTGCCAGTGACACCCCACCCTCTACCACTTACACCTGCCGAAGAAAAGGTGTTTTGGGAGGTGATTCAAGGCTTTACCAATAAACAAATTGGCGATCGCTTGTTTGTCAGCCCTCGCACTGTGCAGACGCACCTCAGCAACATTCTCAGCAAGCTACAGTTAGAAAACCGCTCACAACTCGTTCGGTTTGCTTTTGAGCGCGGCTATAAGCTGCCGACAGAGAGCTTACCGGGTGAGGACTAAGGGCTGCAAGCTGGAAGAGAAGGCAGAGGGCAGAGGGCAGAAGGTAAAGGGCAGAGGGTAGAAGGCAGAGGGCAGAAGGCTAAAGTTAAGGCTAAAGATTATTTCTGCGAAGCGGTAGCCTAAAGATTGTTTAAAACTCTTTATCCCTTATCCCTTGTTCCTATGTTTTCTGGTCTCTACACTTTAGATGAACTGAAGCAGTCGATCGCGGCTGATCCTCAACGTTGGCGACCGTTAGTGTTTACAAACGGCTGCTTTGACCTCCTCCACGCGGGGCATGTGCGCTATTTACAGGCTGCGAGAAGTCTTGGACAGGCGCTAGTAGTGGGTTTGAATAGCGATCGCTCAGTACAGGCAATCAAACCCCAAGCTGAGGGCTTACCGTCCCGCCCGATCGTGCCCGAACAGCAACGAGCCGAGGTTCTCGCTGCACTCAGGTCAGTCGATGGGGTGATCATCTTTGCCGAAACGACTGCCAGTCAATTGATTGCTACTCTCCAGCCAGAGATTTACGCCAAGGGTGGTGATTATCAACTGGAGACCCTCCCAGAAGCGGCGATCGTGCAGGCGTATGGTGGTCGTGTCGAATTGATTCGGATTGAAGTACCCAGTTCGACCTCTGCAATTGTAAAGCGGATTCTGGCTGCACAAGATGATTAGACATTGTTGCTCTAAGCCGCTGGGGTCTGCTTTTTCTTCTGTAGCCGTAGTCACATGGGTTCGCCCCACACCCCTTTAATCCCAATGTTTCAACTTTGATGGCGACAGCTATATCTGGTTTTGTTTTGCAGCAGCCTGAGACTTTAAAAACACACTTCAGACCTGCTAACGTAGAAGGCTAGCGTCTGGTTTGCACAGTGGTGTGGACTGCATAACGCAAATCTAGTTTACTTCTCTCTACTTTGCTTCAAGCCTCCATCAGTAACAGCGCCGCGATCGCACAGAGACCAGCTTATCCAAATGGAGTGAGCACAGTGCGCTGTTCTTTAAATGGCTTGCTCATCTCTCAATAGCATGTGGACTTGATGGATAGGATGGCTAATTCAACTGGCAACCTGGTGACTACGTCTTTAAGCGATGGTGCTGACCCTACAGACGCTCTCTATCTGCAATTGAGCGCTACCGCTGCTAAGAATCAGGGGCAAACCATTCAGGCTTTGGGCGCTGCTGGCGAGCCTGGATTGGGTGCGCTGATGCGATTTCTTGCCGAGCACTATCAGACCGTAAACAGCACTGCCTCCATTGATGACTTCGCGCCCCAACCGCTGGAAAGTACGGCTCTCCCAGTCATTGGAATGGCGTATCAAACGCTCTTTAGCTCAGATTCTGCCTCAGCGCAGACGTTTCTCCAAGCCCACTTTCCTCAAGGTGTTGTGCCTTTAAAGTCCGAAGCAGGCATTGACTATAGTTCCCTACAACGACTACTGGCGGAACAAAAGTTTCAAGTGGCGGATCAGCTGACCTTACAAAAAATGTGCGAAGTCGTTGGTACCGCAGCCGTACAGCGTAAGTGGCTCTATTTCACAGAAGTCGCTCAATTTCCGGTAACGGATTTGCAAACGCTGAATGCGCTCTGGCTAACTCATTCTGAAGGTAAGTTTGGCTTCTCGGTGCAGCGCGAAATTTGGCTCAGCGCGGGCAAAAATTGGGATCAGCTTTGGGCAAAAATTGGGTGGCGTACAGGGAACTTGTGGACACGCTATCCACAAGGATTCACGTGGGATCTGTCGGCACCCAAGGGTCACCTGCCACTCTCAAATCAACTGCGCGGCGTGCGGGTGATTGCCTCGTTGCTAACCCATCCTGCCTGGTCTAAAACCTAGCGCTTATGGCGCAAGACGATCGCGCAACTGATCAACAACCTGCTCTAGCCCAACCGCCCGCGAAGCTTTAAAGAGGATGCGATCGCCCGGTTGCATCAGCGTTTGTAACCGTTCTACCACCGCAGCATGGCTAGAAAAGCATTCTGCTGCAAGTGTTGCTGCGCCTGCTTTCATAGCAGTGGCTTCGGTTGGATCTGCCAAAATGAGCAGGCGATCGAGCTGCAACGTGCGCGCGGCAACGCCAACCTGATGATGAAATTCGGGCGATCGCTCCCCTAGTTCCTTCATGGTGCCCAGCACAGCGATCCGGCGCGTCCCTGGCGTTTGGGCAAGCAGATTGAGGGATGCCAGCATTGATTCCAACCCAGCATTGTAGGTCTCATCTAGCAGCAAAATGTCACCCGGTAAGGTATATCGTTTCGCGCGTCCTGCTGGAAGATTGACGGTTAGTCCAGACATGAGTGGCGACCAGTCAATGCTCAGTGCGTTAGCAACTGCCAGCGCTGCTAGATAATTCAAGGCGTTGTGCCGTCCGGGTAAAGGGAGTGGCAGCGTCCAATCGCCGACTACCAGTGTTTCGGGGTCAAGCAAGTGTCCATATAAATCGCCGCCATCCAAGCCATAGGTCATGGTTTTGCCTTGCCAGACGGACGCTGCGGTTTGCATCAACAGCGGTAGATCCTGATTAAGAATGGCGATGCTACTGCTGGGCATTTTTGCCAAAAGCTCACATTTTGCCTGCGCGATCGCCTGTTCAGAACCCAAGCGCTCAATATGTGCCGTACCAACGTTGGTGATCACACCAAGATCAGGGCGAACAAGCTGAGTCAGCAGCGCGATTTCTCCCTGCCCTCGCATCCCCATCTCAATGACCGCAAACGCGTGTTCTGTCCCCAGTTCCAGCAGCGTTTTAGGCACACCAATTTCGTTGTTGTAATTTGCCTGCGTCTTGAGTACGGTTCCCTGCAAGGAGAGCACGGCTGCAATTAATTCCTTGGTCGTGGTTTTGCCCACTGAACCCGTTACCGCAATGACAGGGCAGGTAAATTGAGTCCGCCACCAGTGCGCGATCGCCTGATAAGCCTGTAGTGTATCCGCCACTTGCAGTAGAGGAAACCGAGGATTGCTGCCCTTAACGTCCCAATCTGTTAAAGGGAAACGCCGATCAACAACCGCTGCGATCGCGCCTTTGGCTGCTGCCTGTTCGACAAACGCATGACCATCAAAGCGGTCTCCTCGCAGTGCCAAAAAGACTTCGCCCGCTTGGAGCGAACGGGTATCGGTTGTAATGCCAATCGCCTCTGTTTCTAAAGCGACAGCGGCATGAGCGAACGGTGATACATTCAGAATCTGGCTGAGTTGAGCGATCGTGGCACGAAAAGACATGCAGAGGCTGCCATAAAAAGAGGATAGCTGCCATTGAACGGCTAATGGTACCGATTTGGCAAGCTTTAAGACGAGCGATCGCCGCAAGCGTTGACTTCAACCGCTCTAACCGTCAGGTCAAAACGTACTGCAAACTCATTACAAACCACTAGCAGGCTGGTCGTCGGGCTGCGGCTCATGTTTCACAATTTCTTTTGCCTTGCGCGATTCAAGCCAAAGTGGAATCATAATCCAGGCGATCGCCACGAGCAACATAACGAAGGCAAACTGACCTGCCCATGCAACCATTTGCTCCAGTGGTACAAACTGCCCTGCAAAATACGAAAGACTCACGACCACTGATGCCCAGGTGATTGCCCCCAGCGTGTTATAAACCGTGAATGTGAGGTAAGGCATCTGCACGATACCCGCCAAAGGACTGGCAAATGTACGTAGAAGTGCGATGAAGCGACCCAGAAAGACGGTTCTAGCAGCATTCTCACTAAACTGACGCTTAAGCGATTCCAGACGCTCTTCACCAACGCGAAAAACGCGCCCAACTTTCAGCAACAGCGACCAGCCACCACGTCTGCCAATCCAGTAGCCGACGTTTCCACCCAGAATGGCACCCGATGCGGCATCAGCTAACACCATCCAATAGTTCAACTGGTCATTACCAGCTAAGAAGCCGCCTGCTAAGGTTACAGTTTCTCCGGGAACAGGTAGCCCTAAGCTTTCTAAAAAGATTCCTAGAAAGACAGCCCAATAGCCATACTGCTGTGCAACTTCTTCAACTTTCTCTACAGAAATAAAATCCAGTGACATGCAAAACAGCTACTAAAAACGTCATTCTGTATCAATTCTGACGCGATGCTTGGAAATCTGTCAATGAAGCCGTTTTCAGCCTGATACCAATTTGAATCGGGTTTGTTGCAAAGGCTGCACGTCGTAAGGACAAGTTTGAGCAGCACATGATTGGCGTTTCGGTTGCTTCAGGGCAAAACTTGCCCCTATAGCCCGATGGGCATTCAAGAAAGGGAGAGGGCTTAAAGCCTTCGGCATACAAGAAAAGGGTAAGGGCGGATCGATTGATCTGTAGCGTCTATTTTTGGATTTGGTATGACTCGACTTTGCTCAATTTAGATTGACGTTCAAGTGGTCTTAAAGCATTCTCAGGCGATGACCTTCAGCCTTCGCTTCAAGTGCTACAGCAATCCGGTTTGATTTGTGAAAGTGATGCTGGCTTCGCTCTCAGCACCAGGTTTCAACGCTGACGGCTGCCCCTGACTGTTAAAATCACTGCATACTTTTCACAAACGATTCAGGACTGCCATAACACGGCATCCCACAGAGGCTATGGACAATTATGGCAACCGTCGTTGAACGCATTCAGCAGTTTAATCACAACCGCAAACCAGATCTGCTAACTCTGAAGTATCGAACGATGCGGCAAGATGTGTTTGCCTTCTTGCGTGGTACGTGTCACTTATTCTACGAAGATTTTCCAGTCAACTCGCCATTGAACGCGGCTCCGCCCGTCTGGATCTGTGGCGATCTGCATCTAGAAAATTTTGGCAGCTACAAGGGCAACGATCGCCTCGTCTATTTCGACATCAACGATTTTGATGAAGCGGTGCTCGCGCCCTGCACCTGGGATTTAGCCCGCTTTCTGACATCGATTTTAGTGGCAGGTCGTAGCCTTAAGATCGACGCAACCGATACACAGGCGCTCTGTCAAAATGCGCTCACTGCCTACACCAGTGTTTTGGCGAAAGGTCAGGTTGGCATGGTCAATCGAGAGACTGCGACTGGGTTAGTCAAAGAGCTGCTGGACAGCCTGAAGCAGCGTCAGCGCAAAGACTTTTTGGACAAACGCACCAAGAAAGTGGGCAAAATGCGCCAACTATTGCTTAACGAAAAGGTACAAGCGATCGCCCAAACACAGCGCGACAAAATTGAAGCATTGCTTGAAACTTGGATAGCCAAGCAGAAAAAACCGAAGTTCTTTCGCTTGCTTGATGGTGCTTATCGTGTGGCTGGTATGGGTAGTCTAGGGCTTGAGCGCTATATTTTGCTAGTCGAAGGCGATGGCTCTCCGAATCGTAATTACCTCCTGGATCTAAAGATCGGTGTTGCATCTGCCTTGCAGCCCTATGTCGCCTGCCCACAACCCCAATGGGCGAATCAAGCAGAACGCATTGTCGCCGTGCAAAAACGCGTTCAGTGGTCACCGCCTGCCCTTTTAGATGCAGTAGAAATCGACAGTCAAGCCTACGTGTTGCGTGAACTGCAACCAACAGACGATAAAGTTAATCTCAGCCAATGGAATGGCAAACCCCGTCACCTACGTAAAGGGATCGAAACGATGGCAGAAATCATCGCCTGGGGACAGTTGTTGAGCGGTGGGCGGCAAGGCTCGGCGATCGCAGACGACCTCATCGCCTTCGCTCAAACCAGCGAGTGGCATCAGCCTCTACTCGACTACGCCCAAACCTACGCAAGGCAAGTTGAAGCCGACTACCAGACATTCTGCCAAGCAACGCTCTGAAACGGAATGCTGTTTCTGTTTGTTAGAGCGACTCAAAAATCCTCCTCCCTCTTCCCTTATGCCTCCTACCTCCTACCTCCTACCTCCTGCCTCCTGCCTCCTCACTCCTCACTCCTCACCCTCCCAACGCCGACAGCCTTCCAGACCGAGGGTTGGCTCTTTGCGATAGCGCGTCTCCGCCACCCAAACGCTCACATCGCGCTGAGGCGAGATGCAGTAAAGGTACTCTGCTTTGGGGTTGTAACTCACGCCCACGCGCAAATTTGAGAAGTCATCCTCACAAATTTCAAAGCCAAAGCGGACGATAATCTGAGCGACCAGACACTCAGGCGTTTCGCTATCTTCACCAGCTAAATCCCTCTCTTGCCAAAATCGGTCAAGAAACCGCTTGAGAATGGGCAGAATGCGATCGGGCGTACCATTACGACTGGCATAAATAATGGCAGGATTGCCTGCAACGACAATGTGGCAAGGATGAGACATGTTGATTTAAGCATTGAGCATAGAAAGGGACGAACTATGAAACGCAGGTTATGCCGCGCCAAAAGGCTGAAAATGCGCGTTATCACGGTTTCAGTTACTAAGCGATTGCAGCGAAAATAGAATCACCCAGTTAAGTTTCTTTTAGATTTTTAAGATTCGATACCCTTCTGGAGCATCTCTTTGAGGTCAGTTCATGCTACCCCCAACTCGCACTCAATCGCCCGTCAATCAGTTAGACCTGACTCCTAAAATACTAGAATCTCGTGACCAGTATCGTTCGTGTCATATTTGTCTGCCAGGGGAAGATTACCGGGCGGCAGCCGTCATTGTGCAGGGCAAATACTACAGTCTGGTCAAGGTCGTTCAAGATCGATCGCGATCGCTGGAAATCGGCAACAGACTGATCTCGGCAGGTACAGAAGCTGTCATTACCCAGTTAGCGAAAGGGTATGCTATTTGGCGGTTAGAACCTGAAGCATACGTCGATTCGTGCCCTCGATCGCCGTCTCAACCTTTGCAGACCGCCATCGATTTACCGCCCTGCAAAATTCTTGAATCCCGTAACGACTATAAAGCGTGCCACATTAGCCTGCCAGATTCAGAGCAACGTCTAGCGGCAGTACTGGTTGATGGTCAGCACTATGGCTTGCTTAAAGTGGTAACCACGCAACAGCAGGCGCTGATGCTTGCTGCCCGGTTGCAGCGCAAAGAGGTCGGCGCTGTTATCACCAGAGCTGCTCAAGGCTATGCAATTTGGTTCTTAGAACCGAACGCTGTAGTGTGTAAGGATTGAAACCTGAGGGAGAGCGAGTCAAAACAATTCAAGGGTAGATTGAAGACGACAACGCTGAGTTCTTTTCCTTAAGTGAGGCAACCCCATAGACTTAGGATCAGGTACATGAGCGATGAGCGCTCAGCCTTTATCCGTTACCCCTCGCTACTACCCTCTATGGTTGAATTTCCTCAAACGCTAGAAGACGCGATCGCGCAGGCACAAAGCGCTACTCAGGCAGCGATCGCGGCTGGCTATACGCGCCTCCAAATCGACTTATTACTACCAGAGCTAAAGCCAACGCCGATCGCCTTTCAATACCTATCTATCTTTAGCGACATGGGCGCAACGCTAAAAGTATTTTTTACCGACGCTGGAGCCGCCGCGCTAGCCAGACGTGACTGGGGATCAATACCTCATCCAATTTGCAGCCTGGATGTCGCTGGTGCGAGGCAAACAACACCCGTCGAAGAACTGGTTAGCCCCGACGACCAGATGTTTCTCTTCGTCGCGCCCTCGTCAGTAGAAGTGTCGCCAGTTGAACAGATTTGTCTAGCCGCTGGAGAGCGCCCAGTTATCCTCTTGACTCCTCGTTTAGAAGATATTGGCACCGTTGGTATTGGTTACGCCGCACGCAAAATCCGCGAACGCTTCCTCAGCACCTTTGAGCCTTGCTACTACGTGCGACCGCTTGATCAGGCTGCGCTGCTGCGGTGTTACCCCTCGCCCTGGCAAGTTTGGCTGGAGTCGAATCAGACCTACACGTTAGCGGCAGAAGAGTTGTCGAAGCCAAACTCAGAAAGGCTAGAAGAACTGTTGCTTCAAGTTGGCGGAGCGCAAGCAGCACCCAAGCGAAGTGTTCTAGAAGAAATGCAACGGTTCCTCAGGGCTTTAGGGCAATAAACCCTTGTGCTTAAACAGAGTGTGCTCAAACAGATCAGTGAAGGTTGAGTAAACTTCTGGGTAGGAAATGTAAGCTTTAAGGTGAGTGTGGAAACTGGCAAAAAAAACAGGGCATAATGAACCTAGTGATTCAAATCACCTGATTCAAATCGACTTCACATCAGCGTGTTCAACCAACTGTCTGATGTCCGCAACGTTCACGAGTGCGGCGTGGTTTGAGCTTAAGTAAGATTACAGAGAAGGCGATCGCATGAGTGAAACTAATCATCGTCGAATCATCATTGGCGATGTGCATGGTCACTACGAAGGTTTGATGACATTGCTGGATGCGATCGCACCAGGTGAGGCTGATCAGGTTTATTTCCTCGGAGATTTGATCGATCGTGGTCCTGATAGTGCCAACGTCGTCAATCTGGTACAGCAGCATGGCTATCATTGCCTGCTGGGCAATCATGAGCAACTTTTGGTTGATGCTTTTCCGCATGGACATGCGTTTCACCCTGCTCTACAAGCGTGGCTCTACAGCGGCGGACGGGCAACTGTTGCCAGCTACGGTGATGCTGGAATTCGAGCCGACCATGTTGATTGGATGAGAACGCTGCCCACATACATCGACTTGGGCGATCTGTGGCTGGTTCATGCAGGTGTTCATCCCGGGTTGCCAATTCAAGCACAAACAACGCAAGAGTTTTGCTGGATTCGCGACGAGTTTCACAGCAGCCCGAAACCTTATTTTGCGGACAAGCTTATCATTACGGGGCATACGATTACCTTTACGCTGCCCAACGTGGCTCCTGGTGAACTCGCTCGTGGGCATGGCTGGCTAGATATTGATACTGGCGCTTATCATCCTAAAAGTGGTTGGCTAACAGGCGTTGACATGACCAATCGCCGCGTTTATCAAGCGAATGTCTTCCAACGCTGTGTGCGGATGCTGCCGCTGGATGAAGCCGTTACCGAGATTGAACCAACTCAGGTGATGGCACATCGGCAAGCGCTCTTTCTATAGCAACGCGTTTCGTTATACCTCTACACGGTTCAAACCTCGAATGCCACTTACTTGTTGACCTAAAACCTCGTTTCGTACTCGACGACAGCACGGCTATCGCCAGAAAAATCGCTGGAACCGCGCAGTAGCAGTTGGTCATTGAAACGATAGCGAATACCAAACTGAGTGGGTTGGTTTGAGGTTAAGATTCTGAGTGCCGAGAGCGAAATGCTTGGGGTGATGTCGATCGCCGCTTCTGCCCCTAAACCAAGAGCGGAACTACCGCCGCTGGTATCACGCGCTCGATCCGGGCGAGTCACCGTAGGAAAAAGGCGAAATTCGCTGAGTCCAAGCGCATTACCAATAATGCCCTGGATGTTGCTCAGCAGTGCAGAGCCAGCCAGATTCGCAATGCCCAAGGCAGTATCGCCCCGCCCTAACGTACTGACGAAACCAGCGCCTAATAGAGACACAATCTCGGTTTCACTGCGAGAGGGGCTACTGGTGAGCTTGAGGTTGTCAGAGAGCCGACTGGCAGGTCCCTGCACTTGTGCCTGAATGCGAACGGTTTGCAAGGAGCCGTAGGCAGAGGCTGTGATCGTTGAGTCATTGATTTCAGACGACAGCGTTGATGCAGGCAAGCGGCTATTGGTTACTTCTGCCACAGACGTAATGAGGCGCACGTTCAGGTTTGGATCCAGCCCCTGGTTCTCAACAAATTCAGCGGTTTGGGGATAGCCACGAGCCAGGGTAAATTGAGTCGTGAAGAGATTGACCTGACCAGATTTGAGGCTAATCAGTCCTTTTGGTTTGAGGTCATCCAGGGTGCCGTTGATGGTCAGATCTCCGGTGGCAACGAAACTTAGCAGCGGAGCATTGACGACCTGAACGCGATCGCCCAGCGCAATCCGCAGTTGGTTAAAGGTAATGACATTAGAGGCACTGCCGAGCGAAGGTGTTGGGTTGCCATTGGTTCCTGTGCCGCCATTGCTGGTACTGGTGCCACCAGTGTTAGCGTTGGTGCCGCCTTCTGAACCTGCCAACAGCACCTGTCCGTCTGAGAGTTGAATCGTGCCGCCAATGATAGGATTGAGCGCCGTACCTGTAATCTGCACGTCGCCGCCGACTCCACCCTGATACAGCCCTTTCAGGTTGATCCCCACCTTGTTGAGAGAGACGTTAAGGGGTGTTTGCTGGTCGGGGTCGCTTGAAGAAAAGGCAGCAAAAATTGGCAGAACGCCCGCTGCCGTGACATCGCCGCGTGTAAATTGACCGCTGATGTTGTCTACCCGCAGGCGATCGCGGTCGAAGCGAATCGTACCTGTCACGCCCTCAAGTGGTTCGGGGAGTGCTCTTGCTTGCAGTGTGGCATTTTCGACGCTGGCAGTGCCAGTGGCGATCGGTTGCCGGAGCGTGCCCTGCACTTCGGCAGTTACCTGCCCTTTGCCATCGATCCAGGCAACCTGGTTGTTCAGCAGGTTCAGCAGCGCCAGTCCTTCGTTTTTGACATTGACGCTCAGTCGAATTTGATCGCTAGCTGGCTCGACGGACGCAAACGGCAGTTTTTGGGGAATGCTGCCAGACAGCGTGACTGGTTCGGTGCCGCTCAGTAACAGCCGACTGCCAAAATTGAGACGGGCATTACTATAGCCAAAATTACCTTGCGCCTGCTGGACATCGGTACCATTCAGTACGCCGTTATCCAGGCTGAGTAGCCCAATTACCTGAGGGTTGTTCTGGCTACCCGATATGGTCGCGGTAGCATTTAGGTTGCCCTGCACGTCGATCGGTAGGGTAAACAATTCTGTTATGCGATCGACCGGAATGTTTTCCACACGCAATTGCCCTGACTGTGTGGCACCGCCGATTTGTCCCGAAAAGGCGACCAGTGACTGGTCTGATTGGAAGCGCAATGGCAGCAGCGTCAGGATCCCTTTCTCGAAGTTGCCTCTTGCTACAACTCGTTTTGCTGAGAGGGCGCTACCCCACTGCCAGTCCTGTCCACGCAGGTTGAAGTTAGCACTAATGCCAGTCCGCAACGAGCCAGAGGCGTTGATTGTGCCGTTAAACGCCCCTTTTAATTCGCGGAGTTCTGGTAAGGGTGATGCCTGCTGACGGGCTTCTGCCTGCTCTTTCAAGGTTTGAATTTCTGCAAGGCGGCGGATTTGATTCAGTAGCGTCGTGCGGGAGAACTCAACAGGCACCGTTTCAAGGTCAGCGGCACTGCCATATGACGGCAAGGTGGCACCCCGCGAGAAGTCAGACAGGTTGAAGAACTGGAGTAACTCCAGCACGTCCTGAAGCTGTCCTTGAGGAATATTTAACTGTGCTTGAACCTGAGGGTCTGAACCAGTGATTTTGGCACTTGCATCCAGTTGAAAGACGCTTTGACCCCGTCGTAGCTCAGCGCCACTAAGGGTTGCGACACCATTGGTCAGGCTAACGCGCCCACCAAATTGATCGGCTCGATAGGTACCGATCGTCGGCTGGGTGATAGTCAATTGTCCATTGGCGCTCAGCTGGCTCAAATCGCCCGATCGCAGCCTGCTCAAGCTCAGCGCAACGGTACCGTTTAGCTCACCTGACAGCGGGAAAAAGGCGGCTGTTGCAGGTGTGTTGAGAAACGAAAGCGGAAACTTTTTCGCGTCTACCAGCAGTAAATCACCCTGAGTTCTGCCTGTTGCAATCGCCTCACCGCGCTGAATATTGAAGGCAACAATCTGATAGGTGGGACCGAGCGTGAGGGCAATGCGGTCTTGCTGCCCTGTCAGGTTCAAATTCACGCCCCTTGCTACACGCAGATTGCCGCTCAGCAGGGGTTCAAACGCCGTGCCATTCAGTACAAACTGTCGCAGCGTCACTCCACCATTGATGTTCGGGTTTGTAGGGGTGCCTGTCAACCGTCCGGCAAAATCTACCCGCCCAGAGTAATCAACACTTTGGGGAATGGGGAGTGCGATCGCCTGCAAGCTGTAGTTATTCGTGCGAACGTTTAAATCTAGATTAGTGATCGCTGGCGTACCCGTCAACCGCGCAAAGATGGCACCGTTCGCGCTAAAACCGGGAGCAGTGGCTTTTTGCAGAACGATCTTTTGCCCATCCCAAGCAAACTGGGCATCAAGCGGCGCTGCAATGACCGAAATGCCTTGCGATAGACGTGCCTGCCCCTGAGCACGTACGCTGGCTGGGCTAAAGTTGGATAGCGAACCAGACAGCGCGATCGCTCCGCTAAACAACCCCCGTAGATCTTTAGAAAAGCGATTGAGCTGAACGTTGGAACCTGTGACCAATGCCTGCCAGCGTCCTGCTTTTGCCTGTGCCTGGGCGCTGACAGTACCGCCTGCTACAGCCAGGTTGGTGTTTTGAAGCGCGATTACGCCATTGGCGATCGCAATTTCGCCAGAGCCAGCGTATTGTGCCTCAGGTGCCTGCCAACGGACAAAGGTACGAGGATTGGTTGCCGTGCCTCTGACGACTGCTTGAGCACTGACGCGCCCGATCGCAATGGGTAACGTATTGCCGCTATTGTAGGCGCTGGCGATCGGCTCTCCGGGAACGTCTTTTGCCTGGATGTTGAACGCCAACTGTACCGGGTTATTGAGTTTGACCTGTCCCGTACCCGTCACCAGTCCGCCAGCAGCAGGGGTTGCCTGAATAGCAGGAATTGCCAGCGCTAACGTTGCCGTATTCAGTTGGAATTTGGCGCTATATTGGCTGAGGTCAACGCGATCGACCTTACCCGGTTTTGTGTTACGGGCAACGCCAGTGATGACAGGCTTTTGCGTTGCACCCGTTACCTTCAGGTCTGCCATCACTTCGCCCGTTGCTGGCACAGGCAGCTTTAACTGAAAGGTATTGAACAGTTGAGTAAGGCTGACTGCCTTCACCTTCGCCGTCAGATTAAAGCCCTTATCAAAATCAAGCGTGCCGTTCGCCTGTACAGGAATTTTACCCTTACCAAAGAGTGTTTCGGTGTTCTCAAGCGTGAGTAGTGTCCCTTGCAGTTGGAGTCCGCCCTTCGCCTGGGTGAATGTATACGGCACTTTGGGGATCGCCAGCGTTGCGCCTGTAAAGGTTGCGGTGCCTGTCAGATAAGGGCTTTTCTGATTGGGGCGAAACTGCACACCGATGTTGCCGTTTGCGCGTCCGGCTGGCAGGTTGACCGGGAGTTTGACGAGGCGATCGATCTCTGCCAGGGCAAAGTTTTGTCCCTGGACTTGCAGGTTGGTTTGGGACTGCGATCGCAGCGTTTCGCCGTTGATCTTTAAGCTACCGCCCGTGTCCGATTGTCCTGCCAGTGCATACGTGATGCGTTGATTCTGGTCAAAAAAGTTGGCGCTACCGTTAAGCTGCGAAAGCCTTACAGGAGCTGCTTTGCCACCCGTTTTGCCCGCAGCTACCAGCACGGCTTTAGCGTCTTTAAAGCGAATCGCCTGTAGCTCGGTTCTAACGGGTCCCTTCTGTTCCTCATCCGAGATCTGCACAGAGATCCAGTTGCCATCCGGTGCTTGCTCTAGATAAAGGTCTGGCTTGTCCAGCGT
The DNA here is from genome assembly GCF_059505325.1 of Tildeniella sp. Lineage (NCBI taxonomy): Bacteria > Bacillati > Cyanobacteriota > Cyanophyceae > Oculatellales > Oculatellaceae > Tildeniella > Tildeniella sp. The sequence goes on from NZ_JCACKI010000010.1 coordinate 103,715, forward strand.
AATATCCAGGTTCAAATTGCGCGTGAGCAATAACCGAATGGGGTTGAACGCCACATCAACCGCTTGAACGGTGGCACGATCGGAATCAGTTGCTGTCGCAGGTACAGATGAGGCACCAAAGCGTAGGCTAGTGAGCGAAAAGCGTTCTACTTTGCCCAACTTCACTGGACGTTTCAGCGATTCACTCAGATTGGACTCCACCAGCGGAGCCAGCTTTTCGTTAACAAAGACCCATCCATACCAGGCACCAGCCGCCACTCCAGCTAGGGCTACGATACCGATCGGAAGACCGACTCGCCTCAACAAACGTAACCGTGAGCGCCTGTTAGAGTTTGAACCGGGATCGCTTCCCGGACTTGGCAAATGCGTCATTTGCAAGGGGTAAGGTAACTACTGGAGCCAATATACTGCCTATGCTTGCGAATCTCTCATCCTCTAGAAACTTTTAATTCAAGAATTTTGTAGAGCGCGTGACAAACGGAGAAGTAAGGTGCTGGGACTCGATCGCCTCACTGGAACCAGCGTGTATTACGGCAGTTTGCTGATGTGGCACAAATGTGGAAACTTAAAACAAGCGATCACTAGGGGCTATCATCACTTACAACTACACATGACTTGCAGCAAGGGTTCCAGCCCCTAGCCTGGTGTGTTGGGGCGGGCGCGATTATGGTGATACCGCAGGGTTTTGGAGCTAATTGATGACGCGCCCTAGGCGGTTGCTAACGATGAGACGCGTGCCTGAAAACCCGCTTTTGTGAGCGCATTCATCGCTGCTTGATCGTCCTGCACTCGAAACTGTGGACCAAAGCGGACAAAGTGGCGCTTGTCTTGAGCACTAACGATCGCCACTACAGACACTTTTGCTTTATCATCCTCGCCTCGCTGTTGCAGCAGAACAGTGCGTAATCGATGCTGTTGCTCAATGTCACTGGCAAGCGTGGGATCAAGTTCTACCATCACCATCCGAACAGACTCGATCGGCTCGGCATCGTCAATGATGAACTGCACCTGTTCGTCGCGGCGATCGACCTTGCCCCACACCATCAGTCGTGCATCCGCCAGAATGTGTTGATGGATGCGCTCATAGGACTTGGGAAAGACGACCGCTTCTGTGTGTCCCGTCAAATCTTCAATCTGAATGATTGCCATGCGATCGCCCTTTTTCGTGACGACGGGTTTAACGCTGGTGAGCATGACGATCGCGCTAATACTCGTCCCTTCTTTATAGTCGTTGAGATCGCTTAAGCTGATGGGAGCCAGCACCCGCGCCGATTCTCGCAAGGCTTTCAGTGGGTGATCGGAAATGTAAAAGCCCAGAATTTCTTTCTCCAAACGTAGCTTTTCTTGTTGAGGAAAATCTGGTGTGGGTGGCGCTTTGGGAGCCGTTTCAAAGCTCGCAGGGGCTTCTTTGATCGCTGTGCTGCTAAACAAATCAAACAGATTCCCCTGTCCACTGGCGCGATCTTTGGCGCGAGACTGTGCCCAATCAATCACTAGATCCAAATCTTTGATGAGCTGCTGACGGTTGGGTGCGATCGTGTCAAACGCCCCACAGTAGATCAATGCTTCCAGGGCACGACGGTTCACGGTACGAGAATCAACGCGATCGCACAGATCCGCTAATGACTTGAACGGACCTTCTTCACGAGCGGAAAGGAGGGATTCGATCGGTCCCATCCCCACATTTCGCACACCGCCTAAGCCGAACAAAATACGGTCTTCTAAGGGGGTGAAATCGATGCCCGATCGGTTCACATCCGGTGGCTCCACGCGAATATTCATCGCCATACAGGAGGCAATATACCGCTGCACTTTATCCTGATCGCCACTGTTCGTTGTCAACAGCGCCGCCATGTATTCGATCGGATAGTTTGCCTTGAGATACGCCGTTTGATAGGTTACATACCCATACGCCGTCGAGTGCGATTTGTTGAAACAATTGGAGGCAATCAACCCATTTGCCAACAGAAAGTTATGGTCGTCGGATGACACCCCAATGTCAAAAACAGGCTGGGTTCCTAACGCTTGACGACTAATAATTTTGACCATTTCTCTCAAGTCCCCACAAGTACAGTAAATCCATCCAACCCTTCAGTCGTTCGATCAAATGTATAAGTTTCTGTAGAACCTAAATCTTGATTGATTCGATTAATAAGGCAATCAGCAAAACCAGCTTTGCTCATTCTGTAAGTATCCAAGGCTTGCTCGATCGCTCGCCTATCCTCAAACACAAAGACTTCTGTATCCAATAACGATTCAATTACGATGATGAGCGGACATTTTTTATACTTATACCGCGATTCCAAAGTCCAAACCAATTCACAGAGAACAATGGTATTGACAAGCAGATAATCTCCCATTTGAGCAGTCTGATCGATTAGCTGAGATGCTTGCTCTAGCTGCACTAGATCATCTTCGGAAAAATAGCGAGCCAGAATATTTGTATCGACACCCTTCATAGCTATTTAGTGATCTAATACTTTACTCGCAACGTGTTGTTTCATGAGTTCGTCCATTGCTTCGATCGACATCGGCTCATCGCCCTCTCGATGCAACATACCTTTGAGATCGTGCACATGAATCTTTTCACCTCTCTGTAGTTTCTCCTGCAAAACCTTCAATCTGGGAGGTAATTTATCATCATCCTGACTGTCGCTAGATGCACTTTGAACAATGACTTTACCATCCTCTTCAATCAGAAAGTCGATTTCATCACCAGCCTGAAGCTTGAGAAAATCCAAAACTTCTTTTGGAATGATGATTTGCCCATCGGCTGAAACGGTTGTTTTTGGCATGGGTCTAGCTCCTAAAAGGCAGTGGTTCAAAGCTTAAAGTGAAAGCGGTTCAGCGGGAATGATATACATTAAGTTGGAGCCTTCGGGCTTGGTTTCCCGGGGTGCTAACTGAAGCCAATCGTGGAAGCTAATACCCAGTTGCGCGATCGCACACACGCTTTTAAGTAGAAATGGAATACTCCACCGACTGAGGATTTTCTACTCGTTTAGAAGCATCAAGAATTTCAAATCCGATAACACTGCCATCTTTATCGTAATCAAGAATAATGCCCGGTTGTCCTTCATCGCTCTCTTCAATGGGTTGGTTATTCAAGATAATTCTCAACACATTAATATCCGGATCATAAGTAATTTTCATAACCGTCTCTAGTTCTTATAGGTCATGTCAGTTAAACCATTAATCGCTCTGCATTTCTTGCTGCACCCACTGACGAAGATCTTTACTTGCCTGCACTTCATTGGTACGGCATTGTTCTAAAAAATCGTAAAGACGAGCTTTGGGTACTGTTGGAAACGTCGGACTGGCTTCGACTTCAACATATTGCCCCTCTTGAAGTTGATAAATGTAGAGGCTTTGACCATTGAAACGCCAAAATTCAGGGACACCAATACTGGCATAAAAGCGATTCTTATCGATGTCTGTGTGGGTGATATCGACTTCAACAACCAGATCAGGCGGGGGATCTTCGGCAAAGTTGATGTTTCGACCGCTGACCTGTGGCTGATTTTGAATGTAAAAGGCTTCATCGGCTTCGGCTGACCGATCGATCGCCGGATAATTCATGGTGGTGGAACCCATTGTTTTGATAGTTAAGTTTAGTGATTCCACCAAAATCCAGATGAAACGCCCAATCATGCGACCGAAAAAATCGTGATCTTCGTTTGGCATCGTAATTTCTAACGTCCCCTGGTCATAGATCAGTCTGGCTCGACGCTGATTGGGTAGAGCGCCTAAGATTTGTTCGTAAGCGTTCCAGTGCAGTCCATGAATGACCACCCGCTGTTCGCCCTTGAGGACAATTGTGGGGCTGGTGGATGGGGGCGTAGTGCTAACCATACGACGGCTCCTTGTGCGATCGGCTCCAACAAGATCAACCTGCTTCAACGGTAGCAGGCACAGAAGTTTTAGTTTGCTTGAGATCAGTTTGTTTGAGATCTAACCCTTGCTCAAAAATGGTGTCGATCGCCAGCATTTGACCATCCATCGTCATAAATTTGTGGTCTTTGGTGGCACGAATGGTTGAGCCATCGTCGAGGTGATATTCATACACGGGTTGGTTGCCGCGATCGTGCCATTGGGCGATCGGTTGGGTGTAGATGTAACCTGCGGGAGTCATGCTGTAGATAGTGCACGGGAGTTTGTTGGCGACGAGTTTGCCGATCGCGATCGCGCCATATTCAATGGTGAGAATCTCGGTATCGTAGCTGAGGCAATATTCGGCAAACATCACCATTTGATCGAACAAATCGGATGCCACTTTTGCCTTCACGCCATTCTTTTGAGCACCTGCCACAAACATTTCCTGGTGCTTTTCCATCTCGGCTTTCTTTTTCTTCCCCATCGCCCGCCGCAGCAGGTCTGCCTGACCGAGGGAGTAGCCGCCCATATCCTGCGCGATTTTCATGATCTGTTCCTGGTAGACCATGATGCCGTAGGTTTCACTCAGGATCGTGGTCAGGATTTCGTGGGGATAGTCGATCGCCTCGCGTCCATGTTTGCGGTTGATGAATTTAGGAATCAGTCCCGCATCGAGTGGACCAGGACGATAGAGGGCGAGCACCGAGGAAATATCTTCCAGACTGTCGGGCTTCAGGTCGCGCACAATCTGGCGCATCCCGGAGGATTCTAGCTGGAACACGCCTTCGAGTTCGCCCCGTGCCAGCAGTTTGTAGACTTCGGGGTTATCGAGCGGCAGACCGTCCATATCGATCGTCTCGTGCTTCGTCTGCTCAATGAGATCGACCGTTTTTTGAATCATGGTCAGGTTTTTGAGTCCCAAAAAGTCCATTTTCAGGAGTCCCAGGGATTCGATGTCTTCCATGTAGTATTGGGTGAAGACGGCTCCATCGGCGTTGCGCTGGAGGGGCACCAGTTCATCCAGGGGGCAGGCAGAAATGACGACCCCGGCTGCATGGATGCCGACGCTTTTGTTGGTGCCTTCGATGCGAATGGCGGTATCAATCCACTGGCGCACGATCGCCTCATCGTCATACCGCTTTTTGAACTCCGGCGCAGGCGTGTCTGCCGAAATCATCACCTTCAGCTTGGTGGGTTTCCCGCGCACGATGGGGATCATTTTTGCCATCTTGTCGGCATCGCCGTAGGGAATGTTCAACACCCGCGCCGTGTCCTTCAGCACCGCTTTGGAGGTCATGCGGTTGTAGGTGATGATCTGCGCGACCCGCTCGGTGCCGTACTTTTCGGTGACGTATTTGATCACTTCTTCCCGGCGATCGATGCAAAAGTCCGTATCAATATCGGGCATGGACTTGCGTTCGGGGTTGAGGAAGCGCTCGAACAGTAAGCCATGATGCACGGGGTCAATGTTCGTAATGCTCATCGCATAGGCAACGAGAGAACCTGCTGCCGAGCCGCGTCCGGGTCCGACGGGAATCCGCTGGTCTCTGGCGTATTTGATGTAGTCCCACACGACAAGGAAGTAGGTGGCGAACCCCATCTGCTGCATCATCTTGAGTTCGTAGTCCATCCGATCGCGGTAGACTGGCTCAATTCCCTCCCGCGACTGGACTTTGAAGCGTTCCAGCAACCCCGTCCAGGCGACGTGCTCAAAATACTCGTCGGCGGTGCTGTAGCCTTCTGGGATGGGATAATCTGCAATCCGGGGTTCGCCCAGAATGTGATATTCCTCAATTTTGTCGGCAACTTCGAGGGTCGTGGCGATCGCCGCCTCAATCACATCCCCCGTCAGGTGATCTTGAAAGAGCGATCGCATCTCATCCGCTGACTTGAGGTATTCCGTACCGCTATAGCGCAGTCGTTTGTCTTCGGAAATCAGCTTGCCCGTTTGAATGCACAGCAGTGCGTCGTGCGCCTCCACATCGAAGCAAGAAATGTAGTGGGAATCGTTCGTGGCAATAATTTGAATATCAAGTTCGCGGGCAATGTTGAGAATCTCGACGTTCACGATCCGGTCTTCCTGCGAGCCGTGATCCTGAATTTCCAGATAGTAGTCGTCGCCAAACAGGTCTTTGTACCACTGTGCCACTCGTCGGGCGATCTCTGGTTTTCCCTGTAAAATCGCCTGGGGCACTTCGCCGCCCAAACACGCGCTGGTGACAATTAAACCTTCGTGGTACTCCGCCAGCATTTCTTTGTTGATGCAGGGGCGGGCGAACATCCCCTTACCCTGAAAGCCCTTGAGGTGCGATAAGGTCGTGAGCTTGACCAGATTCTTGTAGCCAACGTCGTTCTTTGCCAGCACAATCTGGTGGTACTTGGGACGACGCTCCTGCTTGGTGACATCACTATTCATGATGTACATTTCGTTGCCGATGATGGGCTTCACGCCTTTGCCCTTGCACACTTTCAGCAGCTCGATCGCCCCATACATGACCCCATGATCCGTCAGGGCGATCGCCTTCATCCCTAACTCAACGGCGCGATCGACCAGTTCCGGCAACTGACTGGCACCGTCTAAAAGGCTGTAATCACTGTGAATGTGCAGACCGACAAAGGACATAACGATTCAACCATCACGCGAACCAACTAAGGTTACTCGATCACAGGCGCTACGGCTAGACTTTTTTCATAACAACTAACGCTAAATGTGGAGAAAGAGCGTTCTCCTACACGGTGGGTTGACATTTAGAACAGATCCTAGTACCAATGTATCAGCTTTAGGCTCAGCTTGAGATGAGGACTAACGCAATTTAGCCTTAAATGCTTGGAAATGTCTGAGTAAAATGTCTTGAGTAACCCGTGTGAATGTTCGCTTTGAAGCTGAAGGGTACGGTTCAAAAGGGTTAACCGTCGTCATGAGTCGTTATACCTTCAAGGCTCAGCATCCGCTGCTCGATCGCGCCCCAGGTTTGCGGTGATACTCTGACAGCCGCTTGCTTGCAACGTACCATCAACCAGTTGGCATAGAGATAGTTTTCCAGTGCTTGCAGTTCCGCTTCAGTAAGGTTGACTAGATCGGCATCGAGTTGAAGGGCGTGGAGCCAGAGCTGAGAGAGGCGATCGCTGTAGGATTGTTGTGCTTCGGGCTGATTGGCGGTCGGTTCGCGCAGCTTCAATGCTTCCAATCGGGCAACGACTGCTTTGAAGTTGATATTTTTGAACACTCTGGACTGATGGAATTCTTGTGCCAAAGCTTTGGTCAGTGCCTGGGCGATCGTGCGTGAAGTCCGAGCAACGGTGCGACTGCGAGTCTTGGCGCGAGCAGGCACACAGTTCAAATGCAGGGCATGGGCAAGCTTTACAGCACGAGAAAGGTCAATGGCAGACACTGCCGCTGGAGAGCGCACCAAATCGAGCGTTTGCACCAGATCCAGCACTCGTGCCAGATCAGTATGCAGAATACGCACCAAATCCTGGGCGCGATCGCGTACCACTGCCAGAAAAAGGGCGGCAGCTCGTTTGGCGGCTGGCTTAATCGCACCGCCTGTATCGGCTGTGATTTGGTCTGCCCATTGCAGCAGCGCTTCCAGACGTGGCGTGTTGATGTACTTGCGGGTTTTGCGCTCCATCCGCAGCAGTAGCTCATCTGCTCCGTGGCGCATCAACCCGGAAACGAGCAAAAACACTTCCTGCCAGCGATCGTCGGTCAGGTGACGGGCAACCAGTGCCGCAATCTGGTTGTGATCATCAATGAACTGGGCGGCGAGATATTCCTGTAAGGTCAGGTGCGAGAAGGAGAACACATCTTCTGCGCGTTCGACCAGAATGCCCTGTTGAATGGCGATCGCGTGCAAAATGGCTTCTCCATCCAAATGCTTCGGCGCGTTCAGATTGGAGGTGAGAAAGATTTTGATCTGGCTGACAATTTCGCGTTGGGAGAAGAACAAGCGGTCTGCTTCAAACCCATAGTAGGCAAGCTCCGACAGCAGAATTTCTTCCAGCTCGGTGTTCAGGCCCTGATAAATTTGTTCGCGCATGATGCGCTTCTCGGCTGCCCATTCTTCAAGCAGCACGCGCAATGCTTTGCAGTAAAGTCCACTGCGGTTGTTGGGAAAGTTTTGGGAGCGATCGTACACCAGGCACAGTAGCGTTAGCAGCAGCGGCGTTTGTCCCAATTCTTTTGCCGCGACATGCTCTGGCTTTTGCAACAGTTCCCAGCAGCGCTGAGCCGTGCCTGCGGTTTGATCAGCGGCAGAGCCAAACCAATTGTGAATAAACTGCTGCATTTGCGTCTGGTCAAATTCTGCCATTGCTACATCGCTGAAGCGGCGGAAGTTGTGACGGTAGGCAGCGACGCGACAGGATGCGATAAAGCGATTTTTGTCGTGCTGATCGACAAAATTTTGGATCTGACAGATGGCTTCATCGGTGTTTTTGGTGGGCACTTCATCTAACCCATCCAGCAGAATGAGCAGTTTTCCTTGCTCCAGCAGTTTGGTGGTGATTTCGTCCGGTGAAGGGAAGCCGCAAATGCGAAATTCTTGCGCGATCGCCCGCTCTAGATCAATCTCGTTGGCAGTGAAATTCTTCAGCTCAATCAGCACAGGAATGCATTCATGTGCATAGCCGCCGACTTTGCCCTTGAGTGCTTCCAAGCCCATTTTGCGGAGAAAGGTAGACTTGCCTGCACCGGGTCCACCCAGCACCATCAGGTATTGCTTTTCGTTGGCAACTTGAAGCCCATCTTGCTTAACCGCGTTATCGAGCTGAAAACCGCGTCTACCCGACTGGCGATAGGCTTTCTCTAGCGATTCGATCGACTCAAACCAGTGGACACCCGCCTTGTGCAAAAACTGAACATTGGTATAAACCGACTCTAGCGCGACGGGTTCTCGCATTCCCAGCACTTTGAGAATGCCGTGGCGATCGCCATAGTTCTGGATATACTGCACAGCGGCTCTGGCAATGAGTTGCTCGGTCTTCTCGTCCAGGCTTTTGCCCATCCAGCCCAAAACTCGACTGCCACCGTCACACAGCACGCGGCTAAAAATCGTTGCTAAGGTCAAACTCGCTGCCTGAACTGCGATCCGCTCAAAGGTCATGGGGATTCGCTCACTACACCTTTATCAACTGTACTGGCATCTCATCAGTTGACCACACGCATTTGAGTGAGAAGGTGTCACGCGTAGATCCCCGACTTTTTCAAAAAGTCGGGGATCTGGCTAGCTATCAGCGAGCGGGCACCGTCCACCAGGCAAGCGCATACGGCTGTGTGGGTTCATTTACCTGGCGCTGAAACTGGACGCGAATTTTATATCGTCCTGTGGCAGGCACCGGATGAAAAACGTGCTGTACGCTATCTACTTCGCTGACACTTGACCAGATGCTTTGGTTGACATCATTAGCCTCAGCGCGCATCAAGTACAGAGTAAGGGTATTTAAGCCCCGATCGCGAAAGCTCTCCTCCATGTCAAAGGCACCGCTATTGTTCTTGTCTACCAGCTCCACCAGACGATTCCATACCAGTGTGGCTGAGACAAAGCTTCCTTTCTGTAAGGGTTTTTCCAGCACATAATCTTGAAACGATGGAGCCTCTGCTTCTACCTTTTTGTCCTTTATCCCTTCTCCTTTATCCTTGATCCCCACCATCCGATAGTCCCACCCGATCGCAGGCACCGCTGCCTCCGGAGTGTACTGTCCAGGACTAAACTGCTGGTATGCCCGAAACGCATTGAGTTGACCAACTCCCATTTGAGTATTCAGGGGCAGTTTGCGATCGCTGTACGCATCGGACTCGATCCAACTGCGGTTGTTTTTGTCCAAAATCGTGCGGCTCATGCCCAAGGTCAGCCCATCGCCAGCATCTTTAATTTTATCGGCTGAGTTCAGCAGCACCGCTTTCATCACCTGCTCACGTCGAGCATCCAGCGTCCAGGGCAGTAAACATCCCGGTTGTTTGCAGCTTTCGCGCAGTTGGCGATCGCCATACTCTTGCAGTAGCGCCACCGTTGCCGTCACGTGCGGAGCCGCAAAACTGGTGCCGCTGGAGGTTGTGAGGTTGCCGTTCAAGGCGACTAAACTGACATCATTGCCAGGAGCGACCAACCCGATCGCGCGACGGGGACCGACATTGCTTTCGATGCCTGCGATCGCTGATCCTGAACCCGATGCATCGCCTAAATTGGCAAAATCAAGCTTGCGAAACACGCCCTCCATTCGCGTTGTAAAGGCAACATTGATGCCGTTGAAATTGTCTGTCGGGATCGAAATTCCACCTTTGCCCTGGTTGCCTGCAATGATGTACAGAACGTTATGTACACGAGTAGACCAATCAATGCACTGAGTCAGCAGCGCGTTACCATCCAAGGTTGGATTTGGTCGGGGATCTTGGCGTAGCGCTTCCCCAAAGCTAAAGTTGATTGCCCGTACATCGCCACCATTTTGCTCGGCAATATATTGAGCCGACAAACATTCTTCCGGTTGCCCATAGCGCTTTGGCGTTCCTGCCGCTGACGAATACAGTCGTGCCCCCGGTGCCACGCCCTGCAACCCTTTGGCAGCGCTGATCATAATACTGGCAACATTCTGAGCATGACCGTCCACATTGGCGTTCATCCGAGCAGGCAAATCGCGGAAAAAGACGCGCATTAATGGCACCGTTCGGTTGTGTGCCACCGCTTTGTCAATGCCAAACTGACCAGGACGACCAATCTCCACTTGTCCGATCGCAATCTTGCGCCCAATTAAGTTGTAGGGCGATGCATGCAGTCGTAGCGCATCAATGCCTGCTTCACCGATCGAACTAGGCTGCGGTGCTCCCCCTATGGCGGCGGTTGTGCCTAAAACGAGTGTACTGAGTGCGATCGTGCTCGCTCCACCACTAAACCAAACCAACGTTCTCAAAATGTGTTGCCTCAAAACGTGCCGCCGCACCACGAAGGTTTCTCCACAAGACTAGGGACTTGAATCACAGTTTGTTAAACTAGCTACCATACAGCGCCGTTAGGAGACCCAGACAGCCATGACCCAAACGCCATCCAGTAAAAAGCCGATCGTGATTGCTCCATCGATTCTATCAGCCGACTTTAGCCGCCTGGGCGACGAAATTCGAGCAGTTGATGCTGCCGGAGCCGATTGGATTCATGTCGATGTGATGGATGGTCGGTTTGTTCCTAATATAACGATCGGACCGCTGATTGTAGAAGCGATTCGCCCCATTACGACAAAGCCCCTCGACGTTCATTTAATGATCGTTGAGCCAGAAAAGTACGTAGAGGACTTTGCCAAAGCCGGAGCCGATCACATCTACGTCCACTGCGAACACAATGCTTCACCGCACCTACACCGGACGCTGGGACAAATCAAAGAATTGGGCAAACTGGCTGGTGTGGTGCTGAATCCTGGCACCCCTCTAGAGCTGATTGACTACGTTCTGGAGTTGTGTGATCTAGTTTTGATCATGAGCGTCAATCCTGGTTTTGGTGGACAGAGCTTTATTCCGGGTGTCTTACCCAAAATTCGTCAACTGCGCCAGATGTGCGACGAACGTGGACTTGATCCCTGGATTGAAGTCGATGGTGGCTTGAAAATGAACAACACCTGGCAGGTGATTGAAGCAGGTGCAAATGCGATCGTCGCAGGTTCCGCTGTTTTCAAGGCACCTGATTATGCCGAAGCGATCGCAGGCATCCGCAACAGCAAACGCCCCACTCCAGAACTGGCAACGGTTTAGAGAGTATCGAGCGGTTTGATGCCAAAAAGGGGGCGATCGTTAGGCGATCGCCCCCTCTGCTTTAAAGGTTTTCTATTTTGAGGGGTGAGCCGATTCAACAATCCTGAAACGCTACCGCAGAGGCACAAAGCACGCAGAAGGGTTTCTCTGTGTCCTCCGCGTCTCGGCGGTTAATCGATTCACTTAATTGGTTGGTGGCATGACCACTCTTTTCGCTAAGCCCAGACGCTTGAGGACATAAAGCGACCACCAGGTCATATCAATTTCCCACCATTTCAAGCCCGCTTTTGCCACGTTGGGGTAGGCGTGATGGTTATTGTGCCAGCCTTCGCCATAGGTCAAAATCGCTGCCCACCAGAGATTGCGGGAATTGTCATCAGGGTTGAACGTACGATAACCGCTCATGTGGCTTGCCGAGTTGATCAGCCAGGTGCTGTGCCAGAGTAAGACGGCTCTTAGAAACACGCCGTAGATGACAAATGACCAACCGCCTAGCAAGTAGAGCGTTACACCCACCGGGATTTGAAGCATCAAGAAGTAGCGATCCAAAAAGCGGTAGAAGGGATCTTTATCAATGTCAGGTGCGAACTGTCGGTAGGATTCGCGATCGAAAAAGCGTGCTTGCGGATAGAACAACCACATCATGTGGCTCCACCAGAATCCCTTTTGAGCCGAGTACGGGTCTTTTTCGTTATCTTCGGTATAGAGGTGATGCATCCGGTGTCCAGCCACCCAAAACGTCGGTCCACCCTGTAACGCTAACGCACCAATGAGCGTGATCGTCCGTTCCAGCCACTTAGGCACATAGAAACTGCGATGCGTCAACATGCGGTGATAGCCCAGGCAAATGCCAATGCTGCCAAAGAGCCAGTGCAAGAAAACAGCGACACCGAGCGCAGACCAGGAGAAAAACCAGGGTGCCAGTAGCGCCAGCGCATGAAACGCCCCAAAAAATACGACGTTTACCCAGCTCAACGTTTGTGACTGTCTGCCCTCGGAGGCAGTTTCAAGAGAATTAGAAGTCATGAAAATCCTTATCGAAATGACTAAAACAAACCAGTATCCAACGATGCAAGATTGGCAGACTGACTCTCTTTCAACTGTCTTCCAGTGGCAACTGTCCTTCAGTGGTGAGATGCCTTGCTAGTATCAGTCGGTAGCTCGTTTGCCAAAGAAGCCGTTACAGTAGGAGAGAATGCAAGTGCTACTTACACCTGTAGCCTAACAGCGAATTTCAAATTTTGCAAGTGTTACTTACATTTTGCCCATGTCTGCTCAACGAAACCCAACTCGACAGCGTTTAATTCATGCGGCGCTGGAGTTGTTTGCCGTTCAGGGTGTTACAGACACAACCACGCGGCAGATTGCAGAATTAGCGGAGGTGAATGAAGTTACGCTCTTTCGCCATTTTGGTAATAAACACGGCTTGCTGTTAGCAGTCATTGAAGATGCGGGCGTGTTTGCTCACTTAGGGCAAACGTTAATCCGACAGGCAAATCAGGCGTTGCTGAATCAAGGTATGAACCGCGAAAGCCGCCCACCTTCGGGAAGCAA
>NZ_JCACKI010000011.1:0-106035 GCF_059505325.1 Tildeniella sp.
TTGCTTCCCGAAGGTGGGCGGCTTTCGCGGTTCATACCTTGATTCAGCAACGCCTAATTTAGTAGGACTTCCGAAAGCACACTTGACTTAAACACATCGAAGTATTGCGGTATACCGTTTACGGGTCAATTATTGGTCGAAGCGAAAACTTTAGACAAAGTGAGTTGAACCAGGCTGCATTGTAAAGACTTTGTAAAGCAACGCCTCACGTATCGGTAATCCGGCAGTGATTTTCTATAGTTAGCAAATAAACGCGAACGGACAAGCCCAGAAGCACTTGATTCACAAAAGTTTGCCAGACGCTTGTGTCTCTGATGAATCACCTCTATCTGGGGAAGACGAATCTACTCTATTCGCTGTAATACTATCGGCGACTGAAACTCAAGACCTTGCAATTGAATCAAACTATGTTGTTAGGCTATGTCGACATGACGCTTATTCACGAGAGAAAATGTGTGCAGTTTCAACCCCCAACTCACCTTAATTCACATGGAGCCAATGTTTTTCAACAGCAGCTCGCCGCGATCGAATCTCAACAAACCGATCGCTGGCTCATTGATATGGCTCAGGTCGAGTTTATTGATAGCGATGGCATTTTAGCTCTAGTCGGCGCTTTGAATCTTGCTCAGCGTAAAGGCTGTCGTTTGACCGTTTGTAACCTTCGTCCGTCGATTCAAATGGTCTTTGAAATTACCCAACTTGATCAGGTCTTTGACATTTTGGATACTAGCGTCGCCGCGCTTGGAACATCGATCGCTGCTTCAGTACAGCCGATTGTCCCTCAACCTGTTGCTGTCTGACGTGAGCGTTTCGGCTTTCGGTTAACCTGTTTGGGTGGCGGCATTATAAATAGTTTCATTTGCCGCAGCAGACTTAAACAAATCTACCAGCGGGCTGGGATAGTCCACACCAATTCTGATACCGAACCGTTGTTGCTCTACAGGCAGTAGTTTCCACGGCTCATGTACTTTACTAGCAGGAAGCTGACTCAAGGCTGGAAGCCAATGCTTCACATATTCGCCCTGCGGATCGTAGTCTTTGGACTGCTTGAGGATATTAAAAAAGCGGAAACCACGAGCATCGTTACCGACACCAGCGGTATAGTTCCAATTGCCCCAATTGCTACATACGTCATAGTCCACTAGCAGCGACTCAAACCACTCTGCGCCCATGCGCCAGTCAATGCCCAAATTTTTGGTCAGGAAACTTGCCACATTTTGTCTGCCTCTGTTGGACATATAGCCCGTTGCGGCTAATTCCTGCATATTGGCATCGATAAGCGGAAAGCCAGTTGCGCCCTCTCGCCACCGATCGAACCGTTGCCAGTCTTCTTTCCAGGCAATGTCGATGCCCTGCAAGCCCGATCGCCGGAAGATGCGATCGCCATGCTTGGCGCAGATAAAGCGAAAATAGTCTCGCCAGAGCAGTTCAAAGACCAACCAGTAGGTGGAATCGTTTCGCACCCGCTCTGCTTCATATTGCTGCACCTGCTCGTAGATATAGCGTGGCGATAGACAGCCCAATGCTAACCAGGGCGAAAATTTAGAGGAGTAGTCGGCTCCCAGCATCTCATTTCGCGTTTCTTTGTAGACCTTGAGGCGATCGTGCTGCCAAATATAGTGATTGAGTCTGGCAAGTCCGGCTGTTTCACCGCCCTTAAACGTTAAAACAGCGCGATCGTCCTGAATTGGTGCCTTCAACCCCAAATCTGCCAGTTGTGGCAACATGCCCACCTCTAGCGCTGGCAGTGACGGTAGCTGTGTTGGCGATCGCAGTGCTGGCTTAACTGTCGATTGCTGCTCCACCTGTTTCCGAAAGTGGGTAAACAACTCTGGTAGTTTGCCAAGCTCAAACGGGAGATCATCAAGATGAAAGAGTGTCTGTCCCCAAAACGGTGTCATCTCAACCTTTAAGGATTGCAAAGCGTGTTGCAATGCAGTTTCGATCGCCGTTTCCTCGGATGTCACCTCACGATGATAGTAAAGGTCAGTAATCCCCAGTTGTTTCCCCAGTGCAGGGATGACGACCTCTGGCAAGCCTTGGCGTAAAAGCAAATTGCTGCCGATCGCCTGTAGCGATCGACGCAGATCGGCAACGCTTTCGAGCAAGAATTGGGCGCGAAAAGCTCCCGTTTTGGGAAAACCAAAGGAGGTTTGCTCAAACTGGCGGGGATCAAAGCAATAGAACGGTACAATCTGTCCCGACGTTGCTTGCACTTTCTCAATTGCCTGGTGCAGCGGCTCGTGATCATGCAAGCGTAAATCACAGCGATACCACAACAGAATTTTAGCCTGGGGCATATACGTTTAAATGCTTTACATTGAGCGGTCAGCGTTCTCCAGTGGGCAGGACTAAGTTGTAAATTGTCCAACGTTTTAGTCGACCCCTCTCAACTATGACGTTTCTACTCCTGATACAGGCAGCATAATGGTGTCATTTTTATTTTATTGATGGCACTTCACCGTGGTAAGGGTCTGCGTGGCAACCGCTCAGCACCCTATGTGGAGGTGTCGATCGTTTAAGCAGAACGGCTAAGAAAAAAGCCCCTGCTGATACAGAGGCTTTTCCTACAGAACAAGATCTTACTAACTTGATCTTGAATCACCAGTCGCTACCCTAATTAGTAGGCGCGGCGAGAGAACTGGTAGTACAGGAAGATGGCGATGATTGCGCCCAATACAGCAACGATAACGCCAGGAATGCTGAGACTTGCACCCGCTAGTGACAACGTGCCAGTCGTTAGCAAGCTGACTACAACACCACCAATGAACGCGCCAACAATACCCAGAACCATCGTGGAAAGCAAACCGCCGCCTTGAGCACCAGGATAAATCGCTTTGGCGATCGCTCCTGCAATGAGACCTAACACAATCCAAGCAAGAATGTTCATTTTAAGCTCCAATGAATTGATTGATTTGAACGTAACCGAAAACGCTAATCAGACACGTAATACCGCCATACACATTACCTTCTAGCTGTCTCGTCTGCGATCGCGGTCTTAAAACGGTTGTTTGCTTTGCAGTTGTAATGCAGACATCAAGCAACTTACTTAAGGCTGTAAAACAACGCCAACATCTGACGATCGCTACAGCTAGCTTGGACAGCGGTTAACCTTTGGAAAACCAACGGAGGCAATGACGGTGAGCTGTTTAGCAGCGCAATGTCGATGCAACAAGAATACGTCGTTCCACCACCCCAAACTAACTATCGCTAGGGAGATACAGGGGTCTAGCGGAAGGGAGAGACTTCTCTGCACTTTCTATACCGCTTTACAGAGACACCTCGTGTCGGGCAAAAACGGGCATCGGTAATCCAGCTACTAAACTTAGAGCTGGCTAAAAAATAACTGCACACTTTTGGATCAGCTATCAGCTATCAGCTATCAGCTATCAGCTTTTCGCTGGCGGCTGACGGCTACAGACCCTGCTGCTATATCTGTACAACTCCTTAGTTGCTCTGCCTGTCTGCATCTGCCCCATCATGCCATTAGCAGTCGTTTCTAACTCTTTTTGTCCACCGAATCAAACGGCTCCGAGCCAAGTGGACTGGGAACCCAGCCGTTGATCGTCTTTCGTTTGGCAAGTAATGGCTGAGAATGCACAATAGGCAGACGCAGAACTTCTTGATGCAGAATGGCATCTACCTGGCTGTAAAGCTTTCCTCTAGCGGCTTTACCACTGGTTACACGCGCCTGGTTAAGCAGTTGAAAGAGACGATCGTTCTTCCAATTGCCTAAGTCAGCCGTACTGTTAGAACCAAAATGGTAGTACAAGAAGTTATCGGGATCGCCATAGTCGCCCGTCCAGCCCAGCATGAACGACTGATAGCCTGGTGGTTTAAGGCGATCGGCTTGATAGGCTGCCCAGTCTTTGGTTTGGAGCGAAACCCGAATGCCGATCGCACTGAGATCGGCTGCAAACGACTCCGCGATCGGCTTGGGAGTGGGGTAATACGGACGGGAAACGGGCATGTACCACAGATCGAGGTCGAACCCGTTAGGGTAGCCTGCTTCGGTAAGAAGCTGCTTAGCTTTTGTGGGATCGAAGGGATAGGCGGTTAGAGTTGCATCTTGTGACCAGGCAAGCGTTGGCGGTGTAAAGTGAGGATCATGCAGTCCCAAATCGCCCCAAAAGGCTTTGACGATCGCTGGGCGATTGATGGCATGGGCGATCGCTTGTCGCACACGCACGTCGGAGAGAGGCTTGTAGCTGGGATTCAGCGCTAAAAAACCGACATTAAAAGAAGGACGCAAAACAACATCCAGATTGGGATCGCTTTCAACTTCCTTTTTTTGGTCTGGAGCCAGGTCAACTGTGAAATCGATTTGACCAGCTCTCAGTTGTGCCAGACGGGCAGCAGGGTCAGTGATGAAGCGCATCACAATCTGATTAACCTTCGGTAGTCCGGCTTGCCAGTAGTTGGGATTCTTTTCTAGAACAATGCGATCGCCCGTGCGCCATTCTTTGAACACAAAGGCTCCCGTGCCGACAGCAAGCGAACCTGGAGTGCCATAGTTCGCGCCTGCTTTTTTGATTGCCGTTGGGCTGGCAATGCCAAAGAAGCCAGAGGCGATCGCATTGGGGAAGCCTGAGAATGGCTGCTTGAGCGTAAACTGCACGGTCGTACGATCGATTGCCGTCACGCTTTGTAACAGAGAATCAGGACTACCTTTGAAGCCACCAAACAGCGAACCCCAGATTTCGTAGAGCTTGCCAGCGTTGCGATAACCGTTAGGATGCTGCGGATTCCACCAGCGCTCAATGTTAAACTTAACCGCTTCAGCATCAAAGTCTGTTCCATCATGGAATTTCACACCCTGGCGCAGCTTAAATGTCCAGGTTTTGCCATCGGCAGCAGACCATGCCGTCGCCAGAGATGGCTCTAAATCTGTCGTACCGGGCTTGAAGGTAATGAGCCGATCGTAAAGCTGGTCTTGCACAATGATGGAGTTGCCATCCGTGATATTACCAGGCTCTAGGTTAACGGGCTGCCCAACAGAACCATACACAAGCGCACCTGATGGCGACGTGGAGCTGGTGCCGCTAGACGTTGATACAGGCTTCTGATTGCCGCCTGTGCAGTTAGTCAGGGCGATCGCGCTCACAAACGCAACGACGAGCCAGAGCGATCGCCACTGCCGAAAGATCATCCACTGCCGCATGATCGTTGTTCCCTTACTTTCCGGCTTGCCGTGCTTGTTTGATCATGTCGATCAGTGTATGGTGTGCATCCTCTGCATCTTGTAAAACGTGGTCAAACAAAACGCGAGTAGGCATTGGGCTGCCGTTAACCTGAGTGAGTAGATCCATACCCTGAGCATCGATCGCCACCATCTCGGCAGTGGTTGCAGCCGTTGCATCACTAAACACTTTGGCGTAGAGTAACACCGCGTCGGCATGGTCTTCGTTCATGTGGCGACAGATGCGATCGCTAATCTGGGGTGTAAATGATTCAGACATAGTGTGCGTTGTTTCTAAAATTCATTATTCTTCTGTTTGCCAGCCGTCATAACCCGGTCTGCTGCCAAAATAGTCTTTTGTGTAAGCCTCGTCCAGAATCTTTTTCGGACGCATGATGAGAATTACCGTGCCCAATAGAGGCATCTCTGGCAGTACATCAGACCATTGGATGTGGAGTTGATCTGCCTCTTCAGCAATGAAGTAGCGATCGCTCTTCCACTCGCGCTGTGCTCGATCCACCACTACCAGCACTTCCTCTCGCCTGCCAGGAAGTGGTGTGGGTAAGTCCTGACTATCGCACCAAAGCACAACCGGATCGGTTGCCGTCAGCACCACCTGCCAGCCGGGAATCGACACCCAGGCGGCAGCACCCTCAAACTTCACCATGCCAAAGGGTTCAATGGCATCGACGACTGGCACTGCTTGAAGATCTGCTTTCGTCAGCGGCAGCCTGCCCACAACTGGCAGCACTCGCGGCAGATCCTCGTCTTCTAAACGGTAGACGGGCAGCAGGGGAGCAGGAATCGTGCGGACAACGCTAAAGTCAGTGAGCAGCCGCTCAATTTGCTTACGCGCATCGTCACTATGCACAAACCGCAGCCCTCTGGCAATCAAGCGGGAGCGTTCTTGCAAATCTGACTTTTGGCGTGCTAGCTTCCAGGACTGGTAGGCAATCGCGTCGCCCGGATGATCGGTAAAACCCTCTGGCAAGCCACCCAACCGCGAAAAATCTTTGATGGCTTTAGCAACATCCCGCGCTTCATCCAGGTCGATTCCTTTCTCAACCGATAGAATGGCTGCGGCTGCACGCTCCGGCTGGGTTAGAATGCGAAATTCGTACAGTAGATCGCTGCCTTTGCGCTCGAAATGGCTCTTGACGGCATCTGGTACCCCAGCACTCACCGCACTGGCGTAAACCTGACCGCCAACAATAATCTGGTTTTGTTGAATCGGCTCAAACCCAGTTGCCTCAAAAATGGCTTGAGGACTGTAGCCTGCTTTTTGCAAAGCCTGACAAGCCTGCCCCCATTCAACCCAGGTGCCTTCTTTCCGCCGCAACGACTTCAATAAGCTCTCTGTGTCCACATCGGCTTCAGAGCGAGGCTGGGAGAAATTTTGAGGAGTCTCAGTCATAAAAGCTAATTAGAACAACAGTTAGATCTACGGTGGTTTTAAGAGCGAATCAAAGTTTGGCACTTAAGAGGCTGTTTGAGAAGGTATGGTCTGTAAGCTTAAGCACTCAGCGATCCCCCCTGCCCCCCTTGAAAAAGGGGAAAATACGTCTGTAGTCCCCCTTTTGAAGGGGGATTGAGGGGGATCTAGCTTTTTGCTACTAACAGGAGGACCTTTAAAACATCCTCTAAGACAAAGGGTAAACTAAAACGCGCGATCGCTCGGCGTTCGAGCATGAAACTTGAGCCTAAATTTCTGTCAGTTCAAAAATGAAACGGAGCAGCGTCAACTGTTCTTATTGGTTGCATTCATTTTGCGATTGACTTCATAGTATCGCAGACGGAGACAGAGCGGCATTCGCTATAAGTAGGAAGACCTCATTATTTGTAGGATGGGTATAGCCTTCGGGAAGCAAGCGACAAGAAAAGCGAAGCGTAACCCATGCCGTTTAGGAATGGATGCGTTACGTTGTCACGAACGCATCCTACGTTGATTACACCCTATTACTTAGCTGCGCGAGTTCTCGTTTCGATACGCGCACAAGTTGATACGCACCTGCCTGATCTAGCGTTTGATACTGCCTGGTTTGCAGCCCAATCTCTGCCAGCTTTTCGGGGTAGCCTAGCAGTAATAAAGAAGATACGTTTGACGGGCTGTGTGCTTGCTCCCGCAGGTAGCGGACGATCGAGCGGGTGTCTCGCATAAAGACCACTGGCTGCTGAGCGTAGAAGACTAAGCTCGGCTTTTTGAGGCTAATCATGACTAGCGCTTCGCCCGGTTGTCTAAGGTTGACTACGGTTTGTGCCAACTGGCGTATGGGCAATTGACGCTGAGCATCGACGATTAGAAGCGTTGGCATCAGTGTAAAGCTCAGCAACGCAAGCCATGCGACCAGATTCACCAGCCATAGCCAGCGTACCTGACGGCGATAGAGCAGAAAGAATACGACCAGCGCGGCTGTAGCCGCGATCGCAGCGCCCCAAGTCAACGCACCTGATGCTTGCAGTGAAGACCCAAGGGCAGGCGTTTCAGCATCTGATGCTAACCAGCGGGGAATCGAGAGGAGACCACCAGCGACACCCAAAAAGAAAACGCTGTTGAGAAGACCGCTTAACTTCATGCCCCATCGATCGGTGCTCCTACGATCGATATTGCCGCGATCGAGGCTCTCACGATCCTGCGGAGACAATTGAGTCATCTGTTCGCTCCACAGCAACGCCACCAGAATTGCCGCTGCGGGCATCAACGGCAGCACATAGCTGGGCAATTTGGTCACGGCAATCGTAAAAAAGCCGAAAGTGCCAGCGAACCAGAACAGAGCAAACAAACCGAGCTGGTGGGAGCGGGGTTGCTGCTGCCAGGTTGACCGCTGCCAGAATTGTAGGCGCGCGATCGCAACAGGTAGGTAGAGCGACCACGGCGCAAAGCCCACCAGAACGACAACGACGTAAAAATACCAGGGAGCCGAGTGGCGATTCACCACGCTAGTAAACCGCTCAACGTTGTGGTAGCCAAAAAACGCCTTGATGAACGTCTCACCATTTGCCAGCGTCACCAGGACATACCAGGGCAGGACGATCGCAAGGATGATAGCAAGTCCCCACAGCGGGCGCATTTCTCGCCAGACTTCACGCAAGCGACCGACGTAGAGCAGAAACGAGCCGATAATTAACCCTGGCAACACAATGCCGATCGGACCTTTCGTCAGCACTGCCAGCCCCATCAGTACATAACATGCGAGGTACCAGGGAGAGAGTACGGTGACAGGGGGGGGTGTTGGGTTTGCATAACCACAGAAAAACGTCAGTAGCGCCAGTCCAACACAGCCCGTCAGCAGCATATCCGAGACCCCAGTTCTGCCCCAAATGAGTGTGGAAAGATTAAGCGCTATTAAAGCGGCACCAATCCAGGCAGAGAGCCATTGCTGAGTTGACAACGGTCGGGGATCGCGTAGTGGCATCCCAAAGCGGCGTAAGGTATAGAAGCCCATGCCCATGAGGACGATCGCCGCCAGTGCGGATGGCAATCTGGTTGCCCATTCATTTGAACCGATGAGACGATAGGCGATCGCCATCAACCAATAGATGAGGGGCGGTTTGTCAAAGCGCGTTTCTCCATTGAAGTAAGGCGTAACCCAGTCTCCCGTCAACGTCATTTGGCGCGTTGCCTCGGCAAACAGTGGCTCGGTCTCATCCACCAGCCCCACGCTACCCAAGTTCCAGATAAACGTGATGCTTCCAATCGCCAGCACCCAGAGGATTGACAAGATCCAGGCGATCGCCGAGTGCCGCTTCAAATAGCGCCGTAAACCGTCAATCTGTTGATTGATCAAACCCATCCCGTTCTTTACCTAAAGCACACCGTGTTTCATAGTCCACTCTACACAAAAAGGAAAGGCTGCAACGCACAAGCTGTGGCACTTTTGCGGATAAAAAACCATCGAGCTGAAACACAAGTCAGGTAAGCTGCTGCAACCATTACGGTAAAACAGCCGCAGCGAGTTCGGATAAAACAGACTCTAACTGTTCAACAGCGATCGCCTGGCTGAAGTGCGAGATTGCCTTCTGCTGCCCTTTACGCGTCAATGTTTCCCAAACGTCTGGCTGTGTCGGTAACAATGATAAACACTCAGCCAGGTCTAGGGGATTTTCGGTTTCAAAGATGAGTCCATCCTGCCCGTGCTCGACAATTTCGCCTGATCCTCCAGTGCCACTGGTGATGAGCGTCAGTCCAGCCGCCATTGCCTCTACCTGGCTAATGCCAAACGGTTCTTCAAACCGCGACGGAAAGACCAGAACATTGCAGTGCTTGTAGAGTTCGCCAAGCGCTGGGCGCGACAAAACACCAGGAAAGTGAACACACGCTTGCAGCCCTTCAGACTCGATAAACTGCTGTAAAGCCTGTACAAAGTCAGGCTGAAGCGTTCCACCTGCGATCGTGGCAGTAAATTCAACACCGACTGCATGGAGTAGAGAAAGTGCTTCAACCAACACATCCGCACCCTTGTAGGGCATCACCAGGCTGGCATAAGCGATACGCAGCCGATCGCGGGGAGGTAGCTCTGCCTGATAAAACGCTTCAATGGCAGCACCCGGATAAATGGTTTGAGCTGCCGCCGCCGGATAGCCTTGCTGCTGTAGCACTTGACCGACCCAATCGCTACACGTTACGTAACGGTACAGAGGACTTTGCGGTGCCAGAGACGGTAGGTAACCCGGCTGTGCATTCATCACATAATGAGCGATCGCAACTGGAGTCGCTAACACCTGCTCCAACAGCTCTACAGGCAAAAACGTGGCATTACCCACCAGGCACACATCGGGTTGAAACGTGTGCAAGTGCTGCTTGAGCACCTGACGATTGTGGTGCTTAATGGCAACAATCTCTTGCTCAGAAAACCACTCTGGTCCTCGTTCCGAATGCCATTGACCACAGAGCAATAGGCACCGTTCAATTTGAGGCTCAGGCTCAGGGCTGGGGTGGCTGCTAAAGAACGCTGTTGTATCGCTTGTTAGCACCAGAAGCTCATGCCCCCGCTGCTGGAGAAGCCGAGTAAAATCGGCGATCGCCCGCTCGTACCCTCCTAATATTTGAGGCGGATACAGGTTGGTTATGACGAGAATTCTCATGAAGCATCATCAAGTAGTTTGTAACGATGGCTGTTGCTAGATGATTGATCGTATTAGCTTTCAGCGGTCAGCCGTCAGCTTTCAGCCATGAGTGCCCTGCTGGTTGCTCATAATCCATCCATTCGTTTTATATCAGCTTTAGCGTACGAGTGTACCGCTAACTGCTGACTGCTGACTGCTGAGCGCTCTACTCCTCTACTGAGTAATGTATGCTTGCCACATTTGCTTGTAGGCACGTTCCATTTCACGGGTGAATTGTTTCGCATTCCATAATGGCGCGGTTTGGCGCGATCGCTGCAATTTCCAGGCAACGTGCTGCCGCAGCTCGACTTCTTTGCCCAAGCGGATGCCCCACTCGACGTACTCCTCATTCGTCCAGGCAATGCCTTCCTTAATGCCCGCATTTACCATCATGGTGTAGCTATTGCGGCTGGCGAACTGTTCTCCCACTCGCGTCACCAATGGAATGCCCATCCACAGCGTTTCCATCGTTGTTGTAGCACCGTTATAGGGGTAAGTATCCAGCACCACATCGGCAATGCTCAGGTTTGCTCGATGCACGGCTTCAGTGGAGACTTCTGGCAAAAAACGGAGTCGATCGCTGGTGACACCCTCTGCCGCTGCCACCTGAGCAAAGTAGGTTTGAATAGCGCGATCGTCGGTGATGCCTTTAACTAATAAGTAGCTGTTGGGTACGGCGGCGATAATGCGCAGTTGCGATCGCACAGTTTCAGGATGCCGCTTCGAGGCACTCTGTCCGCTGAGATAAATGATGGCATCGTCTGGAATGCCCAAATCATCTCGACGAAGGGTAGGGATGCCGACTTCAAAACCATCGACGGCAATATAGGTTTGAGGTAAGCGCCAAATCTTTTCGGCGTAGTGGGCATCGGCAGCGTCTGAAAGGACGTAAGGATCGGCGATAAAGTAGTCGATCGCGGGCATTCCCGATGCGTCCCAGCCTAACCACGTCGCTTGCACAGGCGCAGGTTTGAGCGCCATCACCTCAGAGCAGACATCGGCTGTAATGCTATCGAGGTCAATCAGAATATCGATATCGTCCTGATAAATTTGTTCTGCGATCGCCAGCCCATCACGACCTAATTTACGAGCATGATCGACCTGTTCCACAAACCAGTCCTGGAGTGAATCGTTGCCGTCGTTATAATTCCAAAAGTAGCCGTAGAGTTCAAACTGTTTGCGATCGTGATGCTGGATCAACCAGCGAGACAGCCAGCCCACGGAATGCCGCCGCAAGCAATGCGAAAAATACCCAATGCGTAAGCGTTCATGGCTCTCCTGGCGATCGCGCCGAAGCGCTAATCCCTCTTGATACCGCTCGGCTGCCTCAGCAGCGTAGGCTCGAACACTAGACTGGCATAGTTGAAAGAGATGGTTTTGTGCCAGACGATTGTGCTCCAGATTGTCCCGCACGTAGGGCAAAAAGAAGGTTGTGGTGACTAAACGGAGAGTCGTATTTTGATTGAGCGGTTCCGTTTGCGATGCTGCCAGTGACAACAGCAAGGATTCCTGAAGGGATACCAGCTCAAAGATTTCTTTCCAGTAGCCGCCTGCACGGGTGAGTGCCCGCAGCAGCAGAAAGGCACCGAACACTTGATCAGGGAGCGATCGCGCCAGAAGGCACCATTCACGCGCGGTTTCAATCCCCTGCTCATGCTGTCCCGCATTCTGGTAGAAGGTCGATAAATGGCTGAGCACCTCTAAATCCTGGGGGCATACTTTTCGACACAACTGGACATAGCGAATTGCCAACGAGGGACAGTGCAACTCGTAGGCAATGACGACGGATGTCAGCATGAGCGTGTGGACGACGGGCAGCGGATCAGACGCTCGATCGAGCGCTGCTTCAGCAAACGCCAGGAGCGCTGGGTCGCCGGGAGTGTGCTGTAGAACCGCTTGTAAGGTTTGCAGGAGTAATGCTTGATCGATCGCAGCAGTCGATCTTAGTAGTTCGATCGTGTCCCATGCCGCCAAATCTTCTTCAGCAAAACGATCCAGCTCGATCGCCCGTTGTACCAGATGTAGAAGATTCTGTAAATCATGGGGAGCCACTTCCCGTAGATGTTGCCGCAGCAACCAGGCGAGTGGGTGGTTAGCGCTGGCTTCTTGCTGTTCTGCCTGCGATCGCAGAAACTGCGCCAATTCGTCTGTCCACTGCTCAATCTGCTCGGCATCACCGTCCATCATTGCCAGCATCCAGGTCGTCTGAGCTTCCGCCTCGTCGCCTAGAAGCAGCGATGCCAATCCTAGATGCCAGTAGTGTGCTTTGACATGAGGCTCCATGTCGATGAGCTGTTGATACTGCTCAACTGCCTGACCATACTTGCCGCTTGCTAAGCACAGTGCTGCCTGTTGCTCGTCCGATCGCGGTTCCAAAGCATTCTCAATCATCATGTCACCGATGCCTCAAGGAGATGGGGTGCCCTCCGGCTTCCAGTATGCCCTTAGCAGCCTTAGCTTTGATCAAGCGCGATCGTACATCTTGACACCGGACTGCTCACTAAACGGTATCCTCAGAGCACGCCTAAATCTACACTCTCACGCTCAAAACCAATGTCCGATCGCATCCGCACACTGTTTAACCGCATCGCCCCTGTTTACGACCAATTGAATACCCTGCTCAGTTTAGGGCAACATCGCATTTGGAAGCAGATGGCAGTGAAATGGAGTGGAGCCACAGTAGGAAGTACCTGTCTGGATGTGTGCTGTGGCAGTGGCGATCTGGCGTTGTTGCTGGCAGAACGGGTTGGCTTGACCGGGCAGGTGATTGGGCTGGATTTTGCCACGGCACAGTTGGCGATCGCGCAGCAGCGTGCCCAAGAACGCTATCCTATCCCGTCGATCACCTGGCTGGAAGGTGATGCGCTGGAGCTACCGTTTCCGAATAACCACTTTGATGCGGCGACGATGGGCTACGGTTTGCGGAACGTCACCGATATTCCCCGCAGCCTTAAAGAACTGCACCGCGTGCTCAAGCCCAGCGCCAAAGCTGCCATTCTCGACTTTCATCGTCCGTCCAATGCCCAGATACGCACCTTGCAGCAATGGTATCTGGATGCGATCGTGGTGCCTGCCGCCCAGCAGTTTGGCTTGACCGAAGAATATGCGTATATCGCGCCTAGCCTCGATCGCTTCCCCACTGGCACCGAGCAGATTGCACTAGCACGTCAGGCTGGCTTCGCTACTGCCACACACTACCCCATCGCGGGCGGTACGATGGGAGTGTTGGTTGTAAGCAAGTAGTTAGCTGTTAGTTTTTGGTTGTTAGTCGCAGCTGAAACCTAACAACTAAAAACTAAAAACTAAAAACTGGTCTTCTTTGCTTTGGATCTTTCTTCGCTCTGGCTTTTCCTCGGTCCTCCGATCGTTGGCGGCATCATTGGCTACTTCACTAATGACATCGCCATCAAAATGCTGTTTCGCCCTTACACAGCTCGCTACATTGGTGGGAAGCAAATTCCGTTTACACCGGGACTCATTCCCCGTAATCAGGAGCGTCTGGCAAAGCGCATTTCTGACACGATTATGGGGTCGCTGCTCACGCCAGAAGAGTTGCAAAAGCTGGCGAAACGGCTGTTAGAAACTGAACGCGTACAGGCTGCCATCCTGTGGCTACTCAAACTGGCGCTGGAGCAGATTCAAACGGACAAAGAACAAAAAACGGCGAAAGTGCTGGCAAGTATTCTGCGTGATCTGCTGGGCGAGTCGCTGCCACGCTTGCTTAAAGTGTTAGCCCGCCGCGAAGATTTTTTAGAGGCACAGTTGAACCAGATTTTTGATCAGGTGCTGCTGGAGTTTCAGTTGAATGATGAGCAGTCGATCAAACTCGCAGATTGGTTGCTGCAAGTGGTTTTGCCGCCGGATGCTATCCGTTTGACACTCATTGACTTTTTGACCGATCGCAACATCCAGGTCATTGATGAGGGCTTTCGGGAGCGCACGAGCGGTACATCCTGGGTGGTCGCCAACTTGTTTGGTGTCCGCAATTCTCTAACGCGGCTGCGGACATTCTGCCTGGATGAAAAAGAAGCCAGCAATACGCGTATCGCCGAGTTGGTTTCAACCCTCAACCTGCGACGACGTTTGCAAGAGTGGCTGCAAAATTTATCGCTGCAAAATCTACCCATTTCCACCGTGCGTCAACTGCGGAAAACCTTGCGCGATAGCGTGCGTGGTTACGTTCAAGAGAAAGGCTCTGATGTTCTTCAGGAGTTGGGCAAATCGGTTGATTGGGATAATGTTGCAACCGTGATTCTCAATCGCTTACGCACGTCTGAAGTCGTCAATGCATCCCTGGAAGTGATCAGCCTGGATTTAGCGCTGATTCTAGAACGCTATCTGGAGCGTGATTTGGAATCACTTGTGACGCAAGCAATTCCCATTCTCAATATTGATCAGGTGATTATCGATCGCGTGAAAGCTACTTCACCCGCCGATTTGGAGGGCGCAATTAACGGTATTGTGCAGAGCGAACTACAGGCGATCGTCAATCTAGGTGGCATTTTGGGCTTGGTGATTGGGCTACTTCAATCTGCCTCGCTGCTATTGCGTTAGAGCGATCCTGCTAGGGCGCGTCATCAATTAGCTCCAAAACCTTGCGGTATCAGCATAATCGCGCCCGCCCCAACACACCAGGCTAGGGGCTGGCACCCTTGCTGCAAGTCATGTGTAGTTGTAATGGATGACAGCCCCTAGCAAAAATCCTGTCAAGATACCTCAACGTTTCAGGCAGGAAAACACTTGCCAAACGCCTGAAGCAGTTTAAGAGAACCTTTGAGACGAATTTTGCGTCGTAGCATTGCCCAGAGCAGGTTTTGCTCTTTTGCCAGGAACCCTAGCCAGGTTTCACTATCCGCCACGATCGCCAGATCAGCCGTTCCAACAAACCCTTTTTCGACATGAAGAGCACGATCGCGAATCGTCACCGTTGCCTGACAGGATTCTGCACCAAAGAAGGTGAAATGATACGTCACATTCAATCCCCTGGACTGCTCGCGCTGAAACAACAGCGGTAAACCAAAGAGAAAGCCAGGAATGGATTGCGGGCGAATGCCACTGCTAACGCGGCGGATGGTTTTGTGGGGAAAACGCTTTGCCACGTAGGCTTCAGCGTCTGATCCGGGCACCACATAGATCGGTTCGGGTTTCTCTTGCAGGGGCTTAACAATCTCTTGCACAAACCCGACGCGATCGCTCAAAAAAGGGGCAATCACATCCTCTCCGGCTGGACAAGCAGCAATGCAATAAGCAGCTTTGTAGTTGGCTTTAAAGGAGAGACTTTGCCACATGGAAGCGGACTCTGACGCATTCACTTTTTGGCGGTAGTCGTGTGCGTTTTTGCTATCGGCGATCGTTTCTGCCCAATCGGTGAAGCCACTCATCAGTTCACGGTAGTTATGGGTATAGCAGGCGGAAAAATTGAAGTGCCCATCAGGGGCGATCGCTCCAACCGGGCAAGCCGCGACACAGAGCTTACAATCGATGCAGGGATTGTAAGCGATCGGTTGGTTGTACTCGGTTACTTCGGCATCGATCAGGACTGTACCTAGTGAAATGAAGTTGCCAAACTTGGGATGGATCACGTTCCGGTGCAGCCCCATGTGCCCTAAGCCTGCCGCCACAGCTACAGGCTTATGGGAAACAACCCAGATTTTTCCCGGAAAGCGATCCATTTCCATAGGAAATCCGGCTGATGGATACAAGGCTCTCACCCCAACCTGATCCAACCGTTTGACGATCGCACGGGCAACCTCGTTCACCTCGTCGTAGTTGGCATGAAATTCCAGGTTGGCAACCGATCGCGCCGGAGCCCGCACGTTTTCTCGATTCATCCGACAAACAATGCTAATCAACGTTTGGGTTGGAGCAAAAGCGGTCAGGATATCTGACCGCTGATCGGCGATTGTCGATCGATTCAACTCTACAAACCCAACATCATCGGCTCCGGCTTCCAAACACAGCGATCGCAGTGAGTCAACATTCAGCTTGGCGCGGGCAGGGGCAACGGGCTGTTCCCGCCACCAGCGCACGGTGGGATGATGGTCAAATTTCGCCATTGACTTTCCTTATGATGGATTAACCGACAAACGCACCCGCACAAACAGTAACCACCTGCCCCGTCATGCCACTCGCTGCATCAGAAGCCAGGAATGCTGCTGTTGCAGCCGTCTCAGCCACCGAGATAGGGCGACCGAGCGGTGGCAGTGACATCGGTGGCATTTCGCCAAAAATCTGGATCTGTCCTGCCATTGTTTCCTGAATCGTACGCGTTTCGGGCATAGCAGAACCCCGTACGCAGTTCACACGCACCCCCGCTCGACCAAACTCACCCGCCAACGATCGCGTCATTGCTTCAATAGCACCACAGGTGGCGCTAATGCCTGCCATATTTGCCGCTGTCATGCTGCTCAACGTGGCAGAAAGGGTCACGATCGCCCCGCTGCCTTGCTGCATCATCTGTGCCCCAACGGTGCGGGAGGTGAGAAAGGTAGAACCCAAAATGATCTGCAATGGTTTTAAGAATTGGCTCAATGCCACCGTCGTTGCAGGTTCTGGGTAGCCCAGATCGACAGGTCTCCCACCAATGCCATTGAAAACCGCATCAAGTGAACCTGCTGTCGCTGCAATTCGAGTTACATAATCGCTCACAGTCGCGGGATCGGTCGCATCTACCACATCTGCCTTAGCCGTGCCGCCTGCATCGGTAATCTGGCTGACTAACTTTTCTAGAGCCTCAGCATTGCGCCCCGATACCCAAACTTGTGCCCCTTCACGGGCAAACTTGCGAGCCACCTCGCTGCCGATCGCACCCGTTGCCGCAAAGACCAGAACATTTTTGGAAGACAAAAGCATAGATCGGTTCCTTGCCAATTGAATTAATCTAAACACTGTTTAGAATCTGAACAATACTAAGATGCAGTAAAATCTAAACGTTGTCAAGATCCCAGATTGGATTGCTTCAGTGCCGCAAAAAACTACAAAAAAATCAGATGCCTATCATCACGGCAACCTGCGCCTTGCTCTACTAGAGGCAGCAAGAGTGCTGATGAAAGAATCTGGTATTGAATCGCTGACGCTGCGAGAAGTTGCTCGTCGATCCGGCGTTAGTTCTGGTGCGCCCTATCATCATTTCAAGGACAAAGCCGATCTCATTCGTGAACTGGTTTCGCATGGGTTTCAACGTCTCGATCGCGCGTCTCGTGAAGCACTACAGGGAAAGACAACCCCCCATGAAAAACTGCAGGCGATCGGCATCACCTACATCATGTATGCGGTGCAGTATCCGGATGAGTTTCGGCTCATGTTTCGCCCTGAAATGGGTTCCCCGTTGGAGGATGAAAACCCAACCTGCACACCTGTCTTTCGAGTCTTGCTGGAGGTGATTGATGAATTTCACTTAGGGGAAAGCGATCGCAATACCGCTGCAATCTCGGTGTGGAGCCTGGTGCATGGGCTTGCCTCGCTATTAGTGGATGGACCGCTGCACTCAATGACGACTAACATGGAAACAGTCCATGCCCTGGCAATTCAAGTCACCAGTGCTGTGAATTTAGCTGCTTTCAACCATTCTGCAACCCCAATTTTTGACATCTAGCTGCCGTCACATGGGTTAGGAAGGGGTGCAGGGGTTTGACCCCTGGTTGGGGGCGAAGCCCCCAGATCCCCTTTAATCCCAACGTCCTAATTTTTACGGCGATAGCTAGAAAACGCGCGGTGCGGTCATTGTGATGGCATCGATATTCACCAGGGCAAGCGGCTGCCATCCCAGGAAAAGAACTCGCCGCTATCACTTTCTTGAAGTTGGTTGAGCACCGTCAATAATTGCGTGACGGTACGATCGACACCAAACAATTTTTCTGGTGGCACGTTTCGCTGGAAGGGTTTGGATAGCTGTGTATCTGTAGTGCCAGGATGTAAGGTGACGACGATCGCCCGTGGGCAAGTGCGCTTGTATTCAATTGCGGTCGATCGCATGAACATATTCAGCGCTGCCTTCGATGCCCGGTAGCCATACCAACCGCCCAACTGATTGTCGCCAATGCTGCCCACCTTGGCGGAAATGGTGGCGAGGATCGCGCGATCGCGATGCTTCAACAACGGTTGCACATGCTTTGCCAGCAGCACAGCACCAATGCTGTTCACTTGAAAATAGTGCAATAGCTGATCCGCGTTGAGTTGCCGCAAACTCTTTTCTGGCTGCATGATGCCTTCGTGTAGCACGCCCACACAATTGATGACAGAGTGCAGTGCGGTGCTCTCTGTTTGAATGTCTTTGATGACTGTAGCAATCTGCGCTTCGTCTGTAATATCCATTGGCAAACAGCGAAGGCGCGCATCAGCGATCGCCAACAGCGCTGATTCTGGGTTGCGGTAGGTCGCATAGAGGCGATCGACGCGATCGCCTTGCAACAGTTGCCGCACAAACTCTAGCCCAATCCCTTGTCCCGCGCCAACAACGAGCGCAGTTTTCGGAGTGCTAACTGATTCAACAGACGCATCAACCACTTGCATCATCAATCAAAAGTGCCCTCAACGCATCACTAGACCTCCAATTTTTTCAATAAATCGGAGGTCTAAATTAATTGAATCTCTGAGCTAAATGCATTCCTAAACGTACTGCACCAGATCTTGAGCTGGATAGCGGACTTTCGCTTGAGTGGCGGTCTTATCATCTTCTGCCCGATAGCCCGCCGGACAAACGACCACAGACGCATAGCCTTGCTCTGCCAGCCCTAGAACTTCATCGTATTTGGGTGGGTTGAACCCTTCCATTGGGCAAGTATCAATACCCAACAGAGCGGCACTGGTCATGAACTGCCCCAGCGCAATATAAACCTGCCGCTTTGACCACTCATCAATGTCAAGAGAATAGGGAGGTTTTTCGAGGAAACCCTTGATCACGTTAGAAAACCCTTGCAAGTTATCAACTGGTACCTGACGCACGTCCGCTATATTTTGCATGTAGCGATCGACATCTGCTGCATTCATATCCTTTTTGAACGCCAACACCACCAGGTGAGATGCATCAATTACCTGCGTTTGCCCCCAGCTATGCTCAACTAACTGCTGGCGAACGTCTGGATTCGTGACGACAAAAAATTTCCAGGGCTGCAAACCAAATGAAGACGGGGCAAGGATCAAGCTTTCTATTAACGCTTGCCAAACATCATCCGCGATCGTCTTTGTGGGATCAAACTTCTTGGTGGCATAGCGCCAATGTAGCTGTTGCAGTAATTGTTCAGTTGAAACGACAGCGCTGCTCATATGTATCGCTCTGTAAAGGCACATCGATTATAGCTTTTAGCTTTTAGCTTTTAGCGGTCAGCAGTTAGCTTTCAGCGGTCAGCAGTTAGCGGTCAGCAGTTAGCGGTCAGCGGTCAGCGGTCAGCCTTTAGCTTTTAGTTCTAAAATCCATTACTGCCTTCTGCCTCTTCGCGGAAGTGAGGTGTGAGGTGTGAGGTGTATTAGCTTCTGCCTTCTGCCTCCTGCCTTCTGCCTCAAACTGCTGCCTTCTACCTTCTGCCTCCTGCCTCAAACTGCTGCCAGCAAAGATAAAGCGCTCTTGGTACATGGAAGCAGCCTTTCCATTTGCCGCCTTTGAGGTTGAGCAAGACATCGCCACGACGATCGAGATAACCAAACCACTCCCCATATTGGGGATCAGCAAAATGTGACCAGGTGTAGCTGTGCAGTTTTTGATACCACTCCCAGCAAGCTTCTCGTCCCGTCAGGCGATAGCCCATTGCCAGCGCCACTAGCGATTCCAGGTGTACCCACCACAGCTTTTGATCCCATTCCAATTGCTGTGGCGGATGACCGTCTGCATCCATAAAGTAGTACAGTCCGCCATACTCAGCATCCCAGGCGAAGTCAAGGATATTGAGGACGACATCAACCGCTTGATGAATGAGAGTGATGTCGTTACGACGATCGGCGATCGCCATCATGAACCACATGGCTTCGATACCGTGACCGGGGTTGATAAGTCGTCCTTCAAAGCAATTAATGTGCGAACCATCGGGCGCAACGTTTTCGTACATCAGTCCTCGATCGCCATCCAAAAAGTCAGTCATCACTTCTTGAACCGTAGCAGCCAGAATTCCCTCCAATTTGGCACTCGGCAATAACCAATCCATTTCCAACGATAGGTTAGCCAGAATCATCGGCACTGCCAGGGACTTTAGCGATCGCGTACCAGGATAGGTTTTGTTATAGCTGCCTTTTGGATTGTCTTTGCGACGCAGCACGTTGTCATACGCCTGTAAAGCTACATCTTTTGCCCAGTCTTCGCCCGATGCCAACGCATATTTGCTAAATGCCATTGCCGCAAAGCAGTCAGAAAAGATGTTGTAGGGCTGTACGAGTGGATTGCCCGCGCGATCGAGCGCAAAATACCAGTTGCCCTCCCGATCGCGCCCATGTTTGGCGAGAAAGTTCGCCCCGTTTGCAGCAATCTCAAGCCAGCGATCGCGTTTCTCAAACTGGTCTTCAAGCTGGTTACACAGCATCGAAAACAGCCACACCTGCCGATTTTGCAACCAGATAAATTTGTCGGTATCGTACACGTTGCCTGCGCGATCGAGACAGGTAAAGTAGCCGCCCTGCTCCCAGTCGATCGAATGCCGCTCCCAAAACGGAATCACATCATCCAGTAACGCCTTCTTGTACTGGTCAGCCAATGTTCTAAAATTTTGTTCCATCCAACTTCCCCACAGTATTAACCAGCAGCATTCTATTTTATCTGTGAATATGAGTAGAAAAATATAAAGCTTATAAAAAGCAGCTAGTATTTACCGAAGTGTTGATATCCACCCATAAAAACAACAGTTCTAACTACGGAAAATAATGCTCAGAAATGTATCTTCTCTTATCCTTTCTAGAGCTTATCTTATGTCCATTGAAAGCAGTTTGAACTACCTTTTCTTCGACAAAGCACTTCTTGAACGTGCTTTAACCCGCAGGGCATATGCTGACGAGCAAAATCGTTGTGGGAAGCTATACAAGGATCAAGAAGCTTTTCGTACGCTTGGTGATGCTGTTCTGAAAACTATTTTATCTGATCTTCTGATGAATGCTGGATGTCAAACTAGAGATTCAATAACTAAGAAAAAAGAGCAGCTTGAATGTCAACCAATGCTCGGAAAAATCGCTCGCGAAGTAGAGGTTGGTTCTTACATTAGGTTAGGAAAGGGAGAAGCGAAACACAACGCTCAGCAAAACCTCAGCGTCCTTGCTGAAACGCTTGAAGCATTGATTGCTGCCATCTACTTTGATGGTGGCTATGAGGCTGCAAAGCGAGTTGTCAGTCGTTTGTTTGAACGGCTGATTTAGACAGTGCTAACTATCTAGAAACTCCCGCATTAACTGATTCACCACCTGCGGTTGCTCTTGCTGCACCCAGTGACTGCAATTGGGAATGTAGCGGATACGAAAATCCTGCACGTACTTTTCGGTGCCGTAGGTGAGTTCTTTGCCCAGAGCCGTATCCGCTTCGCCCCAAATCATCAGGGTAGGCACATGCAAAATACCCCAGTCAGTTGTAGTCAATCCTTGTGCAAAAACATTGCGGTAATAGTTGAGTGCTGCCGTTAAAGCATTTCGTTTCGCAAAGGCATTTTTGTATGCCTCAATATCATCGTCGCTGAAGGTTGTCTTATCGACAGCCATCCCTTTGAAGGCGGCTTCTAACATCTGAAAATCGTTCAATTGAATCAGCAGTTCTGGCAAGATGGGAAGCTGGAAGAAGCCGATGTACCAGCTTCGTAAGAGCTGTTGGGGTGTGCGTAAGCCTTCAGCAAATTTGGCGGGATGGGGCAGATTCAGCACAATCAAGCGATCGACCAACGCTGGATACGCATAGGCAAACGACCAGGCGATCGCACCCCCCCAATCGTGTCCGACTAAGACGCAGCGATCGTAACCCAGACCTTCGATCACACCTTTAATATCTTTGATGAACTCTACCATCACATAGGCAGACTGTGCGTCTGGCTTGTCGCTATCGTTGTAGCCCCGCAAGTCTAGAGCCACCACTTTATAATCATTCGCAAACGCCGGAATTTGATGCCGCCAGGAATACCAGAATTCTGGAAAGCCGTGCAGCAGTAGCATAAGTGAACCTTCGCCCTGTGTCACATAGTGCAGCTTGATGCCATTTGTATGGATCGTGTCGTGGTGCCAGGATGGTTCAGGCATAGTCGCTTTACTTGCTGTCAATCGTTAAGGGCAATCTCTAACAAAGGCAGTCTAACAAGCATTCGCCCGTCGCCGACAACCTTCTGAGTAAAAACTCTCCCGGAACTTACACCGATTCTATAAAATCGCCCTACAGATTCGTTTTTGCTGCTGACCGCTGACCGCTGACCGCTGACCGCTGACCGCTGACCGCTGACCGCTGACCGCTAAACGAATCTTGCCTGTGTAGCCACAGTTTAGTGAAATGGTATGACGCAGACCTTGGAGGTTTTAACCAAGCATCAAGCATCGGCATCACGGTAGCGCTCAAATCTCCGCGGTTTTGGTCAGATGCTCGTTTCTATTTGACAGGTTTTTGGAGGACGTTGAAGGTCGTTTTGAAGGCTGTGTTGGTTGGGTTGAGAACAATTGCCTGCTGATAGGCTGACCACGCGGCTTTCTGCTCTCCCTGACGTTCCAAAACAACGCCAAGATTGTAGTGAAAAAGAGCGCTTTTGGGGTTCAACCGCACGGCAGCGCGGTAAGCGCCGATCGCCTCCTCCAGTTTGCCTTGCAGAGTGAAAAGATTGCCCAAGCTAGCATACGCAGCCGTGTAGTGAGGATCAAGCTGAATGACCTGGCGGTGAATGTCGATCGCCTCCTCTAGTTTGCCTTGCTTTCTTAACGCTAAACCCAAATGGTTATAGGCAAGCGCGTGCTTGGGATCAACTTGAATGGCTTGGCGGTAGACGACAATCGCTGCATCGAGTTTCTGCTGCTTGCTGAGCAGATCGCCGATGCAGGTGTAGGTAAATGCGTAACTAGGATTGAAGGCGATGGCTTTCTGATACGCCATGATCGCTGCATCTGGTTTTCCTTGCTTTTCCAGTGCAAACCCAATGTTGCTGTAGGCAAACGTATAGCGATCGTCCAGCTGAATGGCGTTTTGATAGGCAGCGATCGCCCCGTCTAACGTCTCTTGTTTTTCTAGAACAACTCCCAGATTGTAGTGAGTGAAGGCATCGGTCGGATTAACGCGAAGGGCATTTTGATAAGTGGCGATCGCTTCATCAAGTTTGCCCTGTTGCTCTAAGGCAAGACCTCGCTCTACAAACGCACTGTAGAGACTGCGACTGATTAACACCAGCACTGTAATGCTCACGATGCCGCTCAGCAACAACAGGTGAGGCTTTGTCCAACGCTGTTGTGGACTGTCGGGTGCAAGTACAGGTCTTTTTGTTAGAACCTGTTGCACCATCTGACAAAGTTTCATGCGATCGAGCCAGCAAGGTGCCCCGATTCTAACCTACGCTTTGGGTCTTTCAGAAAGGGGCTGCGCGCGATTCATCCTAACGTTGGCAACTTCACTTGCTTCACCACTCTCTTTCAGGCGTGGCACGAATTTGCCAGCAGTTTTCTAGCCAATCGATTAAGGCTTGACGCGGCATTGTTGCTTGCTTCACGACGCACCAGATCTGAATAGCCGTCGTAGCATTAGTAACCTGAGCTGTCAAAGGTTGGTAACAATGGCAACAGCAAGAAATTTCCAACGCTTGCAAGCGGTGGTAGACCTGCCACCGATCGTCGCACTGGATCTCAATCATTTTCTCTGTTTGAACATTCTTCTTGTTGCAGTTCACGCGATCGCTCCTAGAAATCAAATGGACGAGTAGACTTGTTGAAAATCATTCTTGATTGCTTTCAGGTTGTGTCTGCTTTGCTTGAAAAGGTTGCACAACCTGGTCATGATTTTAGTAGACAGAGCCACTTTTGCAGGTTTGAATGGGCTGAGTAGTAAGCGCGTCAAAACTTTTAACGTTTAGCCATTTTTTCTTCTTTTGCATCACAAGCGCTTGTTGTTGATTCAAGGTATCAGGTACTGGGGCGATCGCTTGATTTTCTTCGGCTTCCGCTTCGTCAACTAAGGCACCATTTGCGGCTCTAACCCAGTTAATGACGGTATTATGGCTAATACCAGTTTCTCGTTCGATCGCACGGTAACCCATGCCATTGGCACGCATTTTCAGGCAGATTTTTTTAGCATCATTAGAGTAACCTCTCAGACTATAAGTCTCTATAAACTGCCGACCACACTGCTTACAAATGTAGTTTTGCTTACCGCGATGATGACCATTTTTACTGATTTGAAGCGATTCGCATCTAGGGCATTTCATACTCTGATTGTGCAATGCTGTTTAATTGTGAAAAAAATAGATAATTTTAAAGTGAGGCAACTGATAGAAACTCTCAATTTCTGTTGGCAGGCAATAAAAATAGGGTTATTTTGGGGGGAAGTTGGTAGACTAAATATCTGACGAGCTTCATGTGTTCATCATGCAGTTTCGTCAAATGACTGATAGCAACCTTCAGTTTGTTGCCAGGTCATCTACATTGCAAAGGAGAACCTTATGTCTGAAGTTCAAAGTTTAATTCGTCCTTTCGGTCAAGTGATGGCTAATCCGATCTTGCTGGAGCGATCGGTCACTGAACCTGTTTGTGAGGGTATGAACATCCTGCTGGCAAGTTTTCAAGCGTTGTATTTGCAGTATCAAAAGCATCATTTTGTAGTTGAGGGCGCTGAGTTTTATTCTCTGCATCAGTTCTTTGCCGATCACTATGGACAAGTACAGGATCACGTGCATGAACTGGGGGAGCGTCTAGATGGTTTGGGTGGTGTGCCTGCTGCTAGCTTTACCAAGTTGGCAGAGCTGTGCTGCTTTACGCCTGAAGCGGATGATGCTTACACCTGCCGCCCAATGCTGGAACATGATTTGGCAGCAGAGCAGGCAATTATTGGTGTGTTGCGCCGTCAAGCAGCTCAGGCAGAGACATTGGGCGATCGGGCGACTCGTTATCTATATGAGACAATCTTGCTTAAAACCGAAGAGAGAGCCTATCACATCGCGCATTTCCTGGCACACGATACGCTGGTTGTGTTGAATTAAGAGCGTTGGTTCAACCGTTCATAGTCACCTCCATTTTTTGAGTGATGGCTTGGATCAAACCACTGCTTCACTGACCAGGTGTTGGTGGCGGAGCCGTTTCCACAAGTGCAGGTTCTGGTGGTGGAGCCGCCTCTACAGGTGCAGAAGGGGATTCTACAGGTGCAGGTGTGGCTTCGGGTAAAGGTGCAACAGTCTCACTAGCAGGCTTCTCAACAGGGGGCACTTCTACCGGAGCCACGGAAGGAGCCGGAGCAGGTTTTATCGGTGTTTCAGCAGCAGTGGACGGCTGTTGACGCTGACGTTCCTCAGCTTCCCGCTGTTGACGTTCCTGTTCTGCAACCTGCCGCTGTTCTGCTTGCTGACGACGACGTTCTTCGTTACGCCGTTGATTGTTGGAACCCTCTTCTTCGTATTCCACTCGTACCCGTTTCTTCACGCCGCCTTCGGGAACAGTTTTGGGGTCGAACCGCCACTTGCTCATGGTTTCTAGCGTCTCGCGATCGGTCTCTGGGTTACCGCTGGATTTTCGTAGCTGTACCTCCACACTCCCATCGGGTCGGACGGTCATATCCACACGGGGACTGCCTTCAGATCCCCGATATTTTGGTTTGGGGCAGCTCACGCAAGCGGGTTGGTTCGGCTTTGGCGCGGTTACAAGAGGAGCCGTTGTCCGGGTCGCAGTGCTGCCCGGTGTGCCTCCAGGTGTGCCACCGGGCGTACCTTTGGAGTCTCCATCGGGTCGTCCCAGAGGGTTAAAACCTGTGGGTCGGCTGGCATTGCCGAACCCGAAACCTGTCCCAAACGGACTAAAAATGGGTCCACCGCCAATCCGCAGCCCACTATCTTCACCTGTTTTACTGGTAATAGGATTCACGACTTCCGAGGAGCGAGAGGGCGGTTGATTGCTGGGGGCATCTTCGCCTGCCTCTTGTGGAGCCTGACTGTCGGGTGCTAGCGGTGGGGGTGGCGCAAAGGCAACTTCGGCGGCAGCTTCTGGTGGTGGCGGCTCAACCTTCTGCTCGATCGCCTGCTCTACAGGCTTTTCTGGCTCGATCGGCGTTTCGGGTTCCGCTACAACTTCGATCATCTCTTCTTCGGCTTCGGGCAGAGTGTTCCAAAAAGTAGTGGGTGCCGATGCTATTGCGATCGCGTGGAACGCAGCCGATCCCAAAAAACTCCATAGCAGAAAGGTTTTGATTGCCTTTCCTTCCTTTGCGCGTTGGGCAGTGGTTAAGTCTGAGGTACGCATAATCACTTCCGTTGAGTTGCAATTGCTAGTTTGGCTCCGGGAACCTGGCGCAGTTGATCCATCACTTCGATGACATGATCGTGAGTGACCGCACCATCCGCATTCAGCACCACAATGAGTTCTTGACCAGAACTGAGTTGCGTTTTAATGGTGGTTGCCAGATTGTCAACTTGAATGGGTGCTTTGTTCAAAAAGACGTTTCCCGCTTTGTCGATGCTTACCGTCGATCGACTCGCCGCTTGTGGTTTAGCGGTGGTCGCTTTGGGTAAATTCACGGGTAAGCCTTCAATGCGCGTCAGAAATAAAGTGGAGAGCACAAAGAAGGTAAGCAGCGCGAACATGACATCGAGTAAAGGCACGACGTTCTTAATCTCTAGAGGCTGATCGAGCAAATCAGGATCAGACCGACGTTTTCTAGACACGAGAAACCTCCTGCCGCCTGTACGATCGCAGTTGCAACAGTTCTAACTGTGTGCAGCATTCGTCAATGTAGGCAATTTGTTGGGCGTAGAAGGAGCGAAACGTATTCGCCGCGATTAACGCTAAAACAGCGACCACTAAGCCAACGGCGGTCGAGACCAGCGCTTCGCTAATACCAGCCGTCACCCCGATCGTTTTAGAACTGCCAACATCGCCAAGCGTGAGTGAGCCAAAAGAGCGAATCAGACCTGTGACAGTACCCAGCAAGCCCAGGAGGGGAGCCAACCCAACAATGGTTTCAAAAATATTGTTGAAACGCTTGAGGTTGGGTATTTCTGCCTGAGTGCCAGCATCAAGCGCGAGTCGAAACTCATCTGGTGTTGCATTCGGTAAGGAGACTGCTTCCAGGAAAACGCGGGCAATGGGCAAATGCAGATGTTTCTGGAGCGTCGCTTCAGTGAGGGCAAGGTCGTCTTGATAGAGCTGCAACACACTCCGCACAACACGCTTTTGCTGTTTTCTAGCCCGTCTCCAAAAAAGAGCACGCTCGATCGCCAGGGCAATGACCGCGATCGAAAACACAAGTAGCGGCACCATGACGATGCCGCCTGTGGCAATCAATTCATAAATTCTTTGCATGCATTCTCTACGTAAAGGTAAACGACAGTCAGTACTGGCGATCGCGCGACTCACACTGACACCATCTTTCCAAAGCACTATAGAACTTAATAGGAACTTATATCAAGTAGCTTACCCAATTA
This sequence comes from Tildeniella sp., assembly GCF_059505325.1. NCBI lineage: Bacteria > Bacillati > Cyanobacteriota > Cyanophyceae > Oculatellales > Oculatellaceae > Tildeniella > Tildeniella sp. The sequence goes on from NZ_JCACKI010000011.1 coordinate 27,832, forward strand.
ATTTCTGATACTCACACTGCGCTGCTCGATCGCCAAACGCAAACCTGGCTTCAGTCTCTTAAGACACGATCGACAGTGTTCTCAACTAAATCAAGACGAAAACCAAGAACTTTTGTGCTGACCTCAAAGCATTGATCAGTGCCGAAAAGACTGAAAAACCCCTCTCTGAGCCGTAAAAACCGTTTTCAGGGTACCCTGAACCAAATTATCCTTTAATCACAAAAGGCTTGACTTTAGGCAGCAGTCATCATAATTTCTTGATCATTACTAAAAGTAATTTGCAATAAGCCGAGTCAGTTCTCTTGCTAGGACTGAGAAAGCGCTGTCACTCGTCTACCTGAGACGGGCAGTTTCTGTTGCAAATAAGGTCATTCGCCTGTGAGGATGTGTTGTGAAGCTATTGCATTTAAGGCTGGGGGTGGCGATCGCTGCCGTGTTCTCTGTCGGTACTGCCCCGATCGCTTGGGCGGAAACGAGCGACGGGAACAACTTGCGCTTGCGTGACTTTAACCGTCCCGCAATGACGGTCAAAGAGTGGTTGGCACAAGTGGAAGCCGTAACGGTGACGGTGACGGGGGTAAAGCTGGAGCGCACCGAAGCAGGTTTAAACATCACCCTGGAAACCGCCGATGGCAGGCTGCTGCAAATTGACGCAACCAAATTCCGCAGTGAAAACAAGAACCTGATTGCAGACATTCCCAATGCAGTATTGGCGCTGCCCGATGCTCAAGAGTTTAGTGCCGAGAACCCAACGGGAGAGATTGCGAATGTCCGCGTGACGCAAGTGGATGCAGCCAACATTCGAGTCATCGTAGCGGGTAAAAATGCGTTGCCAACCGAGGAAGTGACGCTAAAAACGGGCGCGTTGGCATACAGCCTCAACCCGGAAGGAGAAACACCAGAAGAAGAACTGGTGGTGACGGGCGATCGTTCTGGTAGCGCTTATTTTGCGCCCAACTCAACCACGGCTACCAAGCTGGATGTGCCACTGCGTGATGTCCCGGCATCGATCCAGGTGATTCCACGTCAGTTGATTGAAGATAAACAACTTGTGCGGTTGAATGACCTGGCTGATTATGTCAGTGGGGTTCAAGCGCAGTCTGGTTATGGGGGATTGTCTTCCCAGGGGTATTACTTCCGGGGGTTTGAAACCAGTTTTGAAACGCTGCGTAATGGCTTCCGCGATTTTGGGTTTCTCAGTCCCCGCGATGTCGCAAATGTGGAGCGGGTAGAGTTTCTCAAAGGACCTGCTTCGGTGTTGTATGGCGGTTCCTTTGGTAGCATCGCTGGCGTTGTCAACACCATTACCAAAAAGCCGTTAGAGACTCCGTTCCGTCAGGTGGGCATCACCGTTGGCAGCTACAGTTTTTACCGTCCCACGATCGACCTTACGGGTCCACTCACACCAGATAAATCCTTGCTCTACCGTCTGAATCTGGCGTATGAGAATGCCGGAAGTTACCGAGATTTCGTTGATAGCGAAAGCATTTTCGTTGCGCCTGCGTTGACCTGGCGGCTTGGTCCCAAAACCACCTTCACGATCGAACTGGAGTATCAGAAGTATGACTATGTGTTCGATCGCGGCTTGCTCCCCAATGCTGTCTTTCTGACACTTCCCAGAGAGCGCTTTTTAGGAGAGCCTGGGTTCAATCGGGCTGAAGTTGAGTCACTCGCTGTTACCTATAACTTTGAGCACAACTTTAGTGACAATTGGAAGTTCAGGCAGGGCTTTAATGCCAACCTGGTTTCAAACTTTCAGCAGAATGTGCGCGGTTCTCGCTTTTCCGAGCCTTTGTTAGAAGCGGACGGACGATCGCTCCCCCGACGAGCCGAGAGAGAGCCAGATTCCGATCAGCAAAACTTCACGCTGCAAAATGAGGTGTTTGGCAAGTTCAATACGGGTTCTATTCGTCATAATCTGTTGTTTGGTGTTGAGCTTTCTCGCTATCGCTTCAACTACTCGTTCTTCAGGGCATCGATCGATTCCTTGGATATTTTTAACCCCGTCTATGGCGCGAAACCTGGAGCGTTTGAACTCGCGTATTCGCCAGAAGAATACGGAGCCGATAACGTGGGTGTTTATGTACAGGATTTGATCGAACTTCTGCCCAACCTGAAACTTTTAGCGGGACTGCGCTTTGATGCCAACGATAGCTTTTACCGCAATGAAGACCGCACAACAGATTTAAGCCAAACTGATACCGGAGTTTCTCCCCGACTGGGACTGGTTTACCAACCGACTGACACCACCGCGCTTTATTTCAGTTGGTCTAGGTCATTCAATCCGCAATTCTTCAGCCGTAACCGTACTGGTGAAGCCTTTAAACCAGAAGAAGGCGAGCAGTTTGAGATCGGTGTGAAACAAGAATTGTTCAATAAACGCCTGTCATTCAACCTGGCTTTCTACCAAATCACAAAGCAGAACGTACTGACGACTGATCCTAACGATTCTGACTTCAGCATTCAGACAGGAGAGCAGAAGAGCAGAGGTATTGAGCTAGATATTACTGGTCAAATTTTGCCGGGATGGGATGTAATTGCAACCTATGCCTACACGGATGCGTTTGTCAGTGAAGATAATGTGCTTCCAGTTGGTGAAACGCTAGTGAATGCGGCAAAGCATCGAGCGAGCTTGTGGACAAAGTACGAAATTCAGGACGGTAATTTGCGCGGCTTGGGGTTTGGCGTTGGCGTTGTCTTCAGCGACGATCGCCCGATCGGGCTGCCCAATGTGCTGATTCTTCCATCTTACGTGCGGGCTGATGCTGCACTTTTCTACCGCCGAGAGGGATGGCGGTTAGCGCTTAACTTCCGCAACATTTCCAACACCAAATATCAAGAGTCGCAGGGCAATTTCTATTTCATTCCGGCGGCACCCTTCACGGTCTACGGTACGGTTTCATACCAGTTCTAGGATTTAAAGGAGACTGACTAATGCGTACAGCAAAGCTGATCCCTCTAGGCTCGCTTCGACTCCGTTCCCTGGTGTTCCAATTGCACCGTTATCTGGGACTATTCTGCGGCTTCATTTTGATCATCATTGGAATTACTGGCAGTTTGCTCGTCTTTGAACCGGAACTAGAACATCAGTTGATTGAACACCGCATCGGGGCGATCGTGCCTCAAGCAAACCTGATCAGCATTGATACCGTTGTTGCAACCGTGCAGGCAGAATTGAAACGTGCTCCCAATCTTACCCTGGGCAACATTTTGCTGCCGCAAGATACCACCTCTCCTTACCAGGCTCGATTGTGGGATACCAACAATCATCTTGTGCAACTGTTTATTCATCCCTATAGCGGACACGTGATGGGAATGATTTCAGAAGCCGAGAGTTGGCTACAGATCGCGCTACGTCTGCATTATCAACTGCTTGCTGGTGACACGGGGGCTATGATTACGGGCATTGTCGGCTTGCTCTCATTCCTTTTAAGCCTTACTGGCATTGTGTTGTGGACAGGGTGGCGTAAGTTGATTGCAGGCTTCAAAATCAAGTGGAACGCCCATCCCAAACGGCGCAATTTTGATCTTCACAAAGTTACTGGTGTCGTTGCGGCTGTGTTTCTTGCTCTCACAGGTTTCACAGGCTTCTGTTGGAATTTTTACGACTGGTCGAGTGCGCTGATTTACACGCTTACCTTAACGCCCAAACCACCAGAATTGATCGCTAAACCACTACCAGGGCAAGCTGCGTTACCGGCTTCAACCATTTTGCAGATGGCGGATACGACCTTTCCCAATGCCATCACGACTTATCTGGGCATTCCCAGCACGCCAGAAGGTGTGGTTCGAGTCGGCAAGCGCCAACCGCACGAATCCTTTCGCTATGGGGAAAGTGAACTGCTGGTAGATCCCTATACGGGAAAGGCTCTGCGCGTTCAAGATAGCAAAACTCTGGCATTCGGCGATCGCATCCTCAATGCCTTTGTTCCCCTCCACTACGGCACCTTTGGTGGGCTAAGCACTCGTATTTTCTATGTCTTTGTCGGTCTAACACCGCTGATTCTTTTTACAACGGGCTTTGTCATGTGGTGGTATCGCAAACGCAAAGACGTTCGGGTAGTGGAAACAACTGGGGTAGGGACGATCGCCAAACATTGAGCGATCGCTACAATCTAGTGCGATCGCATCCTCAATGCTTCTGAAGCAGTAAGCACCTGCTTACGCTTTTCTAAGAACTCAATCAGCAAACAGGCAATTTGCTTTCTCCTTTTGACCATTTATTTTCTCATTTCAGTAGTTTCCGCAAGCAAAATGATCATTTACTTTCTCAATCTACGGTTTGCTTTCTCATTTCAGTAAATCGCGTACTCATTCCAGTAGTTTCCGCAAGCAAAATGACCATTTACTTTCTCAATCTACGGTTTGCTTTCTCATTTCAGTAAATCGCGCACTCGTTATCACGCATCGCAGCTTCAGATTTCGACTCAACTTTTCAAGTTTTTCCACCGTGTGAGGCTTTGTTGTGAAACCATTTTTGCCGATTCATTCCCTATGCATTATGAGTGCTGCTGCTTTATGGATAGTGCCAACCGTGCAAGCTAACGAAGCAGCACAACCATTACCATCGGCTGAAACTATCAAGTTGCGGGACTTCAAACGCCCTGCAATCACCGTCAAAGAATGGCTGGCACAGGTGGAAGCCGCAACGGTGCAAGTGACAGGCGTAACGTTAGAGCGTACCGAAGTGGGTTTCAACATCACCCTGGAAACGGTAGATGGCAAACCGTTACAAGTAGATGCCACTAAATTCAAAACCGAGGGCAACAGTTTGATTGCCGACATTCCCAATGCGGTGTTGGCACTGACTAATGCTCAAGAGTTTAGTGCCGATAACCCAACGGGAGAGATTGCCAATGTCCGCGTGACGCAAGTGGATGCAGCCAACATTCGAGTCATCGTAGCGGGTAAAAATGCGTTGCCAACCGAGGAAGTGACGCTAAAAACGGGCGCGTTGGCGTACAGTCTCAACCCGGAAGGGGAGACACCGGAAGAAGAACTCGTGGTGACGGGAGAAGGACAGCGGGGTTACAGCGCTCCCAATGCATCAACGGCAACTGGAACAGACGCACCGATTCTAGAAACCCCTTTTTCAGTGCAGGTCGTCCCGCAGGATGTGCTTCGTGATCAGCAGGTGATCCGTCTTGAGGATGCCTTGACGAACATCAGTGGTGTGATCTCTGCAGGCAATAACGGGGGACGTGAAGCCGCTTTCAGCATTCGGGGTTTTGGCAATCAGTTTAGTAGCTCCGTGCCAACCCTCAGAGATGGGTATCGCTTATACGGCAGCTTTCAAGGTATTTCAGAGATCGGTATTTTAGAACGGGTTGAAGTGCTGAAAGGTCCCGCTTCCATTTTGTATGGAGAAATTGAACCGGGCGGCGTGATTAATCTGGTATCTAAAAAACCACTGGCAAAACCATTTTATGAAGCAGAACTTCAGGTGGGCAGTCGAGCATTGGTGCGCCCTCGCATTGATTTAACGGGTTCTCTCACTACAGATGGGAGTTTGCTCTACCGCTTGAATGCTCTCTATCAGCACGATCGCAGTTTTCGCAATTTTGATACCGATACCAACCGTTTTGCCATTGCCCCAACATTGACCTGGAAAATGAGCGATCGCACGGATCTAACGGTTAGCCTGGACTACATCCATCAGGAAAGTCCCGCAGATTTTGGCATTACTAAATTTGGCGATGGAGTGGCTCCCGTTTCACGAGCGTTCGTGGCAAATAACCCGGATGATTCGATTACAACGGACTATTTAAGTGCAGGCTACAGCTTTGAACATCGCTTTAGTGATCACTGGAAAATTCGGAATGGCTTTCGCTACATCAGCTACGACTACGACTACAGTGTTGTCGCACTGCCATTTCTTGTCATTGATTCGGATATCATTCGCTTTTTTGCCGATCAAGACGGTCAGGATCGTTCCTATGCTCTTACTACCAGTGTTGTCGGTAAATTTGCCACTGGCTCAATCAAACATACCCTTACCGCAGGCGTTGATCTAAATCGCAGTGAATCGCGCATTCTCACCGTCTTTGGCGATCCCTCACCGCTTAATATCTTCGCTCCAGACTATGACCTCATTCCTAAACCCGATCGCGCTGCTTTACCGCTGTTTGGCGACACACTCACAACAGCAAACCGACTGGGTCTCTACCTGCAAGATCAGGTCTACTTGCTAGACAATTTGATTCTTGTGGCTGGCTTACGCTATGACACAATCACTCAAAAGACGACAAATGTGGAAACTGCCTTCAGTGAAGGTGGCGCATCAGAGCAAACCAATGATGCTCTAACTCCGCGTGTGGGATTGTTATACCGTCCGATTCCAGCACTGGCAATCTTTGCCAACTATTCCCAATCGTTTAGACCCAGCACGTCTCTCACAGCCAGTGGCTCCCCGCTACAACCCGAAAGAGGTGAAGGGTTTGAAGTAGGCGTGAAAACCGAGTTATTGAATCAAAAATTGCTGGCAACCTTAACCTACTTTGACATCACCAAGAAAAATGTCGGCGTTGCTGATCCAAACAATCCTCTGTTCTCGATCGCAACGGGTGAGCAAAAGAGTCGAGGAATGGAGTTCGACATTGCTGGCGAATTGGCACCAGGATGGAAAGTCATTGCTTCTTACGCCTATACCAATGCAAAAATCTCTGACGATACCGATGAAACCATCGTTGGCAATCGGTTATTTGGAATTCCTAGAAGTAAGGCGAGTTTATGGACAACCTATGAAATCCAGCAAGGCAGCTTCAAAGGGCTAGGGTTTGGGGTGGGCTTTGAGTATGTCAGTAATCGCTTTGGTGACCTGGCAAATAGTTTTCGCGTAGGCGACTACCTGGTTGGCAATGCAGCCATTTATTATCGCCGTGACAACTATCGCTTTGCCGTCAATATCAGAAATTTTGCCAACGCCAATTACATTAGGGCGCTGACTGGCAATGAAGGTGGCATTGAACCCGGAGAGCCATTAACCGTCATTGGTTCGGTTTCAGTGCAATTTTGATACAAACACTAGATCCCCGACTTCTTTAAGAAGCCGGGGATCTAAACACTAACTAGGAGACGTTGTTATGAATACAAACCGCTTGCGTCAGTGGGTTTTAAGATTGCATGGTTCGATCGGCATTGCAATGGGATTGCTGCTGGTCATGATTAGCTTGTCGGGTGCGGGCATTGTGTTCCAGGAAGAACTGGATCACGGGTTGCATCGATCGCTCTGGCACGTTACACCACAAGCCGAACAGGTGCCATTAGATGCCATGTTTGCCTCGGCTCAGGCAATCCATCCTAATTTGCCTGTGAGTTATATTCAGGCTCCTAAAACACCCACAGAAAGCTATGTGTTTAACCAATACACACCCAATGAACGCCGACTGCAAACCTTTGTGAATCCATACACGGGACAGGTTTTGGGTTCGCGTACTTGGGAGTATTCTTTCATTGGCTTTCTCTACACAGTGCATCACGATCTCTTTGCAGGCAAAGTGGGACAAATTACGGTCGGTGTGACAGGTGTTTTACTGCTGTTAATGGCAATGACCGGAGTGATGCTGTGGACGGGCTGGCGTAAGTTAGCAACGGGTTTCAACATTCGGTGGAATGCTCCATTGCCACTGGTTAGCTACGACTTCCATCAGGTTAGCGGCATTGTTTCCAACATCTTTCTGACGATTACTGCCGTCACAGGGGTTGTGATTGTCGTCCTTCACTTTTTACCAATGTTCAATCAAACACCAACAGCGAAGCCTGCTGTTAACGCGCCAACAGTTGCTTTGAGTACGCTGATGCAAAAAGCGGATGCTGCCATCCCAGACGGCATCACAACGTCGATCGAATTACCTGATCACGATCCGCAAAAAATGACGGTGCGTAAAAAACTGCCCAATCAGGATACGGGACGGTTTGATCTCAGCGTGGTGGAGATCGATCGCACCAGCGGTGAAGTAATTCAATCGACTAAAGTTGAAAAAGCGGAAGGCTTATTCAAGTTTATTGTGGCGATCGCCGACCTCCACTTCGGTACCTTTGGTGGTTTGCCCACCCGCATTCTTTACGTTTTTGTGGGGTTAATGCCCACCGTTTTATTCATTACAGGTCTAGTGAATTGGCGACGTAGACGGACGATCGGTACCCGGCGAGAAACTGCCTTGCAATTTGCAGAGACACAAGACAGTCGGCGATCGCTCAGCAATCCTGACTACGATTGAAATACACATTCAGGGATTGGGATGGTTGGAGGAGCCGACCATCAGCAACGTTTTGGCAAGTTAATTCTGCTCATTGAGCCGCTGTTGTTTTGAATCGACTGTGCTGCCAAAGCCAATTGCAATCACTGACCACTAGGCAGTGTTTTAAAACTCCTAATTGCTTTGTTACCGAGAACTTCTGCCCCCTCAATCCCCCAATTCTGGGGGACTTTGAAGCTGGTTTGTAAGCCCCCAAGTTTGGGGGTTGGGGGCTTTCGAGGGTTTTAAAACACGCCCTAGCCGCGTAGTCACTTTCGTTTGCTCCCACCATTTGCCAAACTTATTCTGTCTGCGACACCATCTGCCAGTTTGTTGCCGGACAATACCATTGGTTTGGTACTTATATACTTAACCCACCAACGCTGCCGCCCTCACCCCCAACCCCTCTCCCAGTGGAGAAGGGCGTAGATGCTCTCTTGTTCCCTCTCCCAGCGGGAGAGGGCTAGGGTGAGGGCGCTCTGTCCTGGTGAGGCAAGTATATAAATGCCATTGGTTTGCTCTAAGCGCTGCGTTTTGTTTTTGCCAAGCGAGTGCAGAATTTCAGAGGGCAGTATCCGTTCATAGCCTTCCCAATCAGCACTGTGCCAGCGCTTGCCAGCCGTTTTTCCTTCTGTACTAACCACCAGTGCCTCAATCAGTGCATCAGTGTGTTTGCCGACCCGTGCCGCTAAAATCAATCCACTCGAATCAGCTAAACTCAGCTCTATCAAGACTGACAATGGTGTTGTCTGCCAGTCCTGTGATGCGGCTGATGCCTCGGAGACGACTGCCTTCACTATGGGCTTGGAGCACCTGTTGCACTTGCGCTGGACTCACTTGCCGCCAGTAGTAAAGCGTGTTAAAGCGCTCAGAGAAGTGCCTACACCTGGGAGCAATAGCGTTGATGTCCATTGGGCATCTTGCCAGGTTTGTGAGACTTAGAATGACCACAGAGCCGACATTCCATAGCTTGCTGAGGGAAAGAGTTCGCTCTAACTCTACCAATCCCACAATCTTTTAAGGCACAATCTGCTCATCGATCGCCTACAAAGGTAGCCACTATCCAGAATTGTCACCAGGACGGTTCAAAGCATTCTGGACAGATTGAGACCCAAATCCGCCTATGATCTTCAGAATAGGAGCGTCTATGTGTCTTCAGGCTGCATCTCTCCTACGGTGTCCTCCTGGAACGCCTACAATGCCAGTAGGTTTGACTCATTCAGTCGAATGAGTGATGGCAATGCTCACTTGAATGCGGTATTCCTTAGTTCTCTTAGCTCTTTGATCATCTGTATAAAGATGAACTCTCTTAGTTGAAATCCTCCTATAGCTTTAACGTAGATTGGACGCGAACCAGAGGTACTGCTGATGCATTCCCCCGAAGACGGCAAGAAACATAAAACACGACGAAATTTTTTAGGACAGGCGTTGACCGCAGCAGGAACAGCGATCGCGGCTCCCTCACTGCTCAATCAAGCAACAGCCGCTCAAACTGAAAAGCCTGCTCCTGGACAAGGTGAACTGTCTGTATCTCTTAACATTAACGGCAAGCAACAAACGCTGGCGATCGAGCCACGCGTCACGCTGCTGGATACTCTGCGCGAACGACTGGGGCTGACTGGCAGCAAAAAAGGCTGTGACCACGGACAATGCGGAGCCTGTACGGTACTGGTGGATGGACAGCGGATCTATTCCTGTCTCGCGCTGGCAGTCATGCAGGAGGGCAAGCAAATTGTCACCGTGGAAGGACTGGCAAAAGGAGATGTGCTGCATCCGGTACAAACTGCCTTTATCGAGAACGATGGGCTTCAGTGCGGCTACTGTACCCCCGGACAAATCTGCGCCTCGGTTGCTTTGCTGGATGAAGTAAAACGAGGCTGTGCCAGCGCCGTTACAGTGGATCTGACCAAACCTCAACTGATGAATCTTTCGGAAGCTGAAATCAAAGAGCGATTAAGCGGTAATCTCTGTCGCTGTAGCGCTTACAACGGAATCGTGGCTGCTGTTCAGCAAGCAACTGGACAAACGCCTCCCTCTCCTGCGGCGGCAATGTTGGTGCGTGAAGCAGGAGTTCCGGCATGAAAAACTTTTCCTATGTCCGCGCTACCTCGGTGAAAGAAGCCGTTCAGCAGGCATCGAGCAGTCCAACTGCGATGTTCATCGCGGGTGGCACCAATCTGGTCGATCGCATGAAAGTCTTTTTAGACGAACCCTCCCAACTGATTGATATCAACCGTCTGGGAATGACGCGCATTGAGCAAACGAGCAGCGGTCTACGCCTTGGCGCACTCGTTAGCAACACCGCTGTTGCCGATCATCCCGAAGTCCGGCGCAACTATCCCATGTTGTCCCGTGCCATTCTACTGGGAGCGTCTCAGCAAATTCGCAATGTGGCAACGACGGGCGGCAACCTGCTGCAACGGACTCGCTGCCCCTACTACTACGACACCGCATTTAACTGCAACAAACGAGAACCCGGAACGGGCTGTGCAGCACTGACTGGCATTAACCGGATACACGCCCTGTTTGGAGCCAGCGATCAGTGCGTGGCAGTACATCCCTCTGATATGTGCGTGCCTCTGGCAGCGCTGGAGGCGATCGTGGAAGTAGAAGGAGCCAAAGGCAAGCGCCAAATTCCGTTTACCAACTTCCATCGGCTACCGGGCGACACTCCACAACGAGATACCAATTTGGAACCGGGGGAACTGATTACAGCAGTGATCTTACCGTCTGCATCGTTTGCTAACAGCGTGTATTTGAAGCTGCGCGATCGGGCCTCCTATGCGTTTGCGCTGGTTTCGGTTGCAGCGGCGGTTGAAATGGCAGACAACCGTATCAAAACAGCACGGCTGGCGATGGGCGGCATGGCTCACAAACCCTGGCGGTTTACGGAGGCGGAGACCTTTCTCACGGGCAAAGCGGCAACGACCGAAACGTTCCAACAGGCAGCCGAGGTTGCCTTGCAAGGAGCCAAACCGCTCGAGCACAACGGCTTCAAAGTCGAATTAGCCAAACGGGCGATCAGACGCGCCCTCACAGTTTCAGCCAAAGGAGGCGGGATCGCATGAGTAAGGTGATTGGTACGGCGGTCAACCGCAAAGATGGCTACGCAAAAGTAACGGGCACGGCGACTTACTCGGCAGAGCATGACGTTCCGGGACTGGTGCATGGGGTTGTGGTCACGTCTACGATCGCGAATGGACGGATTAAGGCGATCGACACCCGCGAAGCAGAAAAGGCTCCCGGCGTGATTGCTGTCTTCACGCCCAAGAATGCCCCCAAGGTGTTTAAACCCAGCAACGACTTTATGAAGTCGAAAATTTACGAAGCGCGTTTGCCGCTGGCAGATGACAAGGTTCACTACGCAGGGCAAATCATCGGCTTGGTGGTAGCCGATACCTTTGAACGGGCAAGACACGGCGCGCAACTGGTGAAGGTCGAGTACGACGCTCAGAAGCCCACGATCGAGGCGAAAAACGCAGTTTACAAAGAAGCGCCGCCACAGATGGGTGAGGAATTTAAGTTTACAAAAGGGGATTTTGCCGCTGGGATGGCAAGTGCCGCCACGAAAATCGAGGCAACTTACACAACTTCGACCGAGCTACACGCGCCGCTGGAACCCCACGCCACGATCGCCCACTGGCAAGGAACAGATTCTCTCACCGTCTACGAGCCGTCCCAGTGGGTTGCGTTAACTCAGCGTACCTACGCTGAACTATTTGGGCTACCGTCAGAAAAGGTTCGCATCGTGATTCCTTACCTGGGCGGAGCGTTTGGCTGTAAAGGGTTTCCTTGGCCCCACGCGATTTTGACTGCTGCCGCCGCTCGTCAAATCAAGCGTCCCCTCAAAGTTGTGATGAGCCGTAGACAGATGACTGCCAACACGGGGCATCGGTCTGAAACAGAACAAACGATTCGACTGGCGGCAGCGGCAGATGGAATGCTGAGCGCGATCGCCCATGAAGTGAAGTCCACCACATCACCCGTGGATGTCTTCACAGAGCCTTGTACCTCTGTCACGCCAGTCATGTACACCGCTCCCAATCTGCTGCTGAATCAAGAGTTGGCAGTGATGAATATCGGCACACCTACTTTTATGCGGGGTCCTGGCGAAACTCCAGGCATGTGGGCGTTGGAGTCGGCGATGGATGAACTCGCCTGGGCGTTGAAGCTAGACCCAGTAGCACTGCGGCTGAAGAACGAAACAAAGGAGCATCAGCGCAAGGGACTCCCCTTCTCCGCCAAACATTTTGCCGATTGTCTCAAGGTTGGGGCAGAGCGGTTTGGTTGGAAAGACAGACCACAGCCGCGATCGCTGACCCGCGATGGTGCACTCGTGGGCTGGGGCATGGCGGCTGCCACCTTCCCTGGTTCTCGCGGCGCAACCTCCGCTAAAGTGCGTTTGTTGCCCGATGGCACGGTTCATGTTCTCACCTCTGGCAACGATATGGGGACGGGTTCGTACACGGTTGTGGCGATCGCCGCCGCCGATACATTGGGCATTCCGGTTGAAAAGGTGCGAGTGGAGATGGGTGACTCACAGTTGCCCGATGGCGGCTTGGCAGGCGGTTCTCAGATGACTGCATCCCTCGTCCCCAGCGTCACCAAAGCGTGCCAGGATATCCTCAAAACTGCCAACTGCACCAGTGGAACTGAAGCCTGTGCAGCGCTTCAGAAGTCGGGACGGGCGGCGATCGAAGCCTCTGCGTCTTCTGCTCCTGGTGACGAAGACAAGAAATGGGCATTCCAGTCCTGGGGCGCTCACTTTTGCGAAGTCACCGTCGATGAAGAAATTGGACGGTTGCGAGTCACCCGCTGGGTATCGGTGATGGATGTTGGGCGCGTGATCAATACCAAAGCCGCTGCCAGTCAGGTGCGCGGTGGGGTGATTATGGGGCTTGGACAGGCACTGATGGAAGAGTGCCATTTTGATCCAAACACCGGGTATCCCGTCGTCTATGATCTTGCGACCTATCACTTCCCTGCCCATGCAGACACGCCTCGGATTGATGTTGCCTTTGTCGGCGAACCGGATTTGAACTTTAATCCGGCAGGTGCACGCGGTGTCGGTGAGATTTGCATCACGGGTGTCTCAGCAGCCGTTGCCAATGCGGTCTACCACGCCACGGGCAAGCGATTACGCAGTTTGCCACTCACACCCGACAAGTTGATTGCGTAAACTTAGTTTACTTCAAACATCTTCAGACTCTGGCTCATACCAGTCTTTTGAAGACGTACAGAGCTGCCGATCGTCGGTTGGGTTCCCTAGACCTAGGGCGTGTTTTAAAATCCTTAGAAGCCCCCAATCCCCAATTCTGGGGGCTGCCAAACCATCCTTAAAGTCCCCCAACGTTGGGGGATTAGGGGGCAGAACCTTACAGCAACAAAGTGATGGGAAGTTTTAAAACACTGCCTAGCCCAACCGACCATTCTCAGTCAATCAACCCCTTGTTATGGAAAATCCCGATCGACCAGCCGATCCAATTACATTAGTCATTTCAGAGGTGGTTGAACCAAGTCAGATTCAAGCGTATGAAGCATGGTCTAGAGGGTTTAACCAGGCAGTTCAACAATTTGAGGGTTTCCTGGGTGTGGATGTCATTCGTCCTCGTGACCACGCCTATCCTGAGTACGTGGTGATTGTGAAGTTTGACAGCTACACCCACTTCAGGCATTGGCGAACCTCCCCAACCTTCCAGCAGTGGGTTGATAAGGGGCGTAATCTGGTGCTCGATCGCTCACAGCAACAGCTTGGTGGCGTTGAATTATGGTTTACTCTACCGCCTGCCGCCAATAAACTGCCCCAAACACCCTATTACAAGAAAGTAATTCTCGGTATCCTGGCGGTTTATCCACTCATTCTGCTGGCAGATGTACTGTTGGGACCGTTTTTGAAACCATTGCCATCCTTACTTGGTTTATTCATTTCAGTGACGTTTGTGTCCGCGTTACTAACCTATCCGGTGATGCCCTGGCTGTCCCGCTTACTCGGCTTCTGGCTCTATCCATCGTCAGCCCGTAGCACCAGGAAGGGTTAGAAATCGTTTATTTTTCCATCATGTAATGAAAGAATTACAAGCTATTCTCAAGGTGTTTGAGCAGAGCCAGATTGCGGGTCAAAGGATGGCGATCGCCACTGTGGTTAAAACAATGGGTTCCGTCTACCGCAGACCGGGCGCACGGATGTTGCTGACTGAAACGGGGCAAATGGTGGGGGCGATTAGCGGCGGCTGTCTCGAAAGTGATGTGTTTGAACGGGCAAAACCATTGCTGCTGCAAAGCTCCAAATCCATCCTTGTGCAATACGACACAACTGCCAGTGATGATGTCATTTGGGGCATGGGCATGGGCTGTAACGGTGCCGTTCAAGTGCTCATTGAGTCGCTACATACGGTGTCTGCCAAGCGCCAGCTTGAAGTTATTGCAGACTGTTTTCAGCAGAACCAAGCGGGCGCGATCGCCACGATCTTTCAAGTTGAAGGAGACATTGATGTCCAGGTTACCGATCGATTGTTCCTAAAACCTGACGGTACTGTTGCGCATGGTATTGCGAACCCCCAACTGGTCAGCCGTCTATTGCAGGACACTTACAGGGTACTTGCGGAAGCAAAAACTCAAGTTATCTCCTATCGTTTGGATGATGGTTCGGTTGAGGTGCTGATCGAAGCCATTCATCCGCCGGTACCACTGCTGATCTTTGGGGCAGGGTACGATGCCATTCCAGTGATGCAATTGGCAAAGCAGCTTGGCTGGCACGTCACAGTCATTGATCATCGATCGATATATGCCACGCGCGATCGCTTTCCTCAAGCAGACGAAATCATTCTTTGCCATCCCCATGAGCTTGAAGCTCGTCTCATGCTGCACTCACGCACGATCGCCGTCGTCATGACGCATCATTATCAACATGATCAAACCTTGTTGCGATCATTGTTACCTTCTCCCATTCATTACTTAGGAGTGCTTGGACCGAAACAACGCACTCAGCAATTGTTGGAGGATTTACGCATTCAAGGGTTTTCCTCAACCAACATTCAACGGCAACGCCTTTATCATCCCATTGGGCTGGATCTGGGCGCTGAAACCCCTGAGGAAATTGCGTTGGCGATCGTGGCAGAAATTCAGGCTGTTTTAACCAACCGTACTGGCGGGATGCTGCGCGATCGTCACGCTCCCATTCACGCCCCTAATCCAGAGCGCCTATGTCTACCATCGGCTTAATGATTCTGGCAGCAGGCGCGTCTACCCGGATGGGAACGCCCAAGCAATTATTGTTGTTTCAAGGGCGCAGTCTGTTGCGCTACATCGCTGAAGTGGCGATCGCCTCTTGCTGTGACCCCGTTGTGGTGGTGTTAGGGTCACAAGCTGAACGTATGAAGTTAGAGGTTGATGCGCTCGCCCTGCATCTGGTTGAAAATCAACGGTGGGCAGAAGGCATGGGCACTTCCATTGCTGCTGGCATGACAACACTCACAGCCATCAACCCGGCTTTAGACGCAGTAATCATTGTTCTATGCGATCAACCGTTTGTTTCCGCTTCTTTAATGAATCAATTAGCCGCGTCCTATCAATCGACGCAACGCCCCATTATTGCGTCTGCCTATGCAGATACTGTCGGTGTGCCTGCGCTGTTCGATCGGTCTCTATTCAGAGAATTAATGACGCTGAATGTAACTGTCGGAGCTAAGTACTTAATCAAACAGCACACCGAAAAAGTTCTTCAGGTCTCCTTTCCAAAAGGAGCCATTGACTTAGATACGCCTGCACAGTATCAGCAATTACTCAAAGACACAACAACTGTTGCGTTGAGCAGCGATAGCAAGTCTCCTTGAATGTAAATGGGAGCATGTCACTTTCGCAAGTGCTAGATTCTGCCCTCATCCCCAACCCTTCTCCCCCAGGAGAAGGGAGCAAGGATTCAAAGTCCCTCTCCCTAGGGAGAGGGATTTAGGGTGAGGGCGCAAAGGTGACACGCTCCCAATGTAAACTGTAGAACCTCCCGTTTGGACTCAGCACGAAAGGTGATTGCCCTTCACAGAAAGGTAGTGCTCAAGATGTAATGATGGAGAAGTAAAGTCTTTGCTGTCCGCCTACCCTGCCTGCCTGCCCCATTTGTGCCTCCGCCAAAACGGTTAAGAACGGTCACACCCATAACGGTAAACAACGATTGGTAGTGCATCACAATACCGTTGGTGCACTCTAAGCGCTGCGTTCTGTCTTTGCCAATGTCAGGCGGCATGTCAGGCGGTAAAACTCGTTCATACCTGCCTCAATTGAGCATGTCATCGATCCACATTTTTTGCAAAAAGTGCTCAAAACAGGAAAAATGATTGATGCGGAAAGTGCGATCGGCTGAAATTAGAGCTGTAGCAGCCAATATGCTGGCGGAGCTGGCAAAATTGCAACGACTGGAAGCGCAGATACGGTAAGTGCAAAGAGAGCTAAACGCTGATCCTACACGCGCTGACTTCTTATATGAAAATTTTGCGCTCAAGTTGCATAACTCCTACACAGGTTGCGCGCGTATTTTTCAGATCATGGCGACGGAACTGAATGGTAGTGTGCGTGTATTCAGGTGGCACGCAGAAACCTGGTTTCTCTCCCGGTACCTAGCAACCATGTATCGGTGTCGATCGCAGCAGGATGGCATTCCAGGTCGGTTGCTTGTTGGGGAAGGATGGTTGCTACTTGGCGAAGCATGGTTGCTACCGGGCAACGGACGATCGCAGGCGGATGTGACTCGGTTGCTTCTAGCTAATCGATGGGTTGCATGAGGGGGACGGATTATTGTGTGCGATCGCAGGATGAATGCATGTCCAAAAAGAAACGTTCCTACGGGACGGTAAGAACGTTCTAGAGTACTTGAGAACGTATGCTTGCACCGCAAGGAACGATGCTAGGGGCTGTCATCAATTACAACTACACATGACTTGCAGCAAGGGTTCCAGCCCCTAGCCTGGTGTGTTGGGGCAGGCGCAATCATGCTGATACCGCAGGGTTTTAGAGCCAATTGATGACGCGCCCTAGTGTTCTGTCAAAAACATACCTCACACCCATCCCAGCTTTGGTTTACCCGTCAACTAAAAGTTGACAGACGACTAGCGAACGTTAGGCGAGGGCTGGGGCGAGGGCTGCCACAGGCGTGGGGGTGGACGCTTTTTTGGTGCGACGGGCAAATTGTTGTTTCAGTTGTTCGACGACGGTTTCCATCCCCGGCATATCTTTGTGCGCTTTAGCACAGTCATAGACTTTGAGCGCCGCTGTATAGGCTTCGCAGTTGGCGGCGGTGTAGGTGTCGTTGACCACACTTTGCAGTTGAGTGATCGCCATCAAAATCGGATGAAGGTCTTCCATCAATTGCACGTCTTTTTGCATTTCTTCAATGTCAAACGATCGCGGCAGACAATCGTTATGACGTTGAGCCACTTCCAGCGCATTTAAGATGAAGCCCCGTGAGCGATCGCCAGTTTTGGGCAGTGCCTTACGTTCGTCAGCAGTAAAGGAGGTCAGGAAGGGCATGGCTGTTTTGAGCGTTTCAATCGCTTCTACGACGGTAGTTTTGTCGCTGGCACTGAGCGTAGCACTGACTCGATTTTGGATCATTTTGTTACCTTCTAAGGTGGTTACTACTTAGATAGCTTGCCGCTGCGGTGGCTGACCAAGGGCGATCACCCCTCACCGAAGATCTACGGAGCACTCAGTGACAGCAGCATTCAGGAGTCAGGAGCCAGAAGTCAGAAGTGAACAAGGCTTCCAGGATGGCTTTCAGGTGTGACAGCAGCATTCAGGAGTCAGGAGCCAGAAGTCAGAAGTGAACAAGGCTTCCAGGATGGCTTTCAGGTGTGACAGCAGCATTCAGGAGTCAGGAGCCAGAAGTCAGAAGTGAACAAGGCTTCCAGGATGGCTTTCAGGTGTGACAGCAGCATTCAGGAGTCAGGAGCCAGAAGTCAGAAGTGAACAAGGCTTCCAGGATGGCTTTCAGGTGTGACAGCAGCATTCAGGAGTCAGGAGCTAGAAGTCAGAAGTGAACAAGGCTTCCAGGATGGCTTTCAGACTGAGTGATGGACTTCATTTGGCTGCAAACTGCTGTATGAATCACTGGTACAAGATTTAAGGCCTTTTTGTGACTTTTTGGAAGCACTTAAGGACGCTGAGCGAAACAGGCCATGGCGATCGCCAAGAAATATTTGAGCCAATCGTCCTGCACGCGCTGCCTCGATTTAAATCTGACCGGAGGCCATTGAAGAACGGATGAAGATATCTGTGGAAGCATCCGTTCTTCCTGTTTAGCTGATTGAGGAGAGAAGGATCGGTATAAGGATCACAGCTAAAAACGCCCAGATGAATCTGAAACAGTAGAGCAAGCAGGCCAATGAATACGAAACAGGTACACCATAAAGAACTGGTCATTGAGGCAGGTCGGGCAGAGCGCCAATATTGGAAGGATCTCTGGAAGTACCGGGAACTGTTTTATTTTTTAGCGTGGCGCGATATTTTGGTGCGTTACAAGCAAACAGTGATCGGGCTGGCGTGGGCACTGATAAGACCCTTTTTGACGATGGTCGTGTTTACAGTGGTGTTTGGCAATTTGGCAAAGTTACCCGCACCAGCAGGGGTGCCATATCCCATCTTGGTTTTTGCTGCTATGTTGCCCTGGCAGTTCTTTTCAGGAGCGATGTCTGAGTGTAGCAATAGCCTGATCGCGAACTCAAACCTGATTTCTAAGGTCTACTTTCCGCGTTTGATTGTGCCGACGAGTGCGGTAATTGTGAGCTTTGTCGATTTCTTGATTTCGGGTATGATTTTGCTGGGGCTAATGGCGTGGTATAACTTTGTGCCCGATTGGCATATTCTGACGCTGCCGCTGTTTATCGTCATTGCGTTTGCAGCCGCGATCGGCATTGGTCTCTGGTTAGCGGCATTAAATGTGGAGTACCGCGATTTTCGCTACATCGTGCCGTTTATTGTGCAGTTTGGGCTGTATATCTCGCCAGTGGGCTTTAGCAGTAGTGTGGTGCCTGACCAGTGGCGATTGCTGTACTCGCTCAATCCAATGGTAAGTGTGATTGATGGCTTTCGGTGGGCAATTTTGAAGGGCAATGCGGAGATTTATCTACCAGGCTTTGCGCTGTCGCTGGGTTTGGTGGTGCTGTTGTTTTTTAGTGGCATCTGGTACTTCCGCCGTATGGAACGCACGTTTGCCGATGTCATTTAGGCTGGCTGTAGTTTGGTAACGCGGCTGGTGCTGTTTGCCTACGGCATGACATCCTCTAAAGCGAGGCGTAATTCTGGAAAGAGCGTTGACTGAGTCATCACATCGGGACGTCACACTGTTGCCTCGGTTGCAGGAGGGCGAATCAAACACGTTTTAAGAATCGTTCAATTTCGCTGTAAGCGCAGCATTTCTCCTGAACGCTTTCGCCGGAAACTGCAAGAACTCACCCAGGTGATGGAACGCTCTCAAACGTTGCGTCAGTCCTATACACTTGAGACAGAGTAGGATCGATCGTGCGGTAGGATCGAGCAAACGAATGATTGAACAAAAATACATCGACTATTGGCGCGATCGCCAAGCGAAGCAAGCGGCTGAAGCGAAAGCATTGGCTCAACAAGCATGGATCGATGTACAGCAAATTGCTGATTTATTAGTGTCTGAGTTTGGGGCAACCCAGATTATTGTCTTTGGCTCTTTAGTGAAGGATGATTGTTTTGACGCTGAATCAGACCTTGATATCGCTGTAGCAGGTATTCCACCCGCACAATTTTTCTCAGCAATGGCAGCGGCTAATCGGATCACGCAGCAATGGGTAGATCTAAAACCGATGGAGTCGCTCGATCCGCACTTTCTTCAAAAAGTTCTCAAAACGGGAAAACGCATCAATGCGGAAGGTTAAGGCGGCTGAAATTATGGCGCTGGTAGCGGATCTTTCGACAGAGTTGGCAAAAATGCAACAGCTCGAAGCGCAAATGCAGCGAGTGCAAACAGAGCTAGACGCTGATCCTGCACGTGCTGATCTGCTCTACGAGAATTTTGCACTCAAGCTGCATAATTTTTATACGGGGTGTGAACGTATTTTTCAACTCATTTCAACTGAGCTAAATGGCGGTGTGCCATCGGGTAGTGACTGGCACCGACGACTGCTAGACCGGATGAAGGTTGAGCGCGAAGACCGACCGGCTGTAATCTCAGCAGCAATGGCGTTGAAACTACAAAACTACCTGGGCTTTCGCCACGTTGTTCGCAGTTTGTACGGATACGAACTTGATCCGCAGCGGATTGCAGAGCTGGTGAGAGCCTACCCAGCTGTGTGTGGTCAATTTGAGGGAGAGATACAAGCGTTTATGACGTGGCTGAGAGAACTGTCAACCAGCCTGGATGTCTAGAGGAGCGATCGAACGGCAAAGGGTGACGTCTCTCAACTTGAGAACACAAGGTTTTGGGTTCTTGCGGGAGTAAGATAAAGGGAGATCTGGTGATCGCGTGGGAGTTGCGACGCATGACAGTGCCTCTGATTGCTGCAGAAACGATGGTGGCTTATCGGGCTGCTGCTCGAAGACGAGAACGGTAACGGTGTGATGTGTTGCACGATCGCCATCAATTGGGGTTAGCGGTGGCAACGCAAGCGGCAGTTTTGCTGAAGCAAGAATTTAAGGCTGAGAAAGTCGTTTTATTTGGATCGATGCTGTCGGTTGCTCACATTCACATACGATCGGATGTCGATTTAGCTGTGTGGGGTCTCAACCCTCAAGCCTACTACCGGGCTGTCGGTTGTCTACTAGCGTTGGACTCTAGAATTCAGATTGACTTGGTAGAAGCAGAATTAGCCTCTCCGCGCATCCTCCATGCCATTGAAACGACAGGGGTGGTCTTGTGAAGCCATTTTCCTCGTCATTGGTAATGTAACCGAGGGGAATTTTTGTCGTAAGCCTCATCCGGATATTGCTGGAAAGTCTGCAATCCTGGGTAATATTATTGACACCGTGCCAGACACAGATTGGAATCTTGGTGAATGATCATACTCGATACGCATATATAGCTATGGTGGATCAATGAAGATGCCAACAAGCTTGGGGCGACTAAAAAGGAGCAAATAGAATCGAGTGATAAGGTTGCGGTGTCTGCAATCAGCTGCTTTGAAGTTGCCTGGCTTGAACGCCATGGACGAATGTACTCCCCCTTGATAGGGCAATCTGGTTTGAAAAAGCGCTAGAGGGTTCTTATCCTGTTGCTACCAATAACGCCACAGATTGCGAGCATTGCGGTAGATTTGCCAGAGCACCACCGCGGTCTCTAGGAAAGGCTGATTATTGTAACCGCGATCGCGTACAACGCTTGTTTGATGTCGGCAAATAGTCAATTCCCAAATTATGCAGCATTGACGGATAGGCTATTGTGAGCGATCGCCTGACGCATGGAATCTTTCAAGCGTTCAGTCGGGTTGCTACTGTTTGAATGGCGCGATCGACAGTCGATCGCGCCGCAATGCGCCTCATGGGTAACAACGTCTTGCCAAAAGAATAATGTAAGGCGATCTGTAGTAGGGACGTTCCATGGAACGTCCCTACTACAGATTATGAACTCTCTGCGTAATGTGAAGAGCAGAAGAAGGATGCAGGTTTCTCGGTATTCTTCCTGATTCTGTAACGAAATGTTTGTACAACCTAAAAGACACAGGGCATTGTACCAACCACTTTAACTTGATGAGGTTTTCCGCATGAGTGACACGGTTATTCGAGTTGAGAATCTGAGCAAGAAGTATATCCTCAGCCACCAGCAGGAAGGGCAGAAGTATAAGGCGCTGCGGGATGTGATGGCGGATAGTGCTAAGGCAGTTGGGAAGAAGCTGCTTAAGCCATCGAGCAAAACAGTGAACTCAATCCGCGAGGAGTTTTGGGCGCTGAAGGATGTGTCGTTTGAGATTAAGCAAGGCGACAGAGTGGGCATTATTGGGCGCAATGGAGCAGGTAAATCGACGCTGTTGAAAGTGTTGAGCCGCATTGTAGAACCAACGAGCGGCAGCATTGGTATTCGTGGACGAGTGGCAAGTTTGCTAGAGGTGGGTACGGGATTTCACGCGGAATTGACAGGTAGAGAAAATGTTTATCTCAACGGTGCCATTTTGGGCATGAGCCGGGAGGAAATTAAACGCAAGTTTGATGAAATTGTAGCGTTTGCTGAGGTAGAGAAGTTTTTAGATACTCCTGTCAAACGTTACTCATCAGGAATGTATGTCCGTTTAGCCTTTTCAGTGGCAGCTCATTTAGAACCAGAGATTTTAATTGTGGATGAAGTGCTAGCCGTTGGGGATGCTAATTTTCAGAAGAAGTGCCTTGGCAAAATGCAGGATGTTTCTAAGAACCAGGGTCGAACCATTTTATTTGTTAGTCATAATAGCGATGCAATCCAGAGACTATGCTCGAAGTGTCTAATGCTCGAACGAGGCCAAGTAGCAGCATATGGTGATATGACTGGCGTAATGTCACGTTACTTATCTAGCAGTAATCATCAAGCTTCACCGATTCAATGGTTTGATCTTTCTAGCAGTCCTAGGGTGAGAGGAAATAAAAAAGCTCAGTTTACAGCTATTCATTACAACAGTACAAACAAAGCAGTGGCATTTAATCCTTATCCAGATGGGCCACTTGAATTTTCAGTATCTATCGAATCTGAGGTTCCACAAACAGTTGGTAGCTTTGCATTAACTTTATACGACCAGAATGGAGCCAAGTTAGTGAATGCTGATACCCTCTCTACTGGTCAAGTGTTTTCTCTTCAAAGAGGAAAGAATTTAGTTAATCTTACACTTAAACAGTTACACCTAAATCCAGGCATCTATATCCTTGGATTATGGCTATCTGATCCCTTGTCAAACACTATATTTGACCATATCGAGTCTGCATTTGAAATGGAAGTTGTCGATCCTGGATTTGAAAGCTTAGGTGCTAGATCATCGGCAGATGGTGTTGTTACATCTTCTTTTGAGTTTTCACTAGTTAATTGATTCCACGCTAATTAGTCTTTCCAAAACAATGTGCTTCACGATTATCTGGAAAGACTGTAACAAGCGGCAGAAACTGGTCAATGCTTTGAGATTGGTGCTGGTTTCTGTCCTCATATTGTTAAAAACAACCAAAAAACACAAATTATTGAGCGTATGAATACTTGTCAAGAGCCAACAATAGCACTACTGCCGTGGGGACACGTCTGGGAAGACTTTTACGATAGCATTGGTGTTTCACTTGAAGCCTTTTGCAATGAAATGACTGGTGGTTGGCAATTTGGGTACATTGATGCACTCAAACTGGCTGGAGTACGAACACTAGTTATTTATCCATCAACCCGCGTAACTGAACCTACTCGCTTTACACACAAGCCCACAGGTTGCACAATTTGTCTATTACCAGTACCCAAATCTTATCTCGCAATTCGTCGTCGAATGAAGCTACAGTATCCTTCATTTGGTGGAAGTATAGAGGCTTTGTTTGGTGAAGCTAAGGGCACTCGTCGGACAGTCCACAAAATTCTTGGTGACATTGCTCCTTATCTTGCGACACCAATAGGGTTAGTCGCTCAGGAGCTGCGAAAGGAAGGCTGCCACGCCATTTTATGCCAGGAATATGAATACTTTCGCTTTGATGTTTGCGCTCTTTTAGGGCGTATGACAGGTTTACCAGTATTTGCGACTTTTCAAGGAACAAACGGTGATGGAAACTGGTTCGGTCGAAAATTACATCCTCTCACAATTAAATCATGTGGAGGTTTGATTATTGGTCCTCAAACTGAGATCCAACGAGTTCGCACCTCCTACAGCCTTCCACCTCAAAAAACAGCTCAGATTTTTAATCCTCTTGATTTGGATTTATGGCACCCTGTTGATCGGGCTGAAGCTCGCGCAAAATTGAATTTGCCTGCTCATGCTCATGTTGTCATATGGCATGGACGGGTAGAAATGCATATCAAAGGGCTTGATGTGTTACTGGATGCATGGAAGCAGATTTGCTTGGAGCTTGCAGGACGGGATCTCCGGTTGCTATTAATTGGTACAGGTAGAGATGCTGAAAAGCTAAAACAACGAATTGCCGAGTTACCTCTGAAAAATGTGCAGTGGGTGAATGAATATATTAATGATCGGGCTGCGATGCGGCAACTTTTATCTGCTGCTGATGTCTACGCCTTTCCATCTCGCTTCGAAGGTTTTCCGGTTGCACCAACTGAAGCAATGGCTTGTGGATTACCTGTTGTTGCAGCCGCAGCTCCTGGAATTCCTGATATCTTTAAAGCTGGGGAGCAGGATGGCGGTATTGTTGTACCTTGTGATGACGCAATAGCTTTTGCATCTGCTCTTAAACAAGTTTTAGAAGATACGGTTTACAGAGATAAACTCGCATACTGTGCTCGTCGCCGCATAGAGGAACACTTTTCGTTAGAGGCTATTGGCAAACAGCTACGAAGTTTTCTGTTACAGGAAATGAAAACGGTTGCAGACCTTTAGAATTTGCAACAAAAACAAGGTTGACTGTCAAAGAAACGCTTAATTCATTATCAACAAAAATGTAGGAAGAAGTAAGCTTATGTTTTTCAAAGATATTTACCAGTATTTAAGGACATTTCAGCAAAGAATCACAAGACGCATGCAGATGTCATATATCTTGGAGAATTATATCCATCCCTTAATTGTTTCTTTGAGTGTTAAGCACGTCTATGGTCCAAGGCGAATCAAATATAACATTGACGAATTGCTAGTGCTATGTTTGCTTAGAGACGGAGAGCTATACATCACATCTTTTATCCATCACTATTTTTCATTGGGGGTTAAACACATAGTTTTCTTAGATAATGGCTCAACTGATGACACCATCAAAATAGCGCGTCAACATGAAAACGTCACCATTCTTCGTACAAAAATTCCTTACAGAAAATACGAAACTTTTATGAAGAAGTACTTGGTAAAACGTTTTTCAAGAAACAGATGGAACTTATTTTCTGATATAGACGAGTTATTTGATTATCCTTACTCTGACAAACTCGGTTTAAAGTCTTTTTTGAATTACCTGAATGCAAACTCTTATACCGCTGTTTTAGCGCACATGCTTGATATGTTTTCAGAAGTTCCATTAGGACTTTTGAAGAGCGATAAGAGTGACGATCTGAAGAAGACATACACGTTTTATGACATCTCTAATCTTAGAAGAGAAAGATATCCTTCAGGGTATGGAGATAGCAAGGAAAATATCAATTGGCATATCGGTGGGGTTCGTAAAACCTTGTTCAACACAGATAATTATCTAACAAAAGCTGCTTTGATTCTCTATAAGCAGAAAATGCGTATCTTTGTTAATTGCCATCAAGTTGAATTTGCATCAATAGCTGATGTTACAACTGTACTTCTACACTATCCCTTCACAAGTTTATTCTATAAAAAGGTTGCTGATGCGGTAGAAACTGATAGGTATGCATCATCAGCGAGTCAAGAGTATGAAATGTACTGGAAGAGATTGCAGGAGGATAAGAACCTTCCTATTAAACAAGAAAATGCCTGCCAGTTGACAAGAGTTGATGAATTAATAGAAAGGGATTTTTTAGTTATTTCTGAAAGCTATGTTCAATGGGTAAAGCAATATGGCAAAGCTGCTAAAAGCATCAATTATTAACTTGGTCATTTAAGACGTGACATCAATGGCTGGGTGCTGTATAGCCGTACAGATATGCTTCTCTAGAGCGCCAGCGTGACGCACTAAGCGATCGCCAATGGTGCGTTACGGTGATGAAAATAAACTCTATACCGTTTTCCTGTCACCATAAATAATTATTGTCATGCTAATAAAAGCCCTTTGACTTTAATAGCGAAAATTCTATGAAAACAAATCAATAAACTTAAAAGCTGGAATCAAAAGAATTTACTAATTTAATGGATAGACTTATGCCAGAAACATATCAGACCCTTTATCGCACACTAATTTCACCTATTTCTGATGGAACTCCTCGCCCTTTGTGGTCTGTAATGATTCCAACTTACAACTGTGCGTACTATCTACGTAAAACCCTAGCGAGCGTCTTAGAGCAAGATCCAGGCGCAGAGATGATGCAGATCGAAGTGGTTGATGATCACTCTACTAAAGACGATCCTCAAGCGGTTGTAGAAGAATTAGGTAAGGGACGGGTTGGATTTTATCAACAGCCACAAAACGTAGGCTATATCAAGAATTTTGAAACTTGTTTACAGCGATCGCGTGGGAGGTTAGTTCATCTTTTGCACGGAGATGATCGCGTATTACAAGGGTTTTACAGGAAACTACAACAAGGTTTTGAACAGCATCCTGAAATTGGTGCTGCTTTCTGTCGCCATATTTATATGGACGAACGGGGAAACTGGACTGGCATCTCCTGGTTAGAGCAGCCTGAGCCTGGCATTTTGACTAATTGGTTAGAACGCATCGCCGTTCAGCAAAGAATTCAAACGCCCTCGATCGTTGTTCGACGAGATGTGTATGAGCGACTCGGCGGTTTTGATCACCGTATGTCTTGCTGGGGAGAGGATTGGGAGATGTGGGTACGCATTGCTGCTAATTATCCAGTTTGGTATGAAGTTGAACCGTTAGCTTTATACCGTAAGAGTTCAACTTCATTAACTGGAACATCAATACGCATAGGTAAGAATATCCAGGACTTTCGAAAAGCAGTTGGCATTGTTCAGAACTATTTACCCAATGGAGATGCTCAGAAACTCACAAAAATTGCATTACAGAATTATGCGTTCTATGCATTGAACACAGCTAATGAATTTGCTCAGTCAGGAGATACTTCATCCGCTATTAACCAGCTTAAAGAAGCCTTAAAGTGCTGCCATTCATCAAGGGTTCTTCAATCCTCAATGAAGCTAGGTATGAAATTATTCTATCTAGAGTCCTTAAGAAAAATACGCATAAAATCAGGTACTAGGGAAGTAAATCTCTAAAGCCTCAATTCCTGGCTCCCTTTAAGCACTTATAAATGGTATCTGGGAATTATGTGTGCTTCACTCTAACGCTTAAATTGTTCCTTACTTTTCGTCTAACTCCGTCTGGCTACTATGAAACCACCCATCAGTGTCATAATCTGTGCTCACAACCCTCGACGTAGTTATATTGACAAAGTGCTAACTGCACTAATGTCTCAAACCCTACCCTTTGAGCAATGGGAATTACTGTTGATTGATAATGCGAGTGAGCAAAAGCTTTCTACAAAACTGGACTTGAGCTGGCACTCTAATGCTCGGCACATTCAAGAAACTCAACTCGGGCTCACTCATGCTCGACTAAGGGGAATTCGAGAGGCTCAAGGTGAAATCTTAGTTTTTGTAGATGATGATAATGTACTAGAGTTAGATTACTTAGAAATTACCCTACAGATTAGCAAAAGCTACCCAATGGTTGGCTCCTGGGGAGGACAAATCAAAGCAGTATTTGAAGAAGAACCTCCGGAGTGGGCAAAACCATATTTGCCATACTTAGCAATCCGAGAATTTAACCAAGACCAGTGGTCAAATTTCTCGTATATGAATGAGAGTACTCCTTGTGGGGCGGGACTTTGTGTACGAAAAGCTGTAGCTGAAAAATATGCTGAATTAATTCATAGTGATCCTAAGCGAGCAGGTTTGGGTCGCAAGGGTAAAGTTCTAACTTCCTGTGAAGATTCAGATTTAGCGCTTGTTGCTTGCGATATTGGGTTAGGGATGGGGCAATTCAAAGCACTAAAATTGACGCATTTAATTCCATCTAGTCGACTTCAAGAAGAGTATCTAATCAAGCTGACCGAGAGTATGGTTTTTTCTAAGGTTATCTTGGATTCTCTTCGGGGCAAATATCCTCAAAAGCCTTCTTGGGGAACCCAGATAAAGCAATACTACAAACGTTCGCGGAAATCAGCTATGGAACGTCGTTTTCATGATGCTGTGCAAAGAGGCTACGGTTTGGCTCTGAAAACCCTCTCTTCTGGTTAAGCAGTACTATGTACTGCTCTTCACAGATGTTAAAAAAAGACCCCAACCTTTTTTCTACCAGGCTTGCGCGATTTTTTTCTACTAGGCTTGCACGAGGTTAAGAGGAGACCTTACAAGTGCTATTCCGATCCAGTTCTTCATAAGAAAGGAGACGATTCATTTAACATTCCTCTTTTTAAGATGGATTTTGGGGACCTAATCTTAATATATGGAACGATATGGTATCGTCTCAAAAACTCATGTAGAAACAACGAAATGAGAAGAACTTAGTCCAGACATTTATTAAGGTTTAGCTTCTAAGTATAGCTTCTCTAAGATAGGTTAGCACTTATGAAAATTCCTGTAATCATTGCTCATTTTGATACCGCTCCAGCTTATCTAGGTTATTCCTTGAGTTCTGCCGCAGGCTTAAACAGTCAAGTTATACTGATTGGTGATAAAGCTAATCAACACGTATGGAAGAACCATTGGGATGCTTCTTCTATAGAACCTGAGAAGTATCAGAACTTCATGAGAAATTATGTTCAAATGTCTGATTACTCGAAGAAGTATGAAATCAGCTTCTGGAAGCGCATGTTTCTTCTCGAAGAATGGATGAAAGTTCATGGATCAGACAAAGCGTTTTTGTTAGACAGCGATATTATCACCTTTGCCAACTACACAGCAGATGTTTACCCTCTACTTCCGCAGGATTGTATTGCAGGCTTAACTACTCCTGAAAAACAAGATAACTTTTTTTGGGCAGCCTCTACTCACTTCTCTTACTGGACCTTAGAGGGAATTGAAAGCTTTACAAACTTTTGCATTGACACGTATACCAATAGAAATAATCTACGCAGTCTACTAGAAGCAAAACACAAATGGCATCTTGAAAACTGTGCTCCTGGTGGCGTTAGCGAAATGACCCTCTTGTATTTGTGGTCTAAAGACAATAGCAGAATTTATAACTTTGCTAAGACTCTAGAAGGTATGGCTTCAGATCACAGTATCAGCACACCAACCAACTATCATGAAAATGAATATAAATTAAGATTTGGCGTGAAACAATTTGTTTTTAAAAACGGAATTCCCTATGGATATAACAATGTTCTAAACAAAAAAATAAAATTTGTTTGCCTGCATTGCCAAGGTGATGCCAAGCTGGCGATGAAACTTTTAGTTAGCAAAAGATGGAGAAGGTTCTATTTTGCTGGCAGGCTAATAGGACAAACAAGAGCTTTTCTTGGAGCAAGAAAAGCGGCTTTAAAGCAAATGAAGATATAAATTAAAAGAGCTACACCTCAGGTCAAAAGACTGATTGATAAATTCGATCAAAAAGCACCAATTTACTTTGCACTGCCGCTGGATCTACCAGATATAGAGAAGCTTTTCCTAAAACGATCGCTTTATGGCAGTAGATATTTTTCAGCTCATTGCCATTTACTCTCTGCTCATAGCTCTACTGGCGCTAAGGCTTGAGCCAATAACTTACATACACTCTAAAATAACTTTCAACTGTTGGCGTAATTGAGCAATAGAGTGAATATGCCTGTATTCCTCAAAGTTAGGTTTGATTATGCATTCTTGATTGAGCCATTTGCCGAGAGTCCGTAGGGCGACGAGGGCCTCAGAAAGATGATTGGGAGTTGCAGTTACTCCTAACTGATAACGACGAGCTCTTTCCCCAATGCAAAATTGGTTACTTGTGATTATAGGTTTTTCAAAAATAGCAGCTTTTGTGAGGATGTTACTGCTATGTGGATAGTCATATAGAGCAAATAGCGCATCGCAGGTTGAAATGATAGCATTGAATTGTGGTTCACCCGGAATTCGCTCAAGATGAAATAAACAATTATCGGGATTTGACTCAATTACACAATTAATTTCTGTCTGCTCATCAATTGAGTACTCTTGCCTGTATAGCTTTCCTGCAAAAACAAAAAAAAAGTTTTCCTCAACTGTTTCTCTAGACATCCTAAGCATCGTTAAAAAGCCCTTATACCTGCCCAGAGCACCTAGTAACCCAATTATTTTCCGGCCCTTTGCTTTTTCCTGGATTGTTTGCACTAATTCAAAGCTTAAATCTGGTGGTGACTCATCTGCAAAATCAGGAAAAGTAATAACAGGTTTATTGCCGAGAGACGCTTGAAGAGCCTCTGCCACTCCCTCATCTAGAAGAGCGATGGATTGGCAGTAGGCGGAGTGCAGAAGTGAGTGTCTTTGAAGGAGGTGTCTCCCCATGAAACTAAACCGTTGCTTTTGACGCAGGTGCCGAGGCTGAAAATACAGTCCAGACCACTTATAGGGAAAGATTCGATCAATAGTTTGGCAATTGAGATACGAGCTTAAATAGCTATCAATCCACAAGCAAAATACCAGGTCGGGATACTTGCCAAGTTTTGATGCAGCAAATTGGATCGATCGAGCCATATCCTTCCAATGTTCTAGGACATCAACGGCTCCGTGCAGTTGCCTGGCTCCTGGAAGTTTAGGATAAATAGCTTTTTTGACTGTCGGTCTGTGAATTTCAAATACACTAATATTTTGAATATAATCTTGAAGCTGAGAAGAAATCCAATCCTGAAGATTTTTAGGATCGGGGCAGAATGCTATTACCTGACAACCAAGTTCAAGAGCTAAGCGAGTAATGCTTTTGAAATAAGTTTCATGATGACCATCCCAAAATATGTCAACTAAGGCAATAACTTTTCTCAAGCTTCTAGCTCCAAACTTGTACCGCTGTTCAGAATCTTCAAGTGGTTAAGAGTGACCACCAATAGACTCATCTTGTTATTACTGAGTTTAAAGCGTCAATCAGGAAACTTTTCGCATCTTGAGCTATTTATTTATCTGCTTTCTCTCGATCGTTATCATCAACAATCAAGTCACTTGAATGTCTCAGACAGCACTACAAGCTTCTGAGTCTTTGTGAAAGTAAATCTTAGTACGAGTTGTTCAGTGTGAAATGAAACCTCCGTTTTGCTGGAGCCTCGTAAGTTGAGGTTGAGCGAAGGATTCCCTCTTCCTAGCATAATCGTCAGGAATGTAAAGATTTGATGGAGATAACCTGACACCTCAGGAGAATTCCTGATTGCAGATTTGCGAGTTGAAATATGTAAGCGATGATAGCTAAACTCGACTGTTCGAAGTATATCAACTAAGCCTTGGTAGCTTTAGTCCTACTGTTGTGGAGATTATGGAGATAATTTCATTAGCAATTCTATTAATTGGATGTAGCTTATCCATGATCTTCTTTGTAGTTGTGTTCCACTACACTAGCAAAAAGAAAGTAACCGACAAGCTAGACAAGCTATTTACTCTGGCTGTGGTTATCTTTATTCTGCCAACAGTCATTCTTTCTCCTTTTCAGTTCCAGGATCTAGCGATCGGAGATATCCCGCTCACAAAGCTGGTTGTAAGGCTGGCTTTTTATAGTGTAATACTTATTTTCTTCAGAGCTTGGTTTCGTGGGTTTCTACGTAACTCAGTTGAGTTGTTTAAAGAGCCCTTTTTGGCTCTCCTTCTCGTTCTAGCGCTTTTATCTTTTGGATGGTCTGACACTCCTGGTTTAACCTTCCGCGGGAGCTTGGCAGCGCTGATAGTAGCTATGCTCGCTGCACACATTGCAAAACGATATAGTTGGGAAGAGCTGAATTATTTCATTCGATGGAGCTTAACAATTACAGCTATTTTAAGCCTGTTTGCTGTTGTCTTACTACCTTCGATCGGACGACTTGAGCTTTCGTATTGGAGAGGCATTTTCGTAGGTAGCAAGGCTATGCCTATTGAAATGAGCCTAAATATCCTTTTATGGTATTGGTACATCCTTTGTCACTCAAAACACCGCTTAATATCGCTTGGCATTATATTTCTATCAGTTGTTCTGCTAAGTATGGGGAGAGCCATATCAAGTGTTTTTATCCTTCTTGCTCTACTTTGTTTGTTGACGGCACTACGGTCTATCCGGTTGTATAAACATAGGCAGGCTCCATTGATTATTTTATTTTTTCTAATAGTTGGGATTCTTGGCGGTTCAATCATCACTGAGAATGCAGCTAGCATCATTGTGGCATCTGGAAGGAACACCAATTTGACAGGTCGTGCAGAAATTTGGCCCCAAGTTCTAGGGTACATTGCGCAAAGACCATGGACCGGGTATGGGTATGCAGGTTTTTGGCAGTTTTGGAGGGGTTCAGATAATCCCGCTGCAAGTATTTTTCTTCCTGGTTATGTTCCAGGTCATGCCCATAATGGCTTTCTAGAGATTCTTCTACAACTAGGAATTCCCGGGCTAGTGTTTTATCTTGGTGCATACTTAAGAGCCATCACTTCAGCATTTACTCACAGTATGAACAGTAAGCTGAGTGAAGCAACTCTGCCACTTATAGTGCTACTGTTTCTCGCACTTACCAATAATACAGAAACCGAGCGCCAAGGTTTAATTGGAGCAAATTTCTACTGGTTTTACTTTGTGCTAATGCACATTCGACTAAACATTGAAGCTAGAAGAAGCTTCAAGAGAAATAGACTCATAGAGAATTTTAGTACATAGCATTATGAATACCCCAGTTGCCTTACTGATCTTTAAACGACCTGACACAACTGAAAAGGTCTTTGAAGTAATTCGTCAAGTTAAACCTTCTAAATTGCTGGTAGTTGCTGATGGTCCGCGTTCTGACCGCCCAGGCGAAGCAGAGAAGTGTGAGGCAGCTCGTGCTGTTATCGATCGTGTCGATTGGGACTGCGAAGTCCTAAGAAATTATGCCGATTTTAATTTAGGGTGCCAGCAGCGTGTGGTGAGTGGGCTAGATTGGGTATTCGACACGGTTGAAGAAGCGATTATTTTAGAAGACGATTGCTTACCCCATCCATCATTCTTTCGTTTTTGTGAAGAACTGTTAGACCGTTACCGACATGACGAACGCGTCTTTGCAATCTCAGGACAAAATGTGCAAAAGAGTTGGAACCGAAGTCAGTACAGCTACTACTTTTCTCGTTACCACCACGGTTGGGGCTGGGCAAGTTGGCGCAGAACCTGGAAGCATTTTGATGTTGAAATCCCGCTCTGGCCACTGATCCGCGATCAGGGCTTACTAGAGGATATCTTAAGGGATGCTAATGCCATAAAAGTCTGGACTCAAGTGTTTCAATCCATGTATGAACAGGAGAGAGACACAATTTGGGATTATCAAATGATGTTCACCTGCTGGATACAAAGTGGCTTGACTATCTTACCTCGCGTGAAGTTAGTCGAAAATATCGGCTTCAGCCAAGATGGAACGCATACCCTTTCTGAAAACAATCCTTACAGCAAAATTCCACTTGGAGCGGTTACTTTTCCCTTAAAGCATCCCCCTTATATTATCCGAGATGCCCAAGCCGATGACTTTACACAACAGACGTTGTTTGATTACCAGCCAAACTTGTTCAAACGTGTCGTGAAAAAAATGAGAAGTTTCAAACATAATTCCTAGTCTAAGAATTGGACGACCACCCTACTGATTTGAACTATGCAAGTTTTACATTTAAGTAGCTCTGATGATGGAGGTGCGGGTCGGGCAGCGCACCGTCTACATAAAGGTTTACGGAACCTAGCTGTAACGTCTCATCTACTGACACAACATAAAACCAGTGATGATACAACGGTCTTATGTCCACAAACAAAGCTAGAAAAGGTAATTCATCGGTTAAAATTACCTGAACGTCTAGACGCTCTGCCACTGAAACGGTACGCTAACCCTAAAGAGATTGCGTTTACGCCACAGTGGTTTCCAGACAATGCCCTCTCTAAGGTGGCTCAAATTGATACAGATATTGTTAATCTCCATTGGCTGGGTCATGGTTACTTACAGCTTGAAACAATTGCCAAACTAAATAAACCCATTGTCTGGACGCTGCACGATATGTGGGCATTTACCGGTGGATGCCACTACACCGGAGACTGCGATCGTTATGTTGTTAATTGTGGTAACTGCCCGCAATTACAAAGTGACAAGGAGCACGACCTATCACGCTGGGTTTGGCAGCGCAAAGCAAAGGCTTGGAAGCAGCTAGATCTAACTATTGTGACTCCCAGCATCTGGCTTGCCCGCTGTGCCTCTTCTAGTGCGTTGTTTCATAATTTGCAGGTAAAAGTGATTCCCAATGGACTAGATACCCAGATCTATAAACCATTGAATCGACAACTTGCTCGCGATCGGCTGAATTTACCTCAAGATAAATCACTTATTTTGTTTGGAGCTATGCGTCCAACAGGAGACCCCCGAAAAGGATTTCATTTATTACACTCTGCCTTGCAACGCCTGAAACAAACAGAATGGCAAGACAAAATTGAGTTGGTTATTTTTGGTGTATCTCAACCTAGCACTTCAGTTGATTTAGGATTCTCTACCCATTATCTCGGTAAATTGAGTGATGATATTTCATTGGCGCTAGTATATGCTGCAGCTGATGTCTTTGTTGCACCTTCTGTGCAAGACAATCTGCCAAATACGATTATGGAGGCGATCGCTTGCGGGACTCCTTGCGTTGCCTTCAATCTCGGAGGGATGCCAGACATGATTGAGCATAAACGTAACGGTTATCTAGCTCAACCTTATGAAGTTGACGATTTGGCTCAAGGAGTTGCTTGGGTGTTAGGCGACGAGGAACGACATTTGAAGTTATGCGACCGTGCACGCCAGAAAGCTGAACAAAAATTTACTTTGGAAATGCAAGCCAAAGAATATTTGCGGCTTTATCAAGAGATAACAGATAAAACTTCGACGCGTCAAATTGTTTAGAAATAACTTAATGGTTGGCTGAGAGCTTGCACTACCCTCAAGGAGGGTTACCAAAAGAGTAAACGTCTGGAGAAGAAGGCATAGTAATAATTTGGATTGACAATTATAGGAAGGCTCGCCATTCACACTCAAGAGCTTACTACAAATTTCTTTCCTTAATACTTAAGATGTATCGAAAAGCAGACTCAATGCTTTGTTTGGGCTATCTCTAGAAGCCCAAGGACATCACTTATCCCAATACACCTATGTGAACCAACACGTTCGTCGAGTCTATAAGCGAACCACTATAGTTGGTTTACCCACAAGGCAGTTCGCACTAACCTCCGAGATCTTTTGTAGCAAACTAGCAAACTTTTGCCTTGTTCAACAGTTCCACTGTGCGAAAGCATTTCGGACGAACGACTAGTTGTGAAGAAATAGTGAAGAATGACTGTAGGGCTTTTCATTTCTCCTGATAGTGGAGCTTTAGAAGGAATAACGAAATGTAAGCAGTCATAGATTTATTCCTGTTACTGCACTACTTGTATCAACTCAACCCCAATTTGTTAATTATGGGAAGTCATCGTCTTGCAGTCCTCATGACGTGTCATAACCGGAGGGAAAAGACTTTAGCTTGCTTGTCCGCTTTGTACAAACAACAGTCTCCAACAAATCTCGCTCTCAGCATTTACTTGGTGGATGATGGTAGTACTGATGGTACTTTTCAGGCAGTGCGCCAGAGCTATCCCCAAGTTTGCCTACTTAAGGGTAGCGGAAGCTTATTCTGGACAGGCGGCATGCATCGAGCATTTGCAGAAGCGCTTGAGCATGAGCATGACTTCTACTTGTGGCTAAATGACGACACTATCCTCTATCCACAAGCACTGGATACATTGCTTCACACCTGGAATGAGTTAGATAAGCAGGGTGAGCATCATGCGCTCATCATCGGATCTACACAAGACCCAGAGAGCAATGAACTAACCTATGGAGGTTTACGCTGCACTGCTTGGTTTCGTCCTCTCAACTTTTCGCTTGTAAAACCAATGGAAGTTTCACAACAGTGTCAAACCATGAATGGCAACTGTGTATTAATTCCTCATGAGGTTGCTAAAAGGGTGGGTAACGTAGATCCAATCTTTAGACATTACCTGGCTGACTATGATTATGGTCTGAGGTCTCGGCAACAGTGCTGTACCCTTTGGATTGCTCCACACTACATCGGGACCTGTTCTAACAATGGATTGGGAAATGAAAAGAAGTATAAAAATCTATCCCCAAGTCAGCAATTGCAGAAGCTAACGCAACCCAAAGGTCTGTTAGCCGAAGATGCTGTTCTCTATTCGTTAGAAGAATGGAAAGTTTTTGCTCAACGGCACGGTGGACCATTTTGGTACATCTATTGGTTGTCACCATATAGAAGAATAATCTGGTCACTTGCCCTTAATAAACTAAAAGCGGTAGCGGCTTAGAACGTTCGAGATTAGTGAGTTCAACGTTACATCTAACTACCGGTTAATTTCAGCACTCTCAAGATATACTCCAGGAACCTATATGAGTGATCTTCGCATTGCCTGGGTTTTTCCTTCGCTTCGAACAGGCAATTATTGGCATCCTGTTTTCAGTAGATTCACTACAACCTTCAGGAAAACCGTTATCTATACAGGGCTTTGGACAGGATTTTCTCCGGGATTTGAAAACACTTTTTCTATTCAAGTCGTTGGGAAAACAAAGTTTTTAGAAACTAAAGTGACGGATGGCTACAGCCGTGGCGTATCCTATGTTTCTCCAAAAATTATCATCTATTTGCTTCGCTTCAGGCCACAGGTAATATTTACGATGGGTTTCTCTATCTGGACACTCTTTATCGTGCTCCTAAAACCTCTGTGTAGATGGCGGATTGTAATTGTTTATGACGGCAGCAGTCCCAATATAGACTGTCTAGATTCTCCATTTCGCATATGGCTACGGCGTATAATGATTAGCTTATCAAATGCTTGTATTACTAATACCCAAGCTGGAAGATCTTATTTAACTAGGATTCTGAAGGCTAAAGAGAACTGTGTATTTCAGCAACCGTATGAAGTTCCTGATTCAACCGCATTGTTAAAGGTTTTGCCCGATTCTGAATCTATGCCACGCCAGTCTCAGCGACCAGTTTTTCTATTTGTTGGACAACTAATTCAGCGCAAAGGACTGAGCCTACTGCTGCAAGCATGTGTGATTCTACAGTCGTGGGGCTACCGAAATTACGGTTTACAAGTTATTGGTCAGGGTTCCATGGAAGAAGAACTCAAAGCATTCAGCCAGCAGCATAATCTACCTGTGGATTGGATTGGATGGGTAGATTATGGTAAGATTGGAAATTATTTTCGTAATGCTGATGTCTTTGTTTTACCTACATTAGAAGATACATGGGGAATGGTCGTTCTAGAATCCATGGTGTTTAGTAAACCAGTTCTCTGCTCTAAATGGGCAGGAGCCTCAGAAATGATTTCACATGGAGAGAATGGGTACCTTTTTGATCCAAACCAGCCTGAGGATCTTGCTAAAACTATGCGTCATATTATCGAACATCCTGATTTGATTACCACTATGGGTGAAAAATCTAAGCAAGTGATTGCTCAGCATACTCCCGAAACCGCCGCAAAGTTTCTTACTGAAGTAGCTTTATTCGCTATAGAAGATCAGTAAGGGAAGAGGGAAATATGTTGCTTCTAATCAATCCTCTTTGAAAGCTGTAACAGAACTTCGACAGTTATTTCTAATTGTTAAAATGATCATAATTTCTGCCTGAGTCTACTACAGAAACAAGTTTTATATGCACGTCTTGATTCCCGCATTGCACAGACCTTCTCAGCCAACAGGTGTGTGTCGTTATGCAGCTAATCTTGCCCAATGTTTAGCTGAAACTATTTCCGTCAGACAAGTGACTTTAATAGTTGGTAAATGGCAAACGCACTACTTTAAGGACCTATTTTCGTCTGAAAAAATAAAGCTAATTAATGTAGATATTGAAAATAACTCAACTTCTAGAAACCTCTGGTTTCTACTCAAGCTGCCCAAGTTGTCTAATCAACTTCAGCCAGATATTGTGCATATGTCATTTCCCTTTCCGTTTATCCGCACACTGTTTTCTGTACCTATTATTTCTACCATTCACGACCTTTACCCTTTTGAATGCCCAGAGAATTTTGGATACCCGTATGTTTGGTTTAATCAGTTATTTTTAAGGCTATGTGTCCTTAATAGCCATGGAATCAGTTGCGTCTCTCAAGTTACCTTGAAAGAGCTCAAACTCTATTTTTCAAGCCTTGATAAACCGACTGATGTCATTTATAACTCTGTAGATTTTAGTAATACTCGCTCAGTTGCTCCAAGTCAACTTGGTAATCAGCCAGAGTTTCCTTTTTTGCTTTGGGTTGCCCAGCACCGGAAGAACAAAAACATTGATTTATTGCTAGAAGCCTATAATCAACTACTTCAAGCACGAATTCTTAGTGCCTCAACTCGACTAATCTTGGTAGGCAGCCCTGGTCCTGAGACCAATACATTGTATAAGCAGATTAATTCACTAGGGTTACAAGAACGTGTTTTGATGCTCTCATCGATTTCTGATCATGAATTACACTGGCTATATCAGCACTGTAATGTGTTTGTTGCACCCTCTTCAACCGAGGGATTTTGCATTCCTTTAGCAGAAGCACGTTATTTTGGTTGCAGAGTTGTTTGCTCTGATATTCCGATTTTTCGAGAGGTTGCCTCTTTGAATTGCGTGTTTTTTGATTTGCAACTAGACCCGATCAAAAATCTAGTGGAAGCAATTGCTCAATCTTTAAAACTTCCTTGCAATCAGCACCCCAAGGAAGATCTCTTTTCGAGAGCACACACTGCTCAGCAATATCTCAAACTGTATGAAAAAGTCTCGAATTTGTCTCTAAAATCATGAACTGATCAACTATTCTGTATTTTCAGCATAGGACTGGGCGGTAGCAAGTTGACGACCAACCTGTGAGAGAATCTGAGTTGGCATTTTCGCATCCGCATCAAACACTGATTTAAAAAATAGACAGCTATTTTTTACTGATGATCTTATGACAATCAATTAGGTGGAATATAGTAAGTTGTCATTGCCCATTCAAAGCAAAGATAATGACGACTAAGCTTCTTTCCTTAAAACTCTGGTTGTTGCAAGTAAAAAGCATTTGAGCCTCTCTACAAATTTTATTGAAGATGGCAGAGCTTGAGAGCCTTGCTCAAGCTCTGCCATCGTGTTGAGGCAATTAATCAAAGTGCTCGTTTTAGAAAATTAGCAAAAAATATGATCAAAGATCTCCTGCATACTAAGATGAGCATTCTCAGCGTACATAATTGTTACCTGCTCTACGGTGGAGAAGATGAGTCTCGCCGTGTAGAAGAGCGTATGCTACAAAAGATGGGACATCAGGTAGGGATTTATGAAGAGGATAACCAAAGAATTGCAACTATCAATTCAATCCAAATGGCTCTGAAAACAACCTGGTCTATAGAGTCATACCGCATTCTCAAAGAAAAACTCAATCATCAACCTCAGGACATTGTTCACGTTCAAAACTTTTTCCCCCTGATTTCCCCTTCTGTTTACTATGCAGCAAAAGAAGTAGGCGTACCTGTTGTTCAGACGCTTCGTAACTACCGCTTGCTCTGCCCCAATGCTCTCTTTTTTCGACAGGGAAAAGTTTGTGAGGATTGTTTGGGTAAGTTTTTACCTTTACCTGGTGTGCTACATGGCTGCTACAAGGAGAGTCGAATGGCTACCGCAGCTGTAGCTGCGATGCTATCGATTCACCGGACAGTTGGTACTTGGGCAGAAATGGTAGACACTTACATTGCCTTGAGCGAATTTGCTCGTCAAAAGTTTATCGAGGGGGGACTACCAGAAGAGAGAATTTTAGTTAAACCCAACTTTGTTGATCCTGATCCCGGCGCAGGTAGTGGACAGGGCGGCTATGCTCTTTATGTAGGAAGACTATCAGTCGAAAAAGGTTTAGATACCCTGGTGAAAGCCTGGAAGCAAATGAAAATAAAAACCCCTCTAAAAATAGTCGGAGAGGGACCCTTGGCTCAAAGACTGGCAGATGAGACCAGCAACATGCCTCATATTACCTGGTTAGGTCGCAAATCTATTCAAGATACGTATGAATTAATGGGAGAGGCAAAATTTCTGGTCTTCCCATCAGAGTGGTATGAAACGTTTGGTCGAGTTGCAGTAGAAGCGTTTGCAAAAGGTACACCTGTTATCGGTGCTGACATTGGAGCGATCGCTGAACTAATTGATCATAAACGTACTGGTCTTAAGTTCTGTCCAGGCAATCCGGCGGACTTGGCTGCTCAAATTGAATGGCTTTTAACGCACCCACTTGAATATAAACAGATGCGTCACGAAGCACGAGCAGAGTTTGAAGCAAACTATACGATGAATCGGAATTACCACAGGTTAATGGAGATTTATGAGTTGACTCGAAGACGTGCTAGCTGTTGAAGCATAATCGACACCATATTTGCTTGAGTAGTATAGTTGACTGGGTTTAGTTAAACTGCTTCAATCTGCTTTGTTAGACAGCGTTATTGGCACAAGCTGAGCTAAGGCTTTGCTTTTGCAGGTTGCTTTAAAGCTGCCATAAGAATGTAGTAATAAACTGTAAACAAAGCGCCAACAAAAATCTGAGATCCCCAAGAACTGTGCCAGAAGTGAAACCAGTAGCTTCCCCAATATACTGATGCGATCGCCATCAACATAATACGTGGAACGTTGAACAGTAGCGAGAGGAAAACTCCAGTGATAGTTAAAAGAATAATTTTATACAGTCGCTGTTTCAGAAATAGTCCAAACAAAGCACCCATGATTGCAACTGAGACCGCCATGTGAAAGCCACTGCAGCCGAAATTAACCTCAACGGCTCCATGCTCTAGGAAAATAA
Organism: Tildeniella sp.; assembly: GCF_059505325.1. Taxonomy (NCBI): domain Bacteria; kingdom Bacillati; phylum Cyanobacteriota; class Cyanophyceae; order Oculatellales; family Oculatellaceae; genus Tildeniella; species Tildeniella sp. The sequence continues at coordinate 68,748 of NZ_JCACKI010000011.1, forward strand.
TTGTTTCGCTTACTGTTGCTGGTTGACCAATTGCCTGTAATCCAATGGTTCCGCCCCATGCCATCAGTTTTTCTAGCCATTGATTGGGCATAAACGTTTGCCAGATGATTGTAGTAGTGTCTCCCGGTCGAGGGTAAACGCTCAAGGCAACCAGAAGTGTTGCTAATTTATAGCGATTGAAGAAGGTAGCTCCCCATGTACTACAAACGATCCCAGTGAGAACAATTAACCAAGCTAACCCTTGAGACCAAAGAGCAAACCTGCAGAAAGGGAAAACTGCAAAGCCAGCTAAAATCAGAAGGTGTCCTAGTAACTGATCCTCCTCAGATGCTGTCATTTTGCTTAGTTCTTTTCGCTGTCCCCACAGGTTCTGAAACGCCAGGAAGACCATGCCACTAATAAGAAATAACCCAAGGGAGCCACGTGAACCCCGAACAATCAAATCTGTAGACCAGATTAGAAAGTAGTATAGTCCCACAGCTAATCCCACCAAGATGATGCGCCCATGATTGGTTTTGAGCTTCTCACGCAGCAAACATGCCGTCCAATCAAAACCGTTTTGAGCTTGATGTATTAGTGCCTGCCTATTTTTTTGAGGCTTCATAAACTTCATAGACATTTTATAAACTGGTAAAGTCTCAACTCATGCGAATGCTTTCCACTGGCGGGTATTGACGCTACTACGAAAATAGCGTCACGAGCACAATTCAATTCAACGATTTTTTGAGAGGCTTTAACCGTCACATCCCAACTAGATTGGAAGCTAAAAGCCCAGCTAGCAAGTCACTAAGAAAAATGGGACTACAAATTGACTCTCAGTTCGAGTGCGGAAAGTAGTGAGCATCTTGGCTCGTATTCTCTGCTATTTCGTTACAATTAGCTCTTACCGCAATTAACTTTTACGCGATCGCATACCATACCGACCAAGGCTAATCAGTGCAACGCCAATTACTACTAAATTGCCGACGATCGCGATCGCCGTTTTCAAAATACCAGTCTTAGCGTTTTGCTTGAGTGATATAGCTCTGGTATCAACGGTTTGAGCCGCTTGTTGTAATTGCTCTGGTGTAATATTTGGTGCGGCTTTCGGATCGTTCTTTGCCTTCTCAATTTGAGTTTGAACCTGAGTAGCCTGAGTTGTAATGTTTTTGACAGCCAGATCATTCAGCGTCAAGCCATCACGGATGACCAGAACACAAGAGAGCAGGTAGGCAACTCCGATCGCTAAACAAACGGTACCCAGTTGCTTACGCAAAGCACGAGCTTCTAAACTACCGTAAAGGGTGAGTGCAGCACCAAAAAGCAAAATGATGCTGCGATCGCTCACCTGTTGTAAAAAACCGATGCGCCACTCTGCGCTGCCCAAGCTAGGCGGCAACGCCAGAATCAGCACATCGATGATAAACCCAGCCAAGCAGGCAATGCCAACAATACGGCAGAGCGCTCTACCAGAGTAAGAAGGAGCAAGATTGTTTGGAGCAGAGGTAGTAGCCATAGTAATTAATTGCTATGAACGGAAGAATTTGGCAGACAACTACTCTTTCCACATTTTCACAGACACATCAGGGAACTATACACGGACTTCAAACTAAAGCGGAGAATCTTGTCCTGTCCTCGTCTAAAGCCATACTTCCTAACGTTGTACGCGGCTGTAACCCCCAGGCTCAACTAAAAAGGGCACCTTTAGTGAGATGCCCCTAAAACAGATACTGCAACTCCCCTTAGCTTGGGGAGACGGGCATGCTAGACACTAAGTGTTTAACTCAGCTTTCTCAGCTGCTGCAACCCTCCGCTTGCGGAGAACCCCTACACCCAGTGCAATTAACCCTGGCAGCAGAGCAGGCGTGGGAACAGGCGTGATACTACCCGAAAAGGTGGTAGTACCACTCACAGTCGGTTGAGCGAACTGAGCAGAAACCGCGCCGTTGCCAAGCACAATACCTGACCCATCCGTAAAGAAGCCGTCAAAGGTAAAAAAGTTAAATCCGGTGCTGGAAAAAACTCCTGCCACAGAGGCAGTAACCTTAGTGAGCGAGAAGGTGACATTGTCCCCGTCGTAAAGCAAGCCAGTGATGAAATTGGGCAGAAGCGTGCTTTGGTCAGTAGAGACATCTTTAATCTTGGCTCCACCTACCGCCTCTGCAAACAGACCGGAATTAGCTCCGATTTCAATGTCACCGTCAGCGGCTCCGAAAGCGAAGCCAGGATTTGGGAGGAAGTCAAAGTTAAAGGCAGTTCCCGTTTGTGTGATGCTCACACTACCGGTAAAGTTAAGGTTACTGCTCACGCTGGCAGCCTGTACAGACGCTGCACCTAGAGTTGAACCTGCTACAGCAGCAGCAGCAACCGTTGCCTTAAAGACGATGGATTTGAAATTCATTGCTTGAACCTACCTAATTGTGCTGTGTTCGGTTTAATGTTGTTTCAACTGAACCTGGTAGGCTACCGGAGTTTAGCGAATGTAGACCTCAAAGCCTCAGGCGAATGAATGAATCACTTGTAGAAAGCGGATGACATTATTGACCTGTTGCTTTGTCAGTCCGACTAAAAAATTGGTTCGATAGCCTGGTAATGCACCATCGGTAGACGGTTTAGCCTTGTAAAGAGGGAAAGTAACGCTGGGAGTATCTGCACTTCAGCACTATCTCACTTATTCACTAGTAGACCGAAAAGTATCTAACATAGAGTCCAGTATTTAGACGTTTTACAGGAACTTCACAGATAATTCTGCGTTTATGAAGCTACGTTTGAGAATTAGGGGCGCAAGGTTTGTCTTGATAGGGGCAAGACCAGTGTTAGAAGCCCTTTCAAACACTGTTCAAAAACTCTAGAGTGACGGTGGTTTGATTGTCGCTACTGGTGAAGTGGATGGTTGCCCCTAAGCGTTCGGTAAGTTTTTGTACCAGCGTTAAGCCAAGCCCTGTACCGCCATATTTCCAGGGGTCATTGTTGGGAATGCGGTAGAACTTATCAAAAATGCGATCGCACTCAACGGCTGGAATGGTCACGCCAGAATTAGTGACGTGAATAGTTGTGATGGTTGCAGTGGCGTGCGCTGCTAGAGTGATGGTTTCCCCAGCCGGAGAGTACTTGCAGGCATTTTGCAGCAGCTCAGTCAGAATGCGCTCCAGGTAAGCACGATCGGTGATGAGCGATGGTAATGTTTCAGGTACCTCGATGAGCAATTGCTGCTGTTGTTTGTGAGTGCGCTCAAGAAAGGGTTCGGCAAGGTGAGCAAGAAAGGGGGTGAGCGCGATCGAGGTGAGCGTGAGCGGTTCAACGCCTGCATCAAGACGAGCCAGATCGAGGAGGTCATTAATCAGCCTAATTTCTCGCTGTCCTTCCTCACGTAGAATGTTGAAATAGCGGTTGATGGGGTTTGCTTCATCATCAAAGACACCCAATGGCTTTAAGCCAATTTCCAGCATTTGGGTTGCCATTTTGATATTGGACATGGGTGTCCGCAGTTCATGGGAAACGGTACTCAGAAAGTCGTCTTTCAATTGGTTCAATCGCTCTAGCTCTTCTACCTGAGACTGAGCGGCTTGATAGAGTCGAGACTGACGCAGCGCGATCGCGCATTGATTGGCAACCTGCTGCACCAGCCGGATTTCTAGTTCTTCAAAAGAGGTGTGCTGTGGCTTGAACAACCACATGTCTCCTAAAACACCGCTTTCATCCATTAGGGGACAGATCAAAATGGTTGAAATATGTTTGATATTTCGGCAGGGGTCTGCTGTTAACGAGGTTACACAGCAATGCACGGACTGTCCACGTAAAACCTGGTCATAAAGGTCAGGATTCCGGTCGAACGGGACTGTAACACCGACACCAGTTGATACCCGCTCTCGGATATGTTCGTAACAGATGGTCGAGGTACGGCGTTCCATATCGTAAAGAGCGGCATCACAGCAATCGATCGCTAGATCGATCGCCAGTGCCTGCACCGCTGTCTGCAAGATTTGCGTTTCGTCCAGGCTATCGCGGACGTGATCGGTGATGCGTTTAAGCAGTGCTTCAAACTTTAACGCCTTTTGCAGCTGGGCAGTACGTTCCTGCACCTGTCGTTCTAAATCAGTATTGAGGGTTTGCACCTGTTGGTAGAGCGCTGCTTGTTGGATGGCGATCGCGAGTTGATCCGCTACAGCCTGGACAAGTTCTACTTGCTCATCTTGCCAACACGCGATCGGTTGGCTTGAACGTAGACTAAAGCTCCCCCAGACCGTATCACCCACGATGACTGGCACCAATAGCCATGCTCCCGGTAGCTTTCGAGCAAAGTTTTGGTTACTATGACTGTCAATAGCCGCCGCATCGGTTACTTTAATAATCTCTCGGCGCTTCAGTTGCGCTGCAAAGGGATTCCCCTCGTCGGAAATTTCTAGCCCAAGATCATCGAACAGATTGGCTTTCCGTCGATAGCTGGCAACGTAGAGCCAGCAGTGGCGCTCTGGCAAATACTGCACTACGGCGGCTTGATCGACGTTTAGGAGTTGAGCAATTTCGGTAGCAGCGGCGGTTAGAATCGTGCATAAATTCAGAGATTGGCGAATAGTCTGTACGACGCGGCTGATTGCCTGCTCTCGTTCTACACGCTCCTGTAGTCCAAGCTCAGCCTGTTTGCGATCGGTGATATCTACATTCACTCCCAGCATTCGCACGAGTGCACCGGAAGCATCCCGTAGCACGTTACCTTTTGTTGCTGACCAACGAATAGTGCCATCAGGTCGCACAAAGCGAAACTCAAGCTCATAGGCTTCACCTTGCTTCACGCTACGGGTCATGGCATCAACAACGCGCCTGCGATCGTCGGGGTGAATCATCGCGATCACGGTTTCAAACTGTCCATCGAAGCTGCCTGGCTGTATACCCATCAGCCGTTCCAAGCTTGCAGACCAAACCATTTTGTTGGTGATCATGTTCCAGTCCCAACTGCCCATATGAGCCGCTTCAAAAGCAAGACGGGAGCGTTCTTCACTCTCACGTAGGGCGGCTTCAGCCTGTTTGCGATCGGTGATATTGCGGACGAGCAGCAGGACTTCATGCTCTCGGTACGGCACCACTCTGACTTCCTCTGTCTGGAGTTCGCCATCAATCAAAAGTGCTTGCTCATAGAACTGAATGGCACGAGTTTGTAGTGCTGTAGTGATGGCATCCATGCGCAGTTGAGCGACATCAAACGGCAGACTGTCGTAAACGCTCATACCAACGAAGTCAACCGTTTTGCCGACTACTCTAAAGGTTGGTGTGGCAAGAAATTCTAAATAATGCCCAGTCCCATCAACCCGCATGATTAAATCGGGTAGCGCACTGAGCAGAGCACTCTTGCTAGCTTCGCTTTCCAGCAGTGCGGCTTCCGATCGCTTGCGATCGCTGATATCGAGGTGCATGCCATCGATAATCAACTCCCCGTGTTCACCCCTGGAGAACTGAGCATCATCCCTGACCCATAAAGCTTCTCCAGCAGCCGTCATGAGACGATATTCTAAAGAATCCATTCCCAGGGTTTCTGAAGCAGCTTTGATCGCCTCAAAGAAACGTCTGCGATCGTCAGGATGGACAAGTTCGAGTGCGTGTTCCGGGTGCGCCATGAGCGCCTGTGGGTCGCGCCCCAGCAGTCTACGGTACGCTTCACTTAGGAAAAGGCTAGAAAGCTCGCCCTCTGGGCTATACACTGCTCGATAGATTGCACCTGGCAGTTTGGCTGCGATCGCGCCAATGAGCTGTTCTTGAAGCGTACCGCCGAGCTGAATCGCTACGCCGAGCTGCATAGCAACCATTTGCAAACATTGCACCTCCAGCGGCTGCCACGCATGTGCATTCTGACAGTGATACGCAATCAACAAGCCCCATAAAGCGCCCTGAACGAAAAGTGGTACAACGAGGGATGCTCGATGCAGTCGAGTCAAGCGCCCTGTAGAGCTGGAATCATTACTGTTAGCGCTAAAATCGTCGATCGCCTTCGTGTAACCTTGCTGGTAATGCTCAACCCACGGAGCGGTAACAGATGGATCATCCAGCCGCTGTCCTAAGAGCGGTGCCCACTCACTGCCCACTGACTCAACCGCGACGCTCTCACCGCCATCAGGGAGAAAGCGATACAACAACAAGCGATCGGTTTGCAGTAGCGCTCGAGTGGAGTCCAACGCCGTCTGTAGGATGTCTTCTAACACTACAGACTGTTGGATTTGCAGGGCGATCGCCGAAACTCCCTCTAAAATTTGTGCAGGTGTTCTAAACTGATCAGCAATCATCTTTATCTAGAGAAGACATAAAGCTATTACACCTATAGCAAGAGTGCCACAGTATCCATTGAGTTGAAACACTACTTCCTAAACCCATCTAGCTCTAGCTTAGTGATAAAATCCTCGTTCAAAGCTTGATTTTCATGCTGTCAAAGGTACGTCTCACTTATAGCCCCTGCCCTAAAGCACCGCCCAACCCCTGAAACATAAGCCACGATAGGAAAAAATTAGAAATAAAGATAGCAAGCAGCGAAGTTACAACAGCGGTTGTTGTCGATTGCCCAACGCCCTTAGCACCGCCAGTGGTCGTCAATCCCCAGCTAGAGCCGATGATGGCAATCAGCGCTCCAAAGAAAACGGCTTTGATCGGTGCGCCGCATAGATCCCACACGCTTAAAAAGTTACGGGCAGAATCGATAAACACTTTATGGGGAATGCTATAGAGGCTACTGGCGATAATCATGCCGCCAATCATGCCAGTTAATAGTGAGAGGACAGTTAAAATCGGCAGCATCAGGCAGCAAGCAATGACCCTGGGGATCACCAAATAGTCGATCGGATCGGTTTTCAACATGTAGAGCGCATCGATTTGTTCGGTCACACGCATTGTGCCCAGTTCGGCTGCAAAGGCAGACCCCACACGCCCTGCCAGAATGACCGCTGTTAACACGGGAGCCATTTCACGAGTAAGAGAGATGGCTAGAACTCCACCGACTGCGCTACTTGCACCGAAGTTAATGAACTCTCTAGAGACCTGAATGGTAAAGACCATCCCAATGAAAGTGGAAGTCAGCAAGGCGATCAGTAGTGACTCTGGTCCTACGGCTGCCATTTGCTCAAGCGTATTGCGGCGATGGATTTTACCTGCCAGTAAATGCACCATCACCTGTCCACCCAGTAGGATCGCTGCTATTAGGCGCTGACCCCACAGGCTCAAGCTAGAAGTCAGTGGCTTTTCACTCACGGTAATACAACATGAAACAATCACCTTAGCAAGAATAGCGGATTGCTTTGAGGTCGTCAGCAAGACAAGCATAGATCCGCTTCCGATCGAGTGCCTTTGCCCACACCCAACCCTTCAACAGACAAGCGACGATCGTTTCAGGGAGTGCGGCATGAGTAGCTTTGCACACGGCTCTCAGATTTTGTGAGACAACTGACGAGCCATCGACTCGCTGACGGGCGCGATCGCACCTCCGTCCCAATCAGCCTTTGGTCTGTGCCCTGCGACGAATGTCTCTTTACCACACAAACCGCATGTCTTGATTTTCTTGGAATTGTTCACAGAGCTTCAACAAGATATTTAAGCTTGATTTAAGATTTCTCACATCTCCTGGTGATCGAGACGATCGCTCCTATGGTAGAGATGAACTCGCATCGCCTCAAGTCGCCTAACTGGATGAACCAGCATCTTACTCCTATGCTCATGTCACCCGCGTTTATTCGTTCCCTGCTGTTGACCAGCACGTTTAGCTTTGCCTCTCCCATTGTGCTGATCGGCATTCTGCTGGCGTTGCTGTCGGCGATCGAACAAGTGCCCGTCGTTGCGGCGATCGCGCAAGTTGGAGCCGCAAAGCTCTTACAGTTTCTAGCAGTCTTTGGGAGCGGCGACTCACTTCAGGGAACGTTGGTCATTGGGCTGACCTGCGGGTTGGTCGGCGCACTGTTTGATGCCTACGCCTTTTATCGGCACCAAAATTTGCGCGATAGTTAGCAACCGATTAATAAACAGAGTTAGCGGTCTGCCTGTTGGCTGGGTAAGACGTAGACGCTTGTGCGATGAGCGCCCAGCCGTTGAGACGGATAGAACCTGATAGTTCAGGTCTCGACTAAGCTGAGGAAGAAAGAAGACAGATGGTAAAGCAGGACATCTCGATACAGCTATTGCCGGGAATGCTTCAGATTGTCGGGGAACATCAGTGTGCAGGTCAACAGCCGGATAATCTTTGCGGACCGTATTGGGCAGCACTGTTGTTGCGATCGCGTGGCTTCCATCATCTCACTTCAGAGTACATGGCTCAGTTAGCAGGTTCTGTTCTCCCTACAGGCGATCCCATCACCTGGTTGCCTCAAGGCGCAGCTTCAAAACAGGACTATGAACTGCCACTTCCCACTGCTCTGCGTCCTGAAGACGCGGGAACGTCCGCGCAGGGGTTAATGACGGCTGTTGCAATGTCTGAGCATAGTCACACACTCCTGCCCCTACAGACAGAATGGTCAGCAGAGAAAGTCGCTGCTGTTCTAGAACTGTGCCAAAAGCATCCCGCTTGGAATGCGGTTCCCTTGTGCAATGTACGAACGGGACATCTATGGGGTTCTCATCTAAGCGTGAAGGACGCGATCGCTTATCTAAAGGGTGGATCAATATCACCACCACCTGCCGATTGGAATGTTGGTCATTTTATGGCGCTGGCAGGCACCGTCGCGGGTCAAACGCGCTCCCTGGTAATCGTCTGTGATACCTATCCGATGTTTGGCTGGCAGGGCTATCACCTTCAATCGGCAGATGCGATCGCCCAGGCTCTCAACCGAGACGATGGTTATGGTGGCGGCATCCTTCTATTTATTGCCACTCACGATAGAGAACAGATAGAGCAACACGCGCAAGCCGCAGGTTTCCACATTGAGGCTTGGGACAACGGCAGTCCTTAAACCTCTACTTTCTACTCCCTACTTCCTACTCCCTACTCCCTAATAAATCTCCATATACTCTTGCCGTTCCCATTCCGTGATGTGGTCGTGGAAGCGGGCAAGTTCAAATTGCTTGACGGTTGTGAATAGATGGACAAACTCTTCGCCTAAGAGCGATCGCAGTTCCTCATCTGCCGCCAATGCCTCCAGTGCTGCTTCCAGGGTTTGAGGAAACTTGGGTAGCGTGGGATTGTCTTCACTCGGTCCCTCGACTGGGGGCTGCAAGGCGTACTGATGCTGGATCCCCAGCAAGCCAGCAGCCAGGGTTGCCGCTGCGGTGAGGTAGGGATTGCTCAGTCCCGATGCTGCCCGCATTTCGAGATGAGTGTCTTCATCATGGGTAGCTTTGACGCGCACCATTGCCGATCGGTCTTCGATACCCCAGCTAATGTTGGACGGCGCGAAGGTGTGAGGCTTGAGGCGACGGTAGCAGTTTGGCGTGGGACCAATGAGCGGAAACATCGCCGGAGTATGGGTGAGAATACCCTGAATGAAAGATTTGAACGTGGTGGATAAACCATCGGGATCGTCCTGATCCACACAGATATTCTTGCCTGTGTTGCGATCGAGCAAGCTGATGTGAAAATGGCAGCAACATCCCGCGCGATCGGCAAACGGCTTGGACATAAAGGTTGCCAGGTAGCCCATGCGATGAGCAATTTCCTTCACCGCATTCTTGAACGTAAACGCTTTGTCGGCACCGCGAAGACCGATACCCGGACCAAAATTGATCTCAAACTGCGAGGGTGCGTACTCACAGTTGCTCGTAATCACATCCACGCCAGAACCGCGCAGGTAGTCTAGGAGTTGATCCAGTTCGGGCACATATTGATTGCGAATTTGATTAAAGATGTGTAGCCCACCGAACAACGGTTCTTGTGTTTCGCCGTGCAACAGATAGAACTCAAATTCGTGTCCCATCATCACGTCAAAACCCATCGCAGCGGCTTTGTGCAGCAGTGCCTTGAGGACATAGCGTGGTGCAACAGTTAGCGGATCGTTGGAACTCCACTGCGGATCGCAAATGACTTTAGCGGTGCGATCGAGCCACGGCACAGGGGTCAGCGTATCGAGGTCAGGTATCAACATGTGATCGCGGTATTTCCGCTCCTCATGCAGTCCCGCTCCCGAAACGACCATTGAAGCCGTATCAAGCGCCAGCGTACCGCCGTAGAAGTTCAAACCCTTGCGGGTGTAGTTTTCCACCTTATCAATGGGAACCACTTTTGAGCGGGAGATCCCGTGCAGATCAGGCAACTCAAACCGTACATATTCAATCTCCCACTCCTTAAGAGTGGACATGAATTGGTCAATGCGATCGGATGCTGCCTGCTCTGCCCCGTTGCTCGTTAAATTAGATGAAACAAATTCCGTTACCATGAGTCGCTAAACCTTTTTCATGTCGCTGAAGCGTGTATGTGTAGCTTCAATATCGTTTTCCATCTCTTGGATAATCTCAGGCGAACGGAACCGCAGAAAGAGGAACCAGCCTGCCCCGATCGCCATGTAGAGGAAGAACCAGTAGGGAAAGGCGTTGAAGGGTGCAGCGGGTGTGGGAAACAGGTCGCTACCGGGAAGCCCAATACTGCCAAGGACGGGGATAACCATAAAGCCCACGCCCAAAACCGCAAACAAAACATCACTCCAGCGCAGTTGATGCTCACGATATAGATAAACCGGAGCTGCGATCGAGATCAAAATATAAGCAACCAGAAACCCATAGGTTGCAATGGTGCCAAAGTAGCCATATCCTTCCAGCACCTTGACACCGCTTGAAATTGCCAGTACAGGAGCCAGAAACGTAAGCACCGCCGTGATCGTAATGGCAATGTGCGGAGTCTCATTCCGACCGTGTGCCTGACCGACAAGATTATGGAAAATTCCATGCCGCCCCATTGAGAAGAAAATTCGCGCGCCCGCATTTAAGCTGGCAAGGGCGCAAGCAAAGAGACTGACCATTGCGCCAAGTGAAATCAACGCTCCAAAAAAGGTAACGCCTGCAAACTTCGCCAAATCGTTCAACGGTGCCTCGCTCTTGTTAAAGGCGACAGGGGCACCTTGAAAACCAAGCACTTCAATGTAGGAAAGAACGATGAAGAAAAGCCCCGAAATGACTGTACTGATGATGACTGCACGGGGAATACTCCTCAACGGGTTTTTCGCCTCATCACCCAGCGTTGTGGCGCTTTCAAACCCAACATAGCTAAAGACTGCCAGCACCAGTCCGGTCACGATTCCGCCTGAGCTTGCACCTTGAAGGCTTAACTGAGCCGGATCAATGATGGTACCTTTCTTGGCTATCACAATGAGCGCCAGGATAATGATTAGCCCAACCGAAGCGGCTTCCACTGCCAGCATCACCACGGTCGAAAGCTCAATATCCTTGTATCCCACATACCAGGCAGAGCCGACGCAAATGGCAATTAAGAAGATGGTTAGCCCGATCGACGGGCTAATGCCCACCATACTCAGCAAGACCTGACTGTAGTTGGCAAAACCACAGGTAACAGCCATTGCCGTCAGCAGATATGCCAGAATTAGTGCCCAACCCGTCAGCACACCAGCGATCGGTCCAAGTCCCCTGGTGATGTAGGCGTAGAGGGAACCGGGAGACGCGGAACGACGCGCAAACTGGTTGATATTGATGCCAACAAAGGTCAACCCGATCGTGGCAAAGACAAAGGTCAACCAGGTGCCCACGCCAGCCGTGGCAAACACGAGCGCTGCATTCACGGTTGGCGTTACCGTCGGCGCAATGTTGGCGATCGACTGAGCAATCACTTCAGGAAAAGAAAGACATTCGGGTCGAAGACCAGAAAGACTCGGTTTAATCTCTAAGTCGGTAGACATAATAAACCTTAGGGAACAAAGAACTCAATAGCCACAACGGTTGCACGTGGACGTTTTAATCATTTACGAATTAACGTCTTAGAGATGGACAACATCTACGCAGTTGCATCAAGATAGGTCTCAAGCAAAATGCTAAGACCGCCTACAGTAAGGCACTCGAATCGTTTTAGATTAGTTTTAACAACGTGAGCTTTGAGCTAAAAAATACGTTCTTTGAGTAGCGCTCGCAGACGTTCCTAATCAAAAACTGAATTTCCGCTTAAGCTACGCTACTTAGAAAAACAAATTCGTAGCAAGCATTACTAACTCAAAGCTTCCATACGGAGAACTGTTTCCGATCGGTTGTCATCATTAGGACAATCAGATGCTGACCAGAGCATCGTCGCAGTATGCCATGACCATTGGAGTGCGATCGCCTGCTTGTGTCCAAAGGATGGGAAAGAAACTTTCATCCATCGCCGTTTCACCGATCCGGCGGTAGCGGCTGAAAATGTAACCTGAACCCACGCCAGGAGGTTGAAACCGGGCATCGGCTGGAAGGGTTGTAATGGCGAAACTCTGGCGAGTTTGATCAGCGGTAGTGTTTCTCCCCGAACCATGCCACAGATTGCCGTGTAGAAAAATGCAGCCACCCGCCGGAATCTCTACCGCTAAGAGCGCAGGCTGGTCAACCCCTGCCTCTTTTGCCGCTTGCCAAAGAGGCTGTCGGTAATCCTCTTTTGGCGCATGAAGAAAGCGGAATTGATCAGAGCACTGCCATTGATGCGAGTGAGGTACAATCTCCAACGTGCCTGGTGAACCCGTCGTATCACTCAGGGCAATCCAGCAGGTGATGACGGAAGATGGGTCGATGCAGGTAAACGCCGTGTTGTTGCGATGGAACAACACTTCTGGCGCACCGGGAGGCTTGATCCAGCAGCTATCCGTTGCCAGTCGTCCACCGCTCCAACCCATAAGTGTGGCATTCAAGCGAGCAATTTCGGCTGAGAGGGCAAGGCTGGCAACGGTACGATCGCACCGCCACATCCCACACATTTGTCGGGTCGCAGTTGGCTGGTTTAGCCCTGGTCGTCCGTGCCATTCATCGGGATAAACACCTGTTTCAAATTGAGTCGCAAAGAGGGGATCCAGTCGATCGACCACGCGATCGATCAGTTCTAAATCCAAAAATTTCTCCAGAATCAGAAACCCTTCTGCTTGAAACTGATGGATTTGCCCGTCACTTAGCTGCACTGGCTCATGATTCATCAATGGCAATCCTCAATGGTTTGTGAGCGATGTTCTTTGGCTCAAACATCACTCTCTGTAATACCCGACTTCTTAAACCATCATCAGTGGAGCCTGTGCTGCCAGCGCATCCTCACAATAATTCCCTAAAAAGGGCGTGCGATAGCCATCTTGCTGATAGACGATCGGAAAGAAGCTTTCATCCATCGTGTCATCCCCAAAGCGCTTATAACGTCCGGCAATGTATCCTCCCGGTACGTAGGCTCCCGTTGGTTGAAAGCGTGACTCCGCTGGGATGTGTACAATCACAAGACTGCGGCGAACGACATCAGGCATCAGGTTTTTTCCAGAACCATGCCACATATGACCGTGATGGAACGCACAACTGCCTGGTTTTAGCTCTAGTTCCATCACCTCTGGCTGGTCGATGCCTGCCCGTTTCGCTGCCTGTTCCATTTCCCAGCGATAGCTGCGACTGGGTGCGTGAAACTCTGGCACGGCACCGGAGCGCATCCAACGATGAGACCCGCGAACATACTCGATCGTGCTTGCCCCACGAACTGCGTGGCTGAGGGCAATCCAACACGTGACTAACTGCTGGGGCGTATGGTAGAACGAATACATTGAGTCCTGATGCAGCGTCGTTTCGGTCGCGCCAAAGGGCTTCATCCACAGGCTGTCACTCAAAATCCGTGCGCCACTCCAGCCAGCCAACTCTGCGCTAATGGCTCCCATTCTGGCGGACAGAACGACAGAGGCGAGGGCGCGATCGCTCTTCCAAACATTGCTCATTTGCCCTGACGCGCCCGGTAGACCCAGAGACGGATTCCAATACCACTCATCGGGATAATTCCCTGTCTCAAACTCACCGTCAAAAAGCGGCTCTACCCGCTCAACCAGACGGTTAACTATGGTTTCATCCAAAAGGTTTTCAATGATTAAAAACCCATTTTCATGAAATTGATTAATTTGCTCTGAGGTTAAAGAAACCATTGCACCACTCAGTTCCAATCCTTGGGATCGTTAGCCTGCCCAACAAAATGCGAAACAGTTTCAATGCTACTCTGCTTAGTGCAAACCTGACAACCAAGTGCTTAGAACGCAACACATAAGTCATCGACTCATGACATAAACACTCACTCTAGATTACTGATCCACGATCGAGATACCAATGAAAAAAAAACCATCTATTCTAGTAATTCGGCATGAAAAGTGCTCCAGTTTAGGCTTACTAGAAACTGCGCTAAGAAAACAGGCAGTGCCTTTTAAGTACCTGGACACACCTCAGGGTGAAGTACTGTTAGAGCCAGTTAATCAATACTCTCATATTATTGTTTTAGGCGGCTCAATGAGCGCCTATGAAGATCAAGAACATGCGTTTCTAAGATATGAATTTAAGCTCTTAGAAGATGCGATCGAACAGGGAATTTCGACTCTAGGCATCTGTTTAGGCTCTCAGATTTTGGCAACCGTTTTAGGTGCTAAAGTTTACCGAGGAGAGGCTGGACGAGAAGCAGGTTGGTGCGACGTTCAGTTACTCCAATCCTCAGCAACCGATCCTTTATTGAAGGAGTTCCCTGAGCGCTTCAAGGTTTTCCAATCTCACCAGGATACCTTTGAAATACCATCGGGTTGTGTGCATTTAGCAAGAAGCGAGAAGTACGCCCATCAAGCATTTCGGTATCAAAATCATGTATGGGCAATGCAATTCCATCTCGAAATTGATGAGAATGTTTTAGGCGATTGTGCTGCTGTGATCGACCAGGAGTTGAAAGACAGTAACATTCAAGATACCAATTTAATTCAACTGCTAAAGGACGCAAAAGAGCACTCTCCTTTCGTGGCACCGCTGGCAAATCGTTTTATGCATAACTTTCTAGAGTTGGCGCGATAGCAGTCCTGAATCAAGCGCGAAATTGGGTGACAGCTTTGATGGTTTCATGCTGGCTGTATCCTTTTTACTTGCTTGCAATCGATAGTCCAATGGGTGGGCTGCTGAGTAACCTGGGCACGATCGCTCTGACCACGTTTGTCGTTATACAGACGTTATACAGATCTGGTCAGTCTCAAAGCTCACCACCCTCTTGAGTTTGCCTGTCATTTTCTGGGTTACCGTTGCAACGCTAACCGTCCTCAAAGGTTTAGGGTGGCTTTAACCAACAGCTCTGATATTTACAAGGCAGTGCTTAAATTCTGCACAAATGTTTGAGACCCGATTGCTCCATCCATCAAGGAACCTTTTCTATGTTGAAGCTCATCCACATTAGCGTGATTGCTGGTTGTTTTGGCGCTCTTTCGCTGCTGCCACTGCCGCTTGCCTCCGGCTCTAGTTTATTCAACAGCACGGTTGATCAATTGCCGACAGAAGAGCGAGTGCTCTTGCGAAACGGTCAGCCGCTGATTACGGGAGAGAACGGTCAGTATACAGCCAGAGTTTTACTCTCAACGTCGGCAGATACAGTATGGTCGGTGCTCACAGACTACAGCAATACGCCAACGTTCATGCCGTATGTAGTGTCGAGCAAAGTGATTACGGTCAATGGCAATCAGAAAGTGATTGAGCAGGTTGATGTGCGCCAAGTGTTTTTTGTGACTGCTCGATCGCGGATTCGCTCAGCGATTACGGAAACAGCCAAAACCCGCATTGACTTTCAAGCGATCGACGGTGACTTGAAAAGCCTGAAGGGTTACTGGCTGCTAGAACCGATCGCGCCCTACACAGGTGCAAAAGCAAATCAGATTTTGCTGACTCAAGTCATTGAGGTGCAACCCAAAGCGGGAACGCCATCAAGGATCTTTTACGACGTTTTCAAGGATTCATTGGGCGAGAGCATGAGCGCTATCAAGAGAGAAACTGAACGACGCACTCAATAGTGTTGGTGCAAATAAACCAGAGCGATCGGCTTGTAAATGACGTTGATTAAGCGCGTTCCGCCTCCCACTCGTCTACCGGGAACCCCTTTGCCCGCTAGAGCCGTATCAGTCATAAACAGCAAGAGCGCGATCGTAGTCATTAAGATACTCAAACGCATACACCGAACCTCAACAGTAACACTGCGATAATTCTTAGCGGTTCGGCTCCGAATGAACAGCGTGATTGTACGGCTGTGTGAAAAACCAATAAACACAGCCACTAGCAGTAGGGCGTTGAAGGCTCCAGATTGCTACTCAACTACCCGGCACGGAGACAGCGTTTGGTGGGGCAGAAAGCGTCAGTTTGTGTTAGGAATGCGCTTGCCGTAGCTTGCCAGCACTTGCAGCACGATGCCTGGTGCCAACAGCGCTGTTGGCGGCTTGACCATATGCACCACTTCCGCAAACGTTTTCATAAGAGCTGGACTGTCCTGCATGAGTACAGTGACACGATCGAAATACTTTTGCATCAGACGCTCACGCCTCCCTGGTTGCGCTCCCTTTGTCGTAGACCAGCGACCATCTTCTCCCGTTGCCATTAGCCAAGGAGTTTTGAGCTGACGGGCAAGCTGCTTGTGAAACCGGAGCGAGAAATGATTGCGTGTCTGAGTTTGCACCTGTTTTAAGCAGCGATCGAGCGTCATTGCGCTCAAGGCTGCTGTTGTCATGCCCTGTCCATAGACTGGATTGAAGGCGCAGACTGCATCACCCAGCGCCACAATACCCTCAGGCATGTGATGCAAGCGCTCATAGTGTCGCCAACGATTTTCGGTACGACGATAGCTGTAGATCGGCGATAGCGGTTGCGCCTCTTTGAGCAAGTCATACAGAATGGGTACCCGCAAACTGCGAGCAAACGCCAGAAAGCCTGTCTCGTCTGTCGGTGGGTAGTCGTGTCCTACGCCGCCGAGGGTGACGATCCAACGATCGTTCTCGATCGGATACAGTACACCGCCGCGCGAGTTAACCCCTTCGAGTGCAGCGACAGTGATGCCTTGCCAATCGGCTTCTAAAGACTTTGGACGCTCATACCAGCGGCTTGCATAACCGAGAAAGGCATTAATCATCGTTTCTGGTGGTGCATCGTAGCCCATCTGCGTTAACCAGCTAGGCAAAGCAGAATTCCGCCCACTGGCATCAACCACCAGCGCGGCACTCAGCAACGGCACTGATGCGGCATCCGGAGTACGCCAGTGCAACTGAACGCCGTTCACGCGCTGGTTCTCCTTTGTGGTGAGCAATCCCTCGACCTGACAGCCTGTGAGCAACGTCAACTTTGGAGATGCTAGCAGCCGTTGACGGATCAGCCCTTCCAGTAGCGTCCGGCTACACGTCCGTCCTGACAGATCGGATGAACAGCGCGGCAGCCACTTCCCCGCCCCCAACATGAGCCAGTCAGCCGTCCACTCGACGGTCGGCGCACCTGCTGCGGTGAGTGCTGCTGCTAAACCTGGAAAGAGCTGTTCTAGCAAGCGTTGACCTTGGGTCAGTAGCACGTGGACATGCTGCGATTGCGGCACACCGGGACGAGTTGCTAGTGGGTCAGAAACACCATCGCGCTCGATCAGCACGACCTCAGCAAAATGGTCGATCAGGACGCGAGCGGCAAGCAGACCCGCCATGCTGCCACCAATAACAATGGCACGACGGGGTGAATCAACGCTCGTGTCGGCGACTAAACTAATCATGGGCTGAATCGCAAGTACGTTTTAATCGTATCAAGCGCGTCCGTGCTTTCAGCATATTGGTAGCGAACTCTGATGATCCTTACAGCAACTCGCGCACGTCAGTTACCTGACCTGTAACCGCTGCGGCAACCACCATCGCGGGACTCATCAGCAACGTGCGACCAGACGATGAGCCTTGCCGCCCTTTGAAATTGCGGTTTGATGACGAGGCGCTGAGTTGGCGACCCTGAAGTTTATCAGGATTCATGGCGAGACACATGGAGCAGCCCGGTTCGCGCCACTCAAAACCAGCCTCAACAAAGATTTTGTGTAGCCCTTCTGCTTCTGCCTGTTTTTTCACGCGCTCAGAGCCAGGGACGACAAATGCCTTCATGCCTTCGACGACATGCCGCCCTTGAGCAAACTTGGCAGCTTCGCGGAGGTCGCTGATTCTGCCGTTGGTGCAGCTACCGATAAAGCAGACATCAACTTTTGTGCCCTGGACGAGCTTGCCTGGTTGCAAATCCATGTAGTGATACGCTTCTTCGGCGATCGCCCGCTCATCCACAGGCATTTCAGCGGGTGTTGGCACGGTTTCATTGACGGCAATGCCTTGACCCGGCGTGATGCCCCAGGTGATCGTAGGCGCGATCGTGGCTGCATCAAAAATCACAACATCATCATAAACGGCATCGGCATCGCTACGAATGTTGTTCCACCAGGCAATTGCCTTCTCCCATTCGGCTGCTTTTGGCGCAAAATCGCGTTCTTTGAGGTAGTCGAATGTAACCTGATCGGGATTGACGTAGCCGCAGCGGGCACCGCCTTCGATCGCCATATTGCAAACCGTCATCCGCTCTTCCATGCTCATCTGCTCAAAGGTCGTACCCGCAAATTCATACGCATAGCCCACACCACCCTTCACGCCCAGCTTCCGAATGATGTGCAGGATGACATCTTTGGCATAAACACCGGGCTTCAGGCTGCCGTTCACTTCAATTTTGCGGACTTTGAGCTTTGCCAGCGCCAGCGTTTGAGATGCCAGCACATCGCGTACCTGGCTGGTGCCAATACCAAAGGCGATCGCGCCAAACGCTCCATGCGTGGCAGTATGGCTGTCTCCACAAGCGATCGTCATACCTGGTTGAGTCAAGCCCTGTTCTGGAGCGATCACATGCACAATGCCCTGATTGCCCGACCCGACGTTGTAGAACGTGATGCCGTTTTCCTTACAGTTCTGCTCCAGCGCCTGCATCATCTCTTCGGCGATCGAGTCTGCAAGGGGACGCGCCAGATTGTCGGTCGGTACGATGTGATCGACGGTAGCAATCGTGCGATCGGGGAACAACACCGTTAGATTCCGTTCGCGTAACATCGCAAAAGCCTGGGGACTGGTGACTTCGTGAATCAGGTGCAGCCCAATGAAGAGTTGCGTCTGTCCAGACGGCAAAACGCCGACGGTGTGTGCATCCCAAACTTTATCAAACAGCGTCCCTGTGCTCATGGTTTTTGTGTTGCTTGCCCGCGATCGGTGTGTGGTGGGACTCTATTCTACCAAGCGATGCTGACAACATGGCGAAAAGCGATCAGCATTAGCGATTAGCTGACTGCAAATCATTGAGTTTTGCTCACATGAGTTTTGCTCACAAATGATTTAGGGCTGCCTATAGTCCACTCTTTGCTGAAAGCTGACCGCTGAGAGCTAACCGCTGAAAGCTGACCGCTGACCGCTGAAAGCTGACCGCTCATTGCTAAAACGGCACAACCAACGACGCACCTAGCAGCACGACAGCCATTGTGTCCACAATGCCGTGAATGGTAATCGAAACCCAGAGACGATTCGTTTCACCAAAGGCAAGGGAGTAAAACATGGATGCCAGGGTTGCCAGTACGGCGTAAGTGGCTTTGTACTGCAATGGTGAGAGTGCGCTACCAGATTCGGGATCATTGCCGATGTGACAGATGCCAAAAACCACGGAGCACACGATCGCCGACCACCAAACAAGCTGTTGCCGACTCAAAGAGGAGTGCGATCGCGTTTGCAGTTGGTCACGAATGAACACCATCAACCCCGATCGGAACAGAATTTCCTCAAAGATGCCCACCCGAAAGCTGAAAAGAATGGCGTAGCTCAGGAAAAAAGGCACATCGCTACCGATCGCACGCCAATCGAAGGCAGAAGCCGTTTTGGATGGCGCAAAGTTGAGCAATAATGCCAATGGCACCAGGAGACAAATCGCTGTCAAGATGGCTTTGGCAACATAGAACAAATCGATTTTGCGAATCTCAAAGCTATAGCCAAAATGCGATCGTCCCATGCCCGTGCCATGAATCCAAACCAGAACAAAGAGAGTGAGGCTAATAAACGCGCCAAAACTGAAGGCAGGTTTAGAAAACATAAAGAGGCTGATCAGACAAGCCGCTGCTAGCAGCAGATCAAAGACCGTTGTGCGATCAAATAGCGTTGTTCTCACAATGGGCAGATGCATCAAGGCGACAATGATAAAGTAGCCAAAGCCAATGATGTACCCTGAGTTTACAGTCTCGATTCCAGCGGACAAAAAAGAGGTATTAACGAGGCTAGTATAAATAAAATGAAGGCTTAGTAAAAGAATGATTTGACTGCTATCTCTGATGGTTTGAGGAAGCGATCGATACTTTCTTTTATGAATTTTATGCTTGCGTAACTCTAGCAGTAGAAAGGGGATGCGAAGCACAATAAAGGCTCCCATCAAAAAGATAAGAACGTTAGCCCAAAAGTAATCTTTAATAATTAAGCTCTCAAAGTCTTCAAGACAGGTAAAAAGCGTTGGATTTAGTGCCAACAGTTTAATCAGGCTAATGTAAAGCCCCAGCAGCAGGCAAATAAGTACTTGAAACCAGAGTCCGTTGTTTCTCAATAGCACTCGCTTAGCGAACGCTGTCCCGATCGAAGTGGCTAGAAAAAAGATTGGTATAGCAGCAAAAATAACGAAGGAAGATGCTTCAATGAACCGTTCAGTTAACGTCCATAGTTGTTCACCAAAACCCAGCCGAACGACGATCGCGCCAAACCAGAGAATGCATCCAATGACTGCAAAAGTCACTTCTCCTTTGCCGCTATACTGCTTAGGCTTAGCAAACTCACAGCGGTTGGCTAAAAAGTCTATACTCATTCAGCAATATTGGATAGCAAATAGATCTTGAAATCATAACACTCTGCTCATTGCTCCTGCGTCAGAGAGTAAAGGGCTGAAACTTACTAGCGTAAGATTGGCTAGCGTCAGAATGCTGTTAGCGATCGACATCAGCACGGAGCAGGGCATGGAAGCGGTAAAAAAATGGTTCATTCAGCGAGAAAATATGCCGCTGGTAAGCCTTTTAGCAGGTGGCTTGCTGCTTCGGTGCGCGATCGCTGTTTGGCTACCGCCTGGTTTTGATGAAGGCTACTACTATCTCTACACGCTTCATCCAGACTGGAGCTACTTTGACCATCCTCCATTGGTCGCGTTGACAACAGGCTTTGGTCCGTGGCTGACAGGCAATGTTTCTCCTTTCACCATTCGCCTGGGCACGCTACTGCTGCACACGGGATCGTTACTGCTGCTGTACTTGACCAGTGTGCGGCTTTTTTCAAGGCAAGCGGCGGTGCTGACGTTGGCGATCGCAACTCTGATCCCTATCTTCCAACTCGGCTTCGGCGTGCTAACCTTGCCAGATAGCCCGCTGATGTTCTTTTGGACAGCGGCACTCTACATAGCGGTACGTGAGTTTTTTTGTCCTGGAGAAGAAGGGGAACCGCAGAGGCGCAGAGACGCAGAGAGTGTCTCTTCATGCCCTTATTGCCCCAGCTATCGACTCGCGATCGTCGGGCTGCTCGTCGGGCTGGCTTGCCTGGGTAAATATCATGGCTTGGCACTGGGTTTTGGGTTAATCGGATTCTGCCTCACCAGTCCACGCTATCGGGTCGCATTCGTTTCTCCCTGGATGCTGGCAAGTTTGGGCTTGTTTGCGCTGGCAGTGCTGCCGATCGTGGTTTGGAATACTCAGCATGATTGGGTCTCGCTACGGTTTCAGTCAGGGCGGGCAGTGCCCGATCGTGGTTACAGTCTTCTGGATTTGCTGGTCACTTTTCTCGCGGGCGTTGGTTACTTGTTTCCAACCTTCGGCTTTCCGCTTTGGTGGGTGAGTGGAAAAGCAGTGGTAGAGGCAGTCAGCGGTCGGCGGTCAGCGGTTAGCAAAACTCACAATTCAAAACTCAAAACTTCCTTTACGCTCTGGCTTGCCCTTCCCTTGATGCTGACCTTCACACTGATGGGTGGCTATCGATCGATCTTGCCAACATGGGCAATGCCAGGTTTTTGGGGCGCAACACTATTGTTGGGACAACAGGCGGTCACTTGGCAAGGTCGCGCTGTCAAACGCTGGCTTGTGGGTTCGGGATTGGTGGTAAGCAGTTTGCTGTTGGTGGCGCTGCTGCATGTGACGATCGGTACCTTTCAAAAACCAAGCCGCTATGCCTTGTTTGGTGGCTTTCTCACGCCCGCTAATGATGCTTCCACACAACTTATTGACATCCAACAACTACGACAAGGCTTTGCAGATTCGACAACGCTCACTGCCGCGATGCAAAATACAGATTTTTTGTTTACCAATGATTTGTATTTGGCAGGACAGTTGGGTATGGCGATCGCGCCTCTCAACCCTAAACCCATCACCTGCTTTGACAAAGATTTGCGTGGTTTTGCTTTCTGGTCAACCCGCAAACAATGGGTCGGACAAAGCGGTCTTCTAGTCACAACAGCATTGCAAGCGCAATTAGCTGTGGATCAATATCAGAACTACTTCCAGGATATTCAGAAGGTTGCTGACGTTCCAATTCAACGGGGAGGGGCGATCGTTCAGGTGATTGAAATCTACCAGTGCAAGACCATGCTAAAACCCTATCCACGACCATATGGGGTATGAGACGGTTTGCAGTAGGAGCACAAAGCTTTGGAGCTTAACGGCTCTTGAGAGACCAAAATGGAGCAAGCCAACGCCACAGTTGAGCCAACACAGAAGCATTTTCGTGACCGATAATCTCTCAACGTTCGGCTTCAATGCTGTGTTACACCATTTCACTAAGCTGTGGCTACACAGGGAAGCTTCGGCTGGCGGTCAGCGGTCAGCGGTCAGCAGCAAGAACGAATCTGTAGGGCGATTTTGTAGAATTGGTATTATTCGCACACACAATGCTTGCAGCACGATCGCCATCAGATTCGACAGAAAAATGACTGTTAGTAATACCATTTCACGAGACTGCGGCTACACAGGTTGCTTCCATTCTCCTTTGGCTCTAGGTTTTAAAACATGCCCTAGAAACACGAGTCTCATCTCAGCATTCATAGGGCTGTCTTGGAAAAACCATATCAGGATGGGTTTAGCGACAGGCTCTCGACTCAAGCAAGGGCAGTCAGCGAAACCTGCTCCTACAATCACTAAATCAAATGGTTGCATCTATCATGACTCTACAAACTCGCGGTTCTGCCGCTCTCGACACAGCCCAGCGTCGCCTTGCCAACCTCAAATCAATGGATGAAAGCCTGGATCTGGGTCACGGGCTGACCATTGCCGCCTACACCCAAATCATCGAAACCACTCGCACTGCCATAGAAGCTCACAACACCCTCTTTTTAATCAGTCAGCTAAAACCATTCAACGTTAAGAAATGAGGGCGAACGATCGCTCGCCCTTACCAGCGTAAAATCTTGCTCAAAAAACGTTCCGCTAATTGACGGTGTTTTTGCTGGCAGCATCTGTCAGTAAGCGAGGACCGTTATCTCTATGAGCCATGTAATACTGATGCTCACGCCGTTGCTTGATGATACGTCCAGCGTGCTGAACGGGTCGTCCAATCAGCTTCTGAAGCGGTGATTGACGTAGCCACTGCTCGTAACCTGCCGCAATAGGATTTGCTAGTAAATTGCGTAGATAAAGCGCAACTTTGTCTTCTGTAAATTCGCTGGCGCGTCGAAAGCCGTTTTCAACCATAGCAGCATAGAGTGCTGGCTCATCTTGTAACCGCTTGAGAGCAGCGATCGCCTCCTCTGGCGTGGTCACCTCAATGTAGTCGAGCGCCGATTGCCGTAAATCCTGGTACGCAGGTTCAGGGCTGAGAATAGCCGGACAGCCAGCAAACCAGGCATTCGTCAACTTCAGAGCTGGTTTGAGCGTACTGTCGTAGCGTGTAATGTTTCGTACAGCAATCACAGCATCGGCTGTTTTGTAGTCGCGCCAACCGTCAAAACCTGCCTCTTCTGAGCTAAGAACAAGCTTTATACGCAGCGCTTTGAGCGCCTCTAAAAAGGTTGAGCTTTTGAATCCTTCAGCCAAGTTGTAGCTGTTGCCTTTAAAGGTCAAGTTTTCAATGCGTGTGCCCCGCGACGGATCACGCGGCTCTAAGTTGGGTTGGGGCCAGTGCGGCAAGAAGTGGTGCGTCGAATCGATCGCGCCCACCTTATTTAAAACAATACGGCGCTCACAAAGTTCAGGATGAGGGCGATCGTACTGCACAGCGACAACATAGCTGCGGTACGAGAAATCCGCCAGATAAATATAGTCGAAAGGAACAATATTGATACTTCCTGGTACAAGATGAGGAACGAGGTGTACATTCAAACCTCGTTTCTTCAGGTTCATAAACGTCTGTGCTGACCAAATGTCTTCCGAAAGCACACATTGCTTGTAAAGAGCATCAGTGATCTTCTGATTGGGATTGTCAATTAAATCATTCCACTTAGACTCTTTGGTCACCAGATAAACTGGGTATGGCAGTAGCTCTAATGGCTTTTGCCTCTGGGTGAAATAGGGGTTGATAGTAGCGCTAGAGCCGTGAGGGTGCATTGTGGTCATGGGTTAAGTACCAGATTGCTGTAAGGGAGGATCTCTCTATTTTTTTGGAAGAAAAAGCGTTTTTTTAATCGCGTGTTCTTAGTCAGAAGCAGAGAAAAATAGGTGTAAAAAATTTATCGTTAGTTGAGCTGAAAAGCCTTGTAACTACTGATATGTAGTTGTAACTACTGATATGTAGTTGTAACTACTGATACGTAGAAGATTTACCATTGACAAGACAGCGCTATTTTTCTTCGTCTTTCACCAACAGAACCAACCGGAAGAACATTTTGAGAGAAGCAATAAAGATTAAAGTAGCAGAACCGTACTATTACCTACATCTTGCATCTTCATGCTCACCAAATCTTTAAACTTACGCTAAGAGGAATTCAAATAAGCTCACTAAGCCCTTTTGATTTCAGGGAGCTGCCTATCTTGAGAAGCTTATAAGTTCACTATGAACAGTCATCGGAGTGGGTCAAACCAACCTTGAGCGCGATCGAAATATGTGCTCAAACACCTCTTTCAAAGCCTTGGTCTCGTCAAGCTAATCGCTGATACCACCTGAACGCAAGAGAATATTAACGCTTAGCCAACAGTTTTCAACTGGCGAAGAGCGGGAAAATTGGTAACTAACAAAATAGCTCTACTTCTACGTTGCTCCAAGCTTGAACCTCTTTTGAGTTTGCAGATAGAGGCGTTACCTACACGTAGAAGATCCCGTTTAAAGAACATGAAGCAGAGCTTGAAATAGATGCTTCAAGCTCCGTATCTCCTCTGTAGATGATTGTTCTAGGCATCAGGCATCACAGCAAGACGCAAGGGGAAGCGCGATCGTGACTGTTTGTAACCCATCAACATGCTGCTGGCATGTAACGTGTCCTCGCTGCACTTCAATACGACGGCAGCAAAGGATAATTTCGGTGGCAAAATCTCGATCGCCAGCGGGGGCAAACCGCTGCGCTGTAATGTGCAGCACGACGCGATCAGCTCTATGGGCGGCACCTAAAATGACTGGCGAACCTACATCAGAATATTTTAAGCCTCTGGCGAGAAGGTCGGTCAGCACGGCTTCAGTCAATTCTTGATCGGCTAAAGCTGGTGGTAGAGCGGCATCAATGTCACAGATCAGTCGAGCAGGGCTACCGTCTTTGGGGTCAAGCAGGTGGCGAGTCACTCCTACCAGGAGCGGTGTCAATGTTAAAGGCTCTAGCTTCACGTCTACCCTGCCAGCTTCTAGCTTTTGCAGCAGCATGGTGTCTGCAATCAAATCACATAGACTGTTAATCTCGTGCTGCATGATACTGAGATGGTAGTACCACGGCGCTTCTTGACGAACGTTGACTAACGACTGCAAATGAACGTTCAAAGTGTCCAGCGATCGCCCAACCCGTCGTTCCAGTGAAGCGATCACCGCTTTTTGTGCCGCTAAATGCTTCTTGAGTTGCACACTTTCTAACTGCAACTGCTGTAGCGTATTTGGCTGAGTTTGAGCGGGAGCGTGTGCTTGGGGCATAACGTCTAAAAAGGGTTCCTCTAGTCTCCGTTATAACCTGTTCTGTTAAGAAAGGTAACGAATCGGAGGCTTTAAATACTTTTGAACGAAACCCAGTTTCTGCGTGAGACTTGATCTATTGACTGTTCTCCAAATTTGCTTGGGCGTTCCGTCGCAGCATCCAGGGTTTAATGCGTCTTAGAGCGGAGCCTGTAAACTGTCGATCGTAATCTTCATCGGTGATGGTGGCTAAGGCTGGCAAGGTCGAGGTGAGATTCCAGGGGTGCGGCTGAAAGTCAGCGACATCAGTCGGCTGGGCAAAGCGTTGATTCCAGGGGCAGACATCCTGGCAGATATCGCAGCCTGCTACCCAGCCCTGGAGATGAGGGACGATCGCGTTGGGTAAGGTCGCTGCCCGATTTTCGATCGTGTGATAGGCGATGCAGCGATTGGCATCCACTACTTGAGGCGTTGGAATCGCACCAGTAGGACAGGCATCCATGCAGCGCGTACAGGTGCCACAGTGAGCCGTATGTGGGCGATCGGGCGGCAGAGACAGATTCGTTAGCACTTCGCCCAAAAACACCCACGAACCGTATTCTCGCGTGATAACGTTACCGTTTTTGGCAATCCAACCGATGCCAGCCCGCTGCGCCCACACTTTATCTTGTACAGGTCCGGTATCGGCATAATAGCGAGCCTGCACAGCCTCTCCCTGACTGCTGATCCAGGCAGTGAGCGCTTTCATCTTCTTGTGCAGTACCTTGTGATAGTCACGCCCCCAACCGTAACGGGCGATTTTTGCTGTCGTGCTGCTGTTAGGGCGCACAGAAGGAGTGTAGTAGTTCAGCGCGACACAAATCACAGACTGAACATCTGGCATGACCTGTCGAATATCCTGCCGCTTCGGATTCTCCATCCAGGACATATCTGCCTGATAGCCGCTGTTGAGCCAGGTTTGCAGGCGCGTATCCTCAGACGCTTCAGGTGCGATCGCCGCAATCCCAACCTGATGAAAGCCGATTTCCAGTGCTTTTTGCTTAATTTGGGTGTCAAGGGTCATTGCTCTTTGCAAGCAGGGGCAGAAGGCAGGAGGCAGCAGGCAGCAGGCAGGAGCAACTCAAAACTAATACCATTTCACTAAACTGTGGCTACACAGGCAAGCTTCGGTCAGCGGTCAGCAGCAAAAACGAATCTGTAACGTGATGTGCCACTAAATTTGCCCTCATCCCCACCCTTCTCCCTGGGGAGAAGGGCTTTCAGGCGTTTCCGGTTCCCTCTCCTGCTGGGAGAGGGCTAGGGTGAGGGCAGTCTCAGCAGGTATTTTAGGAAAGTCGTACATCGCGAATCTGTAAGGCGATTTTATCGAATTGGTATAAGGGCAGCAGTTAGTAAAAGTTGATAAGCAAACTACACAATCAAATGGGACATGTTCAATGCTGAAAGCTGACGGCTGACCGCTTCCAGAGATTGTCAGTTTAATCGAGGACTGCTACTGAGCTACCAGCTTTAGAGCTACTTCTGGTTTTGCGATCGAAAGCGTCCAGCTACAAAATCGCGCTCTTTGAGGTGTTTGGTTGGGCGACCGCTGACTCGCTTACGCCACATTCTAAAGCTCGACGGTTGCATCTCTCGCCGCATGAGGGCAATGACCTGTTTTTCGAGCAAACCAAACTGTCGTTCGATCGCCTCAAAGGGTGTACGGTCTTCCCATGCCATTTCGAGAATGCGATCGATCGTTTCGGTGTCAAGCTCTGGAAGATTCATAGTCAAGTCACCACTTAGCGCAGTCGGTAGTCTTAGCCTAACGCTGAGAGACAATAACCGTCAGGTCAATTCGCTTCAATTAAGCACTTTGACTGTCTAAACGTTTGACCATGCGATGCACTCCACCAGAGCGAGTTAATTGCTCAAAGCGCTGGGTTGATTTACTGCATGTCACTCGATAACCAAGGCGCTCGAATAAGGCTCTGGCGGACGTGTTGGTATAGGTCACGTCGAGCGCGATCGTCTGACAGTGGTGGGCACGTGCCTGCACTTCAGCCTGGGCAAGCAGGTAGGTGCCCAAACCCTGGTCACGGCATTCTGGGACGACGCTAAGACCCAGAATGTAATAATCCTGGACAGAAATATCCTGCTTGATACGAGTCAGGTCTGCTAGATTGACCAAAATTTTGGGTAGCTTGCGAAGCGGCAGAATGCGTGCCATCACTTGATGCACTTTTTCATCTGCCTGACGTTTTAAAAAGCCCGGATAGCTAATCATGACACCAGCAGGTTGATTCAGCACTTCAATGACTTGAGCATGTTCGTAGCTGAAAGCATGTTGAGGGTAGGCAAACGCCTGACCAAAAATCGCCTTTGATTCCTCAAATGGGGAAGCAAAAATGTAACTGAAAACGGCTGGACCTGCCGAGAAAAATAGTGGGGCAGCCCAAGCTACATCCTCAGCGATCGCCGGACGTAGGGTGATATTTTGTGCGAACGGTTGCAACAGCATGTCTAGCGCTCTATTCGTCACCCAGTATACCCATGTTGATTGCAATGACGAACGAGTGCTGTCTGGCATTGGTCATTTAACTGAAGCACCTTGCGATTGAATCTGGGCATTAGCGCTTCAACCTGATGAGATTGGTCAGACAGTCCGATCGCCGGATAGATCTTTGAAAATTGTATTCCTTAGAACCCACAGCGCACTGTCCAAGGCTAAAGGGTTTCGTTGATTATAAGCGTTCCCAGGGCTTGAAAAGGGCATAAAGTTTTTGTCATTTGGAGGGGTGACACTTTGACGATAGAGTGCGTTAATGGGAATGTCGAAACACAGACAGAGAACTGATGTTGCCATGCTGCCGAGCTACACCGTGCGAGAAAGCCCTAAAGCAAAGCATGTCTCTCTCAAGATTTCAGTGGCAGGCAGCCTGGAGGTTGTCGTACCGCAAGGTTACGATCGAACCGCCATCCCTGCAATCTTGCAGCGTAAACAGCGCTGGATTAAGCGGGTGACTCAGCAGGTCGAGACACGTCAAGCCTTAGTTGGAGTAGAGCCAGCCGATCAGCTACCAGGGCGACTTTGCCTGCGCGCGATCGCGCAAAATTGGCAGGTTGACTATTGCCCTACTCAGCTACCCGGCGTTCGGGCGATCGAGCAAGCTGACCTGACGCTAAGCCTTTTTGGACAGACGACCGATCAAAACGCCTGTAGTGAAGCTTTACGGCAGTGGGTGATTGGCAAGGCTCAGAAGCATCTCCTTCCCTGGCTGCGGAGTGTGAGTAAAGAATTAGAGCTACCGTTTGAAACTGCGTCTGTGCGCGGTCAAAAGACCCGTTGGGGCAGTTGTTCTAGCCGCAAAACGATCAGTCTCAACTGCAAACTACTCTTTCTGCCCAGCGAGTTGGTGCGCTACGTCTTCATCCATGAGCTATGCCATACCGTGCATTTGAACCATTCAGCAGCATTTTGGGCATTAGTCGCTCACTACGAACCCGCCTATCGACAGCTTGATGATGGGTTACGGGATGCTCGTTATCATGTACCGCTCTGGATGGAGACGTGAGGAAAGGATGAAGGCTAAAGGATGAAAGATAGGGCTGGACGCGAGTCTTTATACCTACTCTGTCTTTTTATCCCTTATCATTTAGCCTTTAGCCTTTCCTCTTAGCCTTTCCCTATGTCTTTGGCTTCCTGGCGGTCGCCGCTTGCCCATGCTCTTCACCGCAATCGCTCTCTGGCGTATGCTCGTTATTTGCAGCTTGCAACCGTGCGTGCCGATCAGCGTCCTGCAAACCGTACGATCGTGTTTCGGGGGTTTCTTGATGGGACGAACCAACTGCAATTTGTCACTGACGCTCGGAATGAGAAGGCAGACCAGATCGATCGCACTCCCTGGGGTGAAGCCTGCTGGTATTTTCCCAAAACGCGGGAACAGTTCCGTCTTGCAGGTGCTTTACTGTTAGTCAGAGCCGATCACCCTGATCCATTACTGCTCAAGGCGAGACAGACTGCATGGCAGGCGTTATCCGATGGTGCCCGGACTCAGTTTGCCTGGGCGCATCCTGGTAAGCCTCAAACCGATCGCGATGGCTTCAATGTGCCTGTACCTGAGGCTACGACTCCTTTACCGCATTTTTGCCTGCTGCTGCTCGATCCGCAGGAAGTCGATCACCTGGAGCTACGCGGTGATCCCCAAAATCGCTGGCTGCATCAGCAAGACGGCTCAGGCTGGTCTGTCCAGGCAATCAATCCTTGAAGATGGGAGAGCTTTAGCCTTCGTATGAACGATCGCCCAAAGCGATTGGCTTCGCAGTCGCAACCATCAATTCCCACGCTAAAGTAAGGCGAACTCTGGTGGCGCGCCGGATTTGAAAGCCTGCCGCACCTAGAAAGCTATGAAACTCGACCTGGGTGTAGCACTGTCTATACGCTGGATCAAACCGCTTCAACGCAAAATCGTACAGCCGACACAGCCAGTCGTCCTTACACCAATCGAGGATAACCAGTTCGCCATCGGGCTTGAGTACCCGTTTCATTTCGATGAGGGCTGCGATCGGGTCGTCAAAGTAGTGAAGGGCACTGGCAGATACAATGACATCAAAGTTGCGATCGGCGAACGGCAAGGCAGCGACAGAAGCCTTTTGGAACGAAACATTGGGAAAGGCACGACACTTTTGTTGAGCAATGTCTAACATCTTCTCGGAGAGATCGATGCCGACGATCGATTGTGTCGGGTGCTCCCGCAGTACCAGGCGCTCAAACGTTCCTGTGCCGCAAGCGACATCAAGAACAGTGCTGGTTGGGCTAAGCTGCGCCCAGTCTTTGAGAAACGCCAGAGTTTTAGCGACGTAACGACTCCAAACGCGATCGTACAACGCTGCCATTTGGTTGTATTGCTTACGGACGTTGGTTTCCATAGGGCTGCTCGGCTCCAGCGTTCAGAGTATGCTCACTACAGTAAGGATTACAGATAACCCGTGAGCGATCGCCTCATTATTTTTACGCGCTACCCAGAAGCTGGAAAAGCAAAAACGCGACTGATTCCCGCTTTGGGAGCTGAAGCAGCCGCAGAACTCCATCGTCAGATGACTGAATATACGCTGGCTCAAGTTAAACGATTGCAGCAAAGTCTATCGTTAACGGTTGAAATCTGGTTTGCGGGGGGCGATCGCATCCAAATGCAAACCTGGTTAGGTTCTGATCTCAGCTATCAGCCACAGCCTGAGGGGGATCTGGGCGATCGCATGGCACAGGCATTCCAAACCGCGTTTGATAATGGTGTGAAGGCAGCGATCATCATTGGCACGGATTGTCCAGAGTTGACGGACGTGCTGCTGACAGAGGCATTTCAGGCACTACAGCAAACTGATTTGGTGTTAGGACCTGCAACGGATGGTGGCTATTACCTCATTGGGCTGAGACGATCGGTGCCTGAGTTGTTTAAGACGATCGCCTGGAGCACCGATCGCGTGTTTCAGCAAACGGTAGACATTGCCAGCAATTTGAATCTGTCTCTCGCCACTTTGCCAGCGCTTACGGATGTCGATCGACCCGACGATTTACCCGTTTGGGAGCGAACCATCACACCTAGTTCTGTGCTGTAGAGTTAGCCTGTTGCACCCAGGATGCTTCAGGTACTCCGTCATAGAGAACGTCAACAATTTTGTCTAACGTCATGAGTCGATAGTGAATACTATCCGCGTAACCTACTATTTGACTCTCTGAGAAGGATTTTAACCATGTAGAATGCTTGACAATGAGGAGTGGAAAAGTCCATCCCACCCACTTTCCTTCAAGCTTCGGGATCGGCTCAACGAAAGCCACATTCCAGGGATGAACAAATTCCTCATGAACAGTGTAGGCTGGCGTGCGACCGACGAAATTTATTCGGAGTTTTGCATGAAGCCCATCAACCGTCTTAGAGAAAATGAGTGTTATGGATAGCCCTTGTTCACCTTCGTTGATCCGAGCACAATGCACAGGGTTTGTAATCCCTTCTACGGGTTCCCATTTTTCATAGCGTTCAAGTTCCATCCGGCAACTCCAAAAGTGGTTTCAACGTGAAGCAGTCAGCAACCATTTGTAAACGATAAGCTTTTAATAGAAGACCACAGGCAGACTGCAAAGGATTTTTAATGTCTGAAACGGTACAAGACTTGACGGTAAGCATTGAGAAGAACCTCGAACGGAAGCCGTCAGCGCCATCCAAAGCGACAACGGCATTGCTGTATGGTCGATCGCGCCTCGCTGATCCACAACAACAGCTTGCAGATCTGGCAGCCGTGGATTTGTCCCAAACGCCGCAGCAGGGCGATTTTGCTCAAACGCTGGCAGCGCACCAGTGGCAAATCCTACAACCCGGCAAACTGGAGATTTTTCAAATCAACCTCGGCAAGCTGTGCAATATGACGTGCAGCCATTGCCATGTGGATGCAGGTCCCACGCGCACGGCTGAAAATATGGATCGATCGACGATCGAGTCCTGCCTGCAAGCATTAGATCAGACAGAAGCCCATACGGTCGATCTCACAGGTGGTGCGCCTGAAATGAATCCTCATTTTCGCTATCTGGTGGATCAATGTGTGGCGCGGGGCAAGCATGTGATCGATCGCTGCAATTTAACCGTTCTCTTGCTACCACGAATGCAGGATCTCCCTGAATGGCTGGCTGAACGGGGCGTAGAGATAGTCTGTTCGCTGCCCCACTATCAGCAACAAGGAACTGATACCCAACGCGGCGATGGTACGTTTGAGAAATCCATTCAAGCTCTACAACGGTTGAATGCAGCAGGCTATGGAAAGGGCGATTCTCAACGTCAATTGGTCTTAGTGACGAATCCGTTGGGTACGTGCCTCGCCAAAAACAACCCTTGCATTGAGAAAGAATGGAAAAATGGGTTGCAGGAAAATTATGGAATTACCTTCGATCGCCTCATTGCCCTCAATAATATGCCGATCTCTCGCTACCTGGAATGGTTAGAGACTTCAGGCAATCTGCAAGCGTATATGGAACGTCTTGTGAATGCGTTTAATCCGGGTACGATCGCGGGTTTGATGTGTCGCAACACGCTGTCGATTTCCTGGGACGGTCGCCTTTTCGACTGCGATTTTAATCAAATGCTGGACTTAGATGTACAACAACCGGATGGTCAGCGATCTCACATCCGCGACTTTAATCCAACGTTTCTAGCTAAACGAGAGATTGTCACCGGACATCATTGCTTTGGCTGTACGGCTGGTGCGGGTAGTTCGTGTAGTGGGGCGATCGTGTGACCAAGGACAAAGATCCCCGACTTCTTCAAGAAGTCGGGGATCTGAGAATCTGTACACTTGCTTGCTAGAGCTTTTGCAGATCTTTAGGAATGCCAATTCTATGTTCTCAAACATGAACGGATCAAAGGTCTTTAAAGTCTTTTTAATCTTGTGTATTCCTAGTTCAGTAATTACTCATTTTTTAGTTCTTTGGTTTGCAAAGCCCAACCTTTATTTACCTCAGCTTCTTTCTCTTAAGACGATATTATTTTTCTTATCAATAGGTATACCCATCGGTACATTCAAGTCTCTTTTTGTTAGCGCTACTGCCTTTTTCGCCGTACCACGTTTACGATGGTGGGTGATTTTAGGAAGTACAGTAGCTTTATCGTTACCAGAGGCATGGATCTACTACGAACTTTGGACATGGACGTTTCCTTTTGGTTAATTTGGTTTTCCCATGCCTCGAGTTTCCATCATCATTCCCACCCTAAATGAGGCAACTTCACTAGGAAGGACATTGCGCTGCCTGAGCGTACTCGATCCGCCTGCGTGGGAAATTTTGGTGGTGGATGGTGGCAGTCAGGATCAAACAGTGTCGATCGCCAAAACCGCTGCATTCCTGGTTATCACATCCGAACAGGCAGGACGATCGGTTCAAATGAATCGGGGTGCGGAAGTAGCTACTGGAGAGATTCTTTGCTTTCTTCATGCGGATACATTGGTGCCCGATGATTTGGTGACAGTGATTGCAAGGACGTTGGGGAATCCCGCGATCGCCTGTGGTGGTTTCATCTCACTCATGACAGGCACCGAAACCACTCGCTGGGGCGTGTCCTTACACAACTACTTGAAAACCTACTACGCGCCTTTGCTGTTCCGTCCCTACCGTTTCTTTTTCAAAGGGTTACGGCTGCTGTTTGGCGATCAAGTCATGTTCTGCCGTCGCGGTGATTTTTGGGCGTGTGGTGGCTTCGATCCAGCACTCCCCATTATGGAAGAAGCGGACTTGTGCCTGAAACTGCTACCCTATGGGCGCATCCGCCAGGTGAATCGAGTCGTACAGTCGTCCGATCGCCGCGTGGCAAAATGGGGGACGCTCAAAGCAACGGCGATTTATCTTTACATTGGGTTTCTTTGGGGCATCGGCGCGTCCGCCACAACACTTAAGCGCTTCTACGAAGACATTCGCTAGCCATGAGTAGAAACCGGGTTTCTTAAGCGACGATACGTTTCAATTGATTGTTAATGATCAGAAACCCGGTTTCTGAGGCTAAAGGGTAAAAAGCTGACCGCTGATTGCTCAAAAGTCCCCCGCCTCCCCTGCTCCCTCCGCTTCCCCTGCTCTCTCTGCACCCCATATCCCATACCCCTTTCATCCTCACTCCTCATGCTCCCTTTCATCCACGACGAACCTGCTGTCCAACCACTGAATGAGTACAACCAGGAACTGCTAGCTCAGGTGCATCCACCAGATTGGGTGAATCCTGAACCTGCTGCGCTCTATGACCTAGTGGTGATCGGTGCGGGGACAGCAGGATTGGTGGTTGCAGCCGGGGCAGCAGGGCTAAAGCTGGGGTTGAAGATTGCCCTGATTGAAAAAAGCCTGATGGGTGGCGATTGCCTCACATTAGGCTGTGTGCCCTCCAAAACGGTGATTCAGTCCTCACGGGTCGCTGCCACAATACGGAATGCTGCACCGTTTGGCATTCATCCACCAGAGTCGGTAGACGTTGATTTTGCAGCGGTGATGCAGCGGATGCGACGGGTTCGAGCCGAAATCAGCCATCACGACTCCGCAAAAGAGTTTAGTAGCCAGGGCATTGACGTGTTTCTGGGTAAGGCGACATTCCTTGATGGAAACACAGTTGAAGTGAACGGTAGCCACTTGCGCTTCAAGAAAGCAGTCATCGCAACAGGTGCTCGTGCCTCTCATCCCAAGATTCCTGGACTTGCAGACGCTGGATTTCTGACGAATGAAACAGTCTTCTCGCTCACCGATCGCCCAGCCCGCTTAGCCGTTATTGGTGGCGGACCGATCGGTTGTGAACTGGCACAGGCATTCCATCGCCTCGGCAGTGAAGTAACCTTGCTGCACAAGAATGATCATTTGCTCGATCGCGAAGATCCTGATGCTGCCGAACTGATACAGCAACGCTTTCTCCAGGAAGGACTACACCTCGTTTTGGGTAGCACGATCGAACGGGTCGAAAAAACAGATGCGGGCAAGGTGATTTACTATCAGCAGCAGGGCGAAACCAAAACGGTAGTAGTAGACGAAATTCTCATTGGCGCGGGACGATCGCCCAACGTCGATGGACTCAACTTAGACGCAGTCGGTGTCAAACATGATGCCCATCATGGCGTAGTCGTGAATGACTACCTGCAAACAACCAACCCTCGCATCTTTGCCGCTGGCGACATCTGTATGCAGTGGAAATTTACCCACGCAGCCGATGCAGCGGCTCGTCTGGTCATTCAGAATGCTCTCTTCGCTCCGTTTGGCTTGGGACGCAACAAACTCAGCAGCCTGGTGATGCCGTGGGTAACCTACACCGATCCTGAAATTGCCCATGTTGGACTCTACGAAGCAGACGCGCAAGCCAAAGGCTTAGACACTGACACAATCCACATTCCTTTCTCAGAGGTCGATCGTGCGCTCACCGACGGAGAAACAGATGGATTCATTAAAATTCTGCTGCGACGTGGCTCAGATCAAATTCTTGGAGCGACGATCGTGGCGCGTCATGCAGGCGAAATGATCAGCGAAGTGACGCTGGCAATCGTCACCAAAAAGGGACTTAAAGCGCTCTCGAAAGTGATTCATCCGTATCCAACCCAGGCAGAAGCAATTAAAAAAGCGGCTGATACTTATTACCGTCAAGCCTTTCTCAATCCAACCACTCAATTTTTGTTAAAGCTCGTCGCAAAATTTAGCTAGAAACGCAGATTGATATTGGTTATACCATTTCACAAATTGTGGCTACACAGGCAAGCTTCGGCTGGCGGTCAGCGGTCAGCAGCAAAAACGAAGCAGCAAAAACGAAGCAGCAGGGCGATTTTATAGAACTGGCATGATTCGCCAGCGATCGCTCATGCCTCGCGTTTTGCAGCGACAACGCCGCGATCGATTGAGTCAGGCATCTCGTTTGCTACAGGAAAAACTGGATGCCCTTTGCCCAGAAAAACCCTGGTCGTTTGCTGTACCACTTCGCTCCAATTAATTTGGGCTGGCTCCACTTCAGCAGGAGGATGGCGAATTGCGTAACGTGCTACCTCATCAATGATGCGGTTATACAAATCCTCGTCTGTCTGAATCGGCTTATCGCTGGTTCTCGTTGTATCCCGCCAGCGTCTCACCGTCTCACTCATAAACGCTGCCTCCAGACAGACTTCATCGCTGACCAGCACAGTGATATCGGGTTCGTGGCACCGCCGTACTGGGTTGTAGCGGGCGTGCAAGCCTTGCCTGTAAATGCTGACCAAATGCGTACTCAGGCGATCGCGCTTATGCACAACAGGCACATCCGGCAAGTAGGCAAGCGTATCCCACCCAAAGATGAGGTCATAGTCAAGCTCTTTGTAAGCGGCTCTCCAGGTACGATACGCACGATGGGTTCGCCGCTGGTAGCGTATAATACTCACCCCTTCCCCGTGAATCACCTCCTCTTCTAACGTTTCCAGCTTCGGTTGTGCTTTGCCCAAGAACCAATTAATGAGGCGCTTGAGCAGATCTTGGATTTTCATAGCGACGCAGGAAAAGATGGTTTCAGTATGCCCAAACTGCCTGAAATCACTACAGCTAGCCGTTTACCTGAAGATGGTTAGTTACGATTGTTAAGTAGCAGGGCAGTGCCCACCCTTAATTTCAATCTCAAATAGACAGCTCAAATAGACAACGACTCATTACAGAGACTCCCTGAGCTATATCCAAGACGCGCCGACTCATCGCCAAGCCCGGACAACCTATCACAAAGACTCTCTGACTCATCGCCAAGCCTAGACGATCGACCACAGGGACGCACTGAAGCTATATCAAAGACTCGACGACCTATATCAAAGACTCGACGACCTATATCAAAGACTCGACGACCTATATCAAAGAC